>NZ_JBEPMK010000006.1:0-169210 GCF_040545695.1 Streptococcus gallinaceus | reverse complement strand
TTAGAAACTTTTTTCATGACCGCCGCCCCTCACGAGACAACTTAATTAGTATATCAGACTACCTCACTACTGTCAACACTGTTTTTGACTTTTTTCATTATTTTTTCATCTTTTTTTCTACAACTCTCGAAAATCCTCTAAATACTGTGATAAACGCCGCTCCATCTCCTTCCGTCCCTTAAACCGTTCCCCGCTTAATAGCTTTTGATAAAGCTCTTCTCCTTCTCTGCCTAAACTAGCTTTAAATTGTCTTAATTGACCACGTAGTGCAACTAAATCATCATTCATTAGCCCCTTACTGCTAATACGGTGGCTAATCTCACTCACTTCTTCATAGGGCATCCGGTCAAACTGACGCTTTTGGCTTTCTTGTTTACGAAGTTTATCTTTGATGTAATTTCCGAACCGTACTTTAAAGTAGACCAATAGACGTTCTTGGTGAGATGCTTTGCTTAGCTCTGGGTGGCGATGAAGAAGCTCATATAAGTTTAGCATCCCCTCTTGTTCCCAATCCGATAACTCCCAACCACGTAACACATATTGTTTCCGATATTTTAACACGATTCCTCTGACCTTCTTGTATAAAGCTTCAAATTCCATATCCTACGACTCCTTTATGTTCCTTGTTTACATAAAGTATATAATACATATGGAATAACGTACATGTCATACTTGTCATCCTGCTACAAAAAAGAACAGCAATAAGCTGTTCTTCTTAATCTAGTTTCGATTTGACTTCATCATAGGATAAAGGATGTGGTTCCTCGTTATCTGACTTTTCAGCAGGCATATGACCTGTTTCGTACAAGGACTTAATTTGCACGCTATCCAGCGTTTCATGCTCTAACAACGCCTCTGCTATCAATTTATGCACCTCGCGATGCTCTTGGATGATCGAGGATGCTTTGTTGCGAGCTTCATTGAGTAACTCACGTACTTCAACATCTAGTTCATATGCGGTCTGTTCAGAAATATGCTTTTGAGTAGTGTATTGTCCAAACATTGCATGACTTCCTTCATACTGCATCGGACCCATTTTTTCACTCATACCATATTCGGCAACCATAGCACGAGCCATTTGTGTAGCTTGTTCGAAGTCGTTAGATGCGCCTGTTGTCTGGGCATTGAAAATAATTTCCTCAGCAACACGGCCACCCATGAGGCCTGCCAATTGCTCTTTCATATCTTCTTTTGAAAGTAGCATTTGATCTTCTTTGGGTAAGGCAATCATGTAACCACCTGCACGACCACGTGGGACAATTGTAACCTTATGAACTTCACGTGCGTTTGAAAGAACAAGTCCAACAATTGTATGTCCTGCTTCGTGATAGGCCACCATTTCACGTTCTTTTTGTGAAATTGTACGATCTTTTTTAGATGGACCAGCAATGACACGATCTTCAGCTTCATCAATATCAGAAGCATCAATAACTGTTTTATTGCGACGAGCTGCAACGAGAGCCGCTTCATTCAATACATTTTCAAGATCGGCACCCACAAAACCTGGTGTTTGTTGAGCGACCAATTTCAAATCCACATCTTCAGCTAATGGTTTGTTTTTAGCATGAACTTTAAGAATCGCTTCACGGCCTTTCACATCTGGACGACCAACAAGGACTTTACGGTCAAAACGCCCTGGACGTAAGAGAGCTGGGTCTAACACATCACTACGGTTGGTAGCAGCAATAACAATAATTCCTTCATTCCCTTCAAATCCATCCATTTCAATAAGGAGTTGGTTAAGAGTTTGCTCGCGCTCATCATTTCCTCCGCCCATACCGACACCACGTTGGCGACCAACAGCATCAATCTCATCGATGAAAATAATGGCTGGAGCAGATTTTTTAGCATCTTCAAAAAGAGAACGAACACGGCTAGCACCGACACCAACAAACATCTCAACAAAGTCAGAACCTGAAATAGAAAAGAATGGTACTCCGGCTTCACCAGCTACTGCTTTTGCAAGGAGTGTTTTACCTGTTCCAGGAGGGCCTTCTAACAAGACACCTGCCGGAATACGTGCACCCAATTTAGTGAATCGTTTTGGATCTTTCAAGAACTCAACAACTTCTACTAGTTCTTGTTTTTCTTCTTCGGCACCTGCAACATCTGAGAAACGAACTTTAATGTTATTTTTCTCAAGAGCTTTGGCTTTGTTACGACCAAAGTTCATAGCTCCACGGGCACCTCCGCCACCGCCTTGATTCATCATCATGAAAAAGACTACCATGACAAGACCAAGAGGAAGCAGATTGATTAGAAGATTGAACCACAGACTATTTGAACTTTCTGGTTTAACCGTAACTTTGACATTGTGTTTTTCAGCTAAAGTTTGAAGATTTGAAATAGTCGAATCTGATGCTAATATAATAGAAGAAAACTTCTTGTAAGTTGCTTTTTCACTAACAGAAAATAGTCGAATTGTACTTGATAAATCACTTTTTTCTGTCACTGCTTTTTCATACGTACCAGTGATTTGAATAACACTACTATTTGGCTGATAAGTAATATCCTTAACATTCCCATCTTGCAATGCTTTGGCAACTTGTGAATAGCTGATTTCTTGTGTTGAAACTTGGCTACCCGCCTTCATGAATTGGTATCCAGTAATGACAGTTGCAATCAATAGAATAATGAGAAAAGGATTTCGAATAAATCCTTTATTGGGTTGTTTGTTCATAAACTCTAGTTACCTTTTTCTAGTTTGAGTAGACTTCCTCTTTTAGAACTCCTACATAGGGTAAGTTACGATAGTTTTCTTTGAAGTCTAGACCAAATCCAACTACAAATTCATTTGGAATTGTAAAACATGTGTAGTCTGCATCGATATCAACGACACGACCTTCTGGTTTATCCAACATCGTCACAATACGAAGTGATTTCGCACGGCGCAGTTCAAACAATTCTTTCAATTCTTTCAATGTACGGCCTGTATCAATAATATCTTCAACAAAGATAACATCACGTCCTGCCACATCAGCGTCAATGTCTTTGATAATTTTGATAGTCCCGCTACTTTCAGTACCCCCATGGTAACTAGACACAACCATGAACTCCATTTCTAAATGGGTATCAATGTGTTTCACTAGTTCCGCCATGAATGGGATTGATCCTTTCAAAATACCAATTAAGAGAGGATTTTTATCTTTATAATCTTCTGTTAGCTGCTTTCCTAAAATCGCACTCTGAGCTGCAATTTCCTCGTGAGTAATCAAAACTTTTTTGATGTCTTTTTCCAACATAATCGAATTTACACTTTCATTTTTATATATAATGTAACATTTATTGTATCATTTTTAGTAGATTTACTCAAATCACTAGCAACGATATTTGCAATTCCATAGATATTTTCACATTGTTCTACTATGGTTGCTTTTTGTCGCTTTTCTTGTGGGATTTTTTCGTCTATAAAATAGCGACGAAGCTTTTTACGAACACCATTTAACAAAATTTTATCCCCTGCTTGTCGTGAACGAAGGATAATAGGAAATTCCTTTTTTAAATAGAGAATTTGTTGCGTACCTTCTAATGGAACATCTACTCCTATCACCAAATCCTTATAATGATAAATTCCTTCTGATTTTATCACTAAATGATGGTAGTTTTCATCCGTCTCGGGTATGATTTTGGTGATTGAAAATTCTGTTTCTGTTTTCAATAAATAATAACCATTTTTCAAAAAGTGCTGATACGTTTTCTTACTTTGAAGAATAGCTAGTACTTCTCGAAATTGAGTTTTTGTTAACTGCAAGTCTGGAAATTGAGCTACGTACTCTTGCAACAAAAAATACTGAACAGCTGGTGTTTGGTTAAGAAATTCTTGACAGTTTGTAACGGTAATTTCATTTGTCAAATCGCGCAAGGCGGTGAACAGCTGCATGGTCTCGTCACCCAGCTCTATCAGAGCAGTAGAAAATCTAGGATTTTCCTTTTCTAAGAGTGGAAGATAGGTGTTTCGAACACGATTTCGAAAATAATGCTGACTGGCATTACTACTGTCTTCAAAATGGAAAATATCTGCTAAATCTGACTTTTTAAAAGACAGAAGGGGACGAATCAACTGTCCTGCACCAAATGGTTGAACGGCCTCTATGCCCTCTAGATTCCGTAAGATATTTCCTCGAAGAATCCGCATAAAAATAGTCTCTGCCTGATCATCTGCATGGTGCGCCGTCACCAGTGCCGTATAATCTTCCTGTATCATGATTTTTTTAAAAAATTCGTACCGAAATTCTCGAGCCTTGGCTTCGCTAAATTTTTCAGAAAAATAATCGACAAAAAACGGAATTCCAAACTCCCTAGCTAATGATGCTAGATACCTTTCCTCCTCTTGAGACTCAGGACGCTGCTGATGATTCACGTGAATCATTCCCAATTCAATATTCAAGTCATGGCGTAAATCAAAAAGCAGATGAAAAAGATTAAGAGAATCTTTTCCACCTGATACAGCTACTAAAACCTTTGCGTGTTGGTCAAAAAAATGGTTCTTTTCTACCACTTTTAAAAAATCTGTTTTTTTCATTTATTTCAAAATATCGTAAATGTCCTTGGCAATTTGTGAAATTGTATCATAATCAGATTTATCCGTAAAAATCGACAAGATAAATGGTGAATCTGTGTAGACAATTGCGACATCATGCTTCACATCATAAGCATCACCAATTTTATGAGAAATCTTTGTAGGAATATCCTTGGCAATTCGTTGGTCATCAAAATTTGTTCCTGTTAAACTTTGGAGAGCGTAACCATTTTGATAATAGATGGCTTCCATCATAAGTCCCGCCATCTTGCTACTTGCCAAACGAGTCTGCATATCCCACTTTTCTTTGGTAATATTTGTAATCTCTGAATAGAATGCTTCATCAAATTGATCTGTTAGGTAGTAGGCTAGCAAGTTACTCGCTGCATTATCAGAATACTTAGCGGTTAGGTCCATCAACTGATCAATTCGATAATGCTTATTATCCGCAATTTTAGATAGGGATCCGCTACCTTCTGGACTATAACTGCCTTTAAAACTTGTCACCTTGTCAATATATTGTAAACCTTGTTGTAAATTATATTGTCCTTTATCAACTTGTTTTTGACTATAGTAAAGGACAGGTAGTTTAGAAATACTGGCCGCATACATCTGCTTATCTGCGTTGATTGCGGCTTCCTTCTCTGTCGATAATTGTTTTACATAGATGGAGAATTTATCAGATTGATAACGTTGATCTAGCAGTTTTTGAACGGATTCTATGCGATTATCTTCTTCAGAAAGTTGCTTTAATTTTATCCACCCAACACCCGAAATCTTGGCAAATGTATCCCAATGACTGCTGATAATCTCTGTGGCTACAACTGATTGATAAGGGTTCAAGTTTGTCGCTAATTTTCGAGCTTGATTTTCTATTGGACTAGAGTAAACTGTAAAGTTATCTGTCAACCAATAATCTCGTTGTACAGTTTCTTGCTGAACAATCACATCATCATAAATTACCTCAGTATCTGCAAGTATATAATTTCCATTGCTCAATTGAAAAACCTGTTTATTCTGATTATTTACAAGAATAGATTGGATTTGAAAGGTTTGGTTTGGACGAATAGTTGCTTCTTCAACTGTCAACTCTTTGTCAACATAAGTTTGGATTTCTTTAGTGACATTAGGATTCGTTGGAATTTCAGTAAACTGGGGCTGGTAGGACATGCTGGTCAGTTGGTAGGCTTCTTCATTAGTCAATTCTACAGATAGTTCTGTGCTGACTACCTGGTTACTGATAAAAAAGATTGGCAATATCCAAAAAAGCAGTTCTTTTCGCAGCATATTTCCTCCTTTCCACTTACTCTTCTTCCAAATTTAGTGTTCGATTCTTCTCTGAAAGTTCTTCTAGCTTCTGATCTGAATGTGACAAGAACTTTTCAACGATTTCTAAAATATTGTCTGTCATTTTGGTAATAGTCCTGGGATGTTGTAAACAAACTCTCCCTCTTTTGAAAACTGGTATTTTGCACGGACATACTTAGCTGCAAAATCCTTGTCTTTCAGTTTAGTAACAAGTGAAGATTCTATTTTTTCATCCGCAGCCAATTTGTCGTATTGCTTTTGCAAGTCAACCAATTGTTGCTCCTTCTCTTTCAATGTATGATAGGTCTGCACCAAATTATAGGTTGGCAAAACAAACAGAAAGACAACCAGAATAAGGATAGATCCCATAAAACGATTTTTTTGACGATTTTCATCCTGTTTTTGCTGACTTTTACTTTTTTGTGACTGAATATAGTCATTATTGAGCTGTAAAACTTTAGATTTCTTCATTGTTTTCAATCCTTGTTTCATTGATGATTTCATACATTTTCTCAGCGTCTTCTTTTTTAGTACTGTCTTTCATTTCAAGTACTTTTACAATCAGCAATTTGTTACCGAAACGAATTTCAATCGTATCATTTAGTTTGACATCTGTTGATGATTTGGCCAAAACTCCGTTGATTTTAATTCTCCCTTTATCTGCCACTTCCTTCGCAATTGTGCGGCGTTTGATAATCCGGGAAACTTTCAGATATTTATCTAGTCTCATATTTTCACCTCATTTCTCTATTCTATCACTTTTAACCGTTTTTTACAGTTTATTCTCTTTGGAAAGCTTTATTTCAAGCATTTTTTCGGCAAATTTCATCAATTCTTCTAGAATTTCAAAATCTTTTTTCTTCCGAATATCAAAAATTAACTGCATCCGTCCACTATTTTCTGCTATTCTTGCTTTAAGATTGACAAGCGAGAGCGCTTGGAAATAGTCCTGGGTCAAGAATATCTGTCCTGCTCGTGCCTCAAAGTTGACAAGAATTTGGTTCTGTTTTCTGATCATTGTTTCTGTGAACATTTGGTCTGCAAAATACTTCAGCAGGCTTATTTCTAGCAGATAGGCCACTACATCTGGATACTCACCAAATCGATCTATCAACTCATCTTGAAGATACTGATAATTGACACGACTGTCAATCTCTTTGATTTTCTTGTAGATTTCAATTTTTTGACGTTGGTCTGAAATATAATCAGATGGTAGATAGGCATCAATCTGTAAATTCAATTCAGCATTCGATTTTTCACGTATTTTTTGTTTGCCTTGTTTGACTAAAATAGCTTCTTCCAGCAACTGAGAATACAATTCATATCCGACCGAATCAATAAATCCACTCTGGGCAGCACCGAGTATGTTACCAGCACCTCGAATTGATAAATCTTGCATGGCAATTTTAAAGCCCGAACCAAGTTCTGTAAAACCTTTTATGGCTTCCAGTCTTTTCTCAGAAATTTCCGTCAGGCTCTTATCTGGACGATACATGAGATAGGCATAGGCAATCCGATTGGACCTTCCAACCCTACCACGAAGTTGATACAAGGTTGACAGACCTATATGATCCGCATTTTCAATAAACAGCGTATTGGCATTTGGAATATCGACACCTGTCTCAATAATTGTTGTGGTAACTAAAATGTCATACTCGCCTTCTACAAAGGAAAATAAGGTATTCTCTAATTGGATTTCTGACATCTGACCATGAACAAATCCTATACTTGCTTCAGGAATCAGTTCTTTTAGCTCTGAAACTTTTTGCTCGATAGTGTCAACTTTGTTGTAAAGGTAGTAAATTTGTCCTCCGCGATCCATTTCCCTTAGTACCGCATCTCGTATAACAGTAGGATTTGTTTCTAAAACGTAAGTTTGGACAGGATAGCGATTGGTCGGTGGCGTTTCAATAACTGACAAATCTCGAATTCCTAGCATCGACATGTGCAGAGTACGAGGAATTGGAGTAGCAGTTAATGTCAATACGTCCACTCGTTTTTTCAACTCTTTCAAACTCTCTTTATGCTTGACACCAAATCGCTGTTCTTCGTCAATAATTAAGAGTCCTAAATCAGCAAACTCAACGTCTTTAGACAAGATTCTATGGGTTCCAATCAGAATATCTACGCGACCCTTTTTAAGATTTTCCAACGTTTTTGTCTGCTCTGCCTTAGTCCTAAATCGACTCAATACATCAACATTTACAGGGAATTCTGAAAAACGTTCTAAGAAGTTTGCATAGTGTTGTTGTGCCAAAACTGTTGTCGGTACCAAAATAGCAACTTGCTTTCCATCGTTGACTGCTTTGAAAGCTGCTCGCATGGCTACTTCTGTCTTACCAAATCCAACATCTCCGACTAAAAGACGATCCATAGGAGCAGGCTTTTCCATGTCTTTTTTGATTTCGTCAATCGAACGAAGCTGGTCCTCAGTCTCTGCATAAGCAAAATGATTATCGAACTCTTCTTGATTGGTATCATCTTCCGAAAAAGCAAAGCCCTTTAATTGGCTACGCTCTGCATACAATTGGATTAAATCATCTGCAATGTCCTCAACTTGTTTTTGAACTTTTTGCCGTGTCCGTTGGAATCGTCCATCATTTAATTTATTGACTTTAGGAGTTTTTCCGTCCGAAGAGGTGTATTTTGACAGCAAGTCAATCTGATCAATCGGCAAAGAAATACGATCTGAATTTTGATACTGAATCGTTAGATAATCACGATGAATTCCTGAAATTTCAATCGTTTCAATTCCTAAAAATTGACCGATTCCATGAACATGATGGACAACATAATCTCCTTTTTCGAGCTCATTGTAATCCTTTAATCGCTCAGCATTGGAAATATTTTTCCTTCGAATTTTTCTTTTAATCTTTTTATGAAAAATTTCATGTTCTGTAATAATCGCAATTTTTTCATCTAAAAAATGAAAACCTGAACTTAAATTCCCAAAACTAATCTGACTCTTACCTGGTTCTAGATGGTTAGGGTCTGTAAAGGGAATTGTGATTTGGTATTCTTGTAAAGTTTTTTGTAAATTTTGTAAACTAGCTTCATTCTCCGTTTGAAGAATCAAAGTATAACCCGATTTTTCAAATCGTCTAATTTCTTCCTGCAATAAAGGAATTTGATTAAAGAATTCCTGCATTGGATGCTGATTAAATTGATAAATTGCATCAAATTTAAGGTTTCCTAATCCCTTTTGAAAAGTTGAAAAGAAGGTAGCTGGCTTATAGGTCCGTAGTTCTTGATAGGGGGCTGCAAAGTATTCTAGACTAGAAATGGATTTACTGTTTTGTAAATCTTGTGTCAATAGTTCCATTGCTTCTTTTTCAAAAAAAGCGTAACTATCCATTGACTTATGAAAATCATCAAAAAAGATAGGTGTATGCGCTGGTAAATAGTCTAACAGGGTCCATTTTTGCTCATAGAAGAAAGAACGAAATTTCCTACTATCTGGATGACGATATTGAGTTTGAAAATCTGCTAAAACCTCCTTCAAATAAGAAATCTGTGTCTCATTATTAACATGTTGAATCGCACTTTCTACTTTTTGACTGGCACGCTCAAAATCTTCACTAGAAAAAATCAACTCTGATGCTGGACTGATGAGAATACTGTCAACATTTTGTAAAGATATCTGTTTTTCTACATCAAATATCCGTAGCCCATCAATTTCATCACCAAAAAATTCAATCCGATAAGGCTGCTCACTGTTGATTTCGTAGATGTCTAAAATATCTCCACGAATGCTAAATTCACCCTGACTTAGGACTCTGGATGTTTTTTTATAGCCTATTTGCAACAGTTTTTTTACAACGCTGTCAACTTCTTCTTCTTGATTTACTTCGAGAGAGAAGATTGATTCTTGGTAGGTTTCTTTTTGGGGCAATAAAATGCGAAATGCAGCAATATTGACAACCAATATCCCTGTTTTTCCTTTATCACATAAAAAATTCAAGGCTTCAACTCTGGCCTGTGTCCGGTCTTTTGAGGTAAAGACAAATTCAGCAATTGGACTATCATCTGTAAAGAAGTTGTAAATGTACTCCTGCTCTAATAAATTTGTCAACTCATTACTGAGCTTATCCGCCTCATTTTGAGTTGCAGTAACAACAACCAGCTTATAGTCAACCTGCTCAAAGGCTGATACAATCGCTAAGGCCTTACTACTTCCAGAAAGTCCAGTTATCAATTGACGACTTGACTTATTTAGGTTAGCCTGCCATGTCATCATTTGTTTATTTTGGCTAATTAAATCAATGATATTCATGCTTATCCATTAAACTTTCTCATGACAACATCAAAGTCATCTTCTTGTAAATAAAACTTGATAGCTTGGTCAACTTTTTCCAATGTTTGATCAATCGTAATGGCATCATCTCCATGAAACTTACTCATGACATGATCAATGACGGACATTTTTCCTTGAGGACGACCGATTCCAACCTTGACACGATCAAATTCTTGGCTACCAATATGGGCGATAATTGACTTGATACCATTATGACCACCAGCAGAGCCTTTTTGACGAAAACGAAGTTTGCCAACTTCCATATCAAGGTCATCATAAATGACCAACAAATCACTTGAATCTAATCCATAGTAGGACAGCAAGGCATGAACTGCTTCACCTGATTTATTCATAAAAGTGGTTGGCTTGATAAAATAGACCTTCTCACCATTGAGAAAAGCAGAGCCAATTTCAGCTTTGAAAATTTTATCTTCTGTAAATTTAATGTCAAGTTCCTTTGCAATTCTGTCAATTGCCATAAAACCAATATTGTGTTTTGTTTCCTTGTACTTTGATCCTGGATTTCCAAGACCTACAATCATTTTTACCATACTCTTCCTTTCTCAAATAAAGCCAAAAGGGCTGGAAATAACTTTCCAACCTCCTATGACTATTCTAGATTCTTATACGTTAAAGCGGAATTCCATGATGTCTCCATCTTGGACCACATACTCTTTTCCTTCTTCGCGAAGGCGTCCTGCTTCTTTTACAGCTTTTTCAGACCCGTACTGCATCAAGTCATCATAACTCATGGTGACCGCACGGATAAAGCCGCGTTCAAAGTCAGAGTGAATGATTCCTGCTGCTTGTGGTGCTTTGATGCCGCGTTTAAAGGTCCATGCACGCACTTCTTTTTCACCAGCTGTAAAGTAAGTACCAAGGCCAAGCAAGTGATAGGCAGCACGCGTCAATTTATCGACACCGGATTCTGTCAAACCAATCGCTTCCAAGAATTCTGCCTTATCTTCGTCATCCAACTCCGAAATTTCTTCCTCGGCACGCGCTGAGATAACAACAACTTCTGCATTTTCTGTCGCGGCAAAATCACGGATTTGCTGTACATAGTCAATACTATCTGGATCTGCTACCTTATCTTCATCGACATTGGCCACATAAAGAACGGGTTTTGTTGTTAGAAGGAACAGACCTTTCACAACTGTTTGCTCTTCTGGAGTGAATTCTAATATCCGAGCTGATTTACCATCTTCAAGAACTGGCTTGATTTTTTGAAGAACATTAAATTCAGCAAGCGAGTCTTTGTCTTTTTGAGTACGCGCCATTTTCTCAACACGCGCATACCGTTTATTCACCGACTCCAAGTCTGCTAAAATCAATTCTAAATTGATGGTATCAATATCTGCCAACGGGTCAACAAATGCGTCTTCACGTCCTTGTTCACGCATGACATTTTCATCGTCAAACGCACGAACCACATGGACAATCGCATCTACTTCACGAATGTTGGCCAAGAATTTATTTCCGAGTCCTTCACCTTTTGATGCTCCTTTGACGATACCTGCGATATCTGTAAACTCAAAAGTGGTTGGGACAGTTTTTTTAGGTGTGATTAGTTCGGTTAATTTTTGTAAACGTTCGTCAGGCACTTCGACGATACCAACGTTTGGTTCAATGGTTGCAAAGGGATAGTTAGCAGCCTCTGCACCTGCCTTTGTAATTGCGTTAAATAGGGTTGATTTACCAACGTTTGGCAAACCGACGATACCTGCTGTTAAGGCCATTCTTCTAGTCTCCGTTCAAAATATTCAATCATTACAATTATAGCAAAAAAATAGAAAAAAAGCTTGCTGAATAGCAAGCTAATTAAAATATGAACGATGAAAAATATTCCCAACTATTCATTGGCTGTTCAATATTTTTTCTACCTCACGTCTGATTTTTTCCCTAAAACTAACTCAGCTAGTTTGACCAAGTTACCCCAATAACCTGAGGTTGCGTCTTATTTCAGAGATAAATTTTCCGTTTTTGGGCTTTTAATGTTAGCTCACGGCTAGAGATAATTTCTCCATCAACCTCAACGATACTTTCTCTAGGTATCTTGATGTGAGCTGTTTCTAGCACCTCATGTTGGAGATAAGAAGACTGCTGATGTTGTTTAAAGACCAGTGTCAATAGGATAGCCAGTCGCTTCCAGAAGGTTTCTCCTTTTGCGTAAATCATGTGCAATTGAGAATCATAGACAGTCGCAGTCGGCCAAATCATAATCCCACCACCAAAATAAGTATTATTGGCAACTGAGAAAAAGTAAACATGATCCAACTCAAGTATTTCCTGATTATTTTTTTGAATCTTCACGCTAGCGACTGGATTTTTAAGCAAAGATAAAATAGCAATAAAAATATAAGTCAACTTGCCTAAATATAAGCGATTGAGGAGACGTTTTAATGTTGAATGAGCCGCTTCATTGACCACCCAGGCTGCAAATCCGAGGTCTAAGCTATTTAATAAAATTCCCTCTTCAGCTGCAAAAATCGTAATTTCTCGCGTATTTCCTGCTTCTATATTGGCAATAGTGGCTGCTAAATCTGGTAACTGCAAGGCACGCGCAAAATCATTTCCTGACCCAACTGGGTAATAGGAAAAAGGAATGTTCTGAGGAAGATGGTAGAGAACTTTTGAAAGAGTTCCATCACCACCAATCACCAGAAAAGTATCTCCTTCTTGCCAAGTCTGCAAAGCCAATTGAACTTGATTTTTTTCATCATTGGGACAAGTTGTAAAGAAAATTTTCTTTTCGAGATGAGGATAGTTGACTTGAATTTCTTCCACAATGTCAACAGCTAGCTGCGCTCCTGCATGTGGATTTGCAATAATATAGACTGTCATAATGGGGTTATTATAACAAAAAAAGACTTCCAACGGAAATCTTTCTAATTTATGTTTTATTTTGAATTAACATCATCCTTCAATACTTTTTTCAAGCGTTTTTCAAAATCATGCCGACTCATCATGACCAAGTGATCACAGTTGGTACAGCGAATCTTGATATCTGCTCCCAAGCGCTTCACTTCCCACTCATTGGCTTTTTTCCCAGTAGACTTTATCGTACAAGCATGAGGCTTTTTCATCTCTACAAGACTTCCTAGTTGATACATGATTTCTTCCTCCTACCTAACTGATTATAACAAAAAGAGAGTGGGACAAAAATTGTGATTTCATAGAAATCAATTTTGTCGTCCCACCTCCGCACAGTTGACTAGATTAGTCGAAACTCCTTGTGTAACAAGGGAGAAGAACCTTCAGTCAACCACTACGCTAAAATAATAAAATTTTGTCCTAAGTTCCTATTCTTAGTTCGTACGAACTGGTGTAATCAATTGCACTAAGTCATTTGTCTCATTATTTGGTACCAAAGTAAATGGACGTACAGGCGAGATAAAGCTGACTTTAACTTGGTCGCTATCAATAGCTTTCAATGCTTCAATCAGATAAGTTGGGTTAAAGCTAATGACCAAATCATCTCCTACAACTTCTAAGGTATCTAATTCTTCATTAACACGTCCCACTTCTGGTGAATTTACGTGAGCCGATACCAGCTGATTGACGATTTCTAATTTTACAGTTCCATTTTGTGTTGCATTTGACAAAAGACGAGCACGTTCCATCGCTTGTCGCAGGTTAGCTGTATCAAAAATAGCAATCGTATTAAATTCTTTTGGAATCAAGCGGTCTGTATCAGGATAGCTTCCTTCTAGCAAACGTGTGTAGAAGCTAATATGCTCGCTACGGAATAACATTTGGTTATTTGAGAAGAATACTTCTACGGTTTCAATATCGTCTGTAAAAACAGCTGCAAATTCGCGTAGAGAGCGACTTGGGATTACAACATCAAAATTGTCACCGGCTTTTTCCAAAGTTAGTTTACGTTGGCTCATACGGTGAGAATCTGTCGCTACTGTTTTAAGAGCTGTATTTTCTGTCAAGACAAAATGCACACCTGTTAAGATAGGACGACTTTCTTGCGTTGAGGCTGCAAAGGCTGTTTCATTGATTGTTTGTTTCAACACTTTTGTTTCCAATACCAATGGACTAGAAGTTGGAACTTCTTGCAAACGTGGATATTGCTCTGCTTCTTTTCCTTTTAGGGTAATCTCTGATTTACCACTTGTCAAAACGACTTGCTTTTGCTCAATTTCTTTAAAATCAAGAACGAGGTCTGGTAGGCTGGATACGACATTGATGAAGAAGCCAGCTTCTAACAGAATAGAACCTGTTGTCGAAATCAAGAGACCTGCATTTTCATCCTGAACAGAAATGAAGTTTTCAATCGAAATTTGACCATTAGAACCTGTCAATGTAATTCCTTCTTTATGAACATCAATTTTTACAGTTGATAAAACAGGAATAGCATTTTTATGACTGATAGCTCTTTTGGTAATATTTAAAGCCTGTAGAAAAATAGTTTTGTTAATTGAAAATTGAATCATGAATTCTCCTTTATTTATGGTTGTTAAGGTTAATAGTAATAGTAGTGTCTGTGAAATCTGTGGAAAAGTGTACTAAGCCCACTAATAGCAAGAAAAATGACTTGTTCACAATTTGTGGAAAAGTCGGTCTATTTTTCAAGAATTATCCACAACTACCGAATCTTGTTCCGAATGGTGCTAATTTCAATCTCTAGATTTTCATCATCAAGCAACATTGTTTTTATCTTATTGTAAGCATGCATCACCGTTGTATGGTCTCGATTACCAAATTCTTTCCCGATTTTTGGAAGCGAGTTATCGGTCATTTCACGCGCTAGATACATGGCGACCTGACGGGCATGAACGATGTTTGCAACACGTTTAGCACCTTTTAATTCCTTGACGCTAATTCCGTAGAAATTTCCGACCTCTGCCTGAATTTTGTCAATAGGGATGACCATATTTTGAGGGCTAGTTTGTTTTCGTGAACGAATGGCCTCTGCTGCTACATCAACTGTAATCGTTGTTAATTGTCGCAGCGTTGCGATGAGATGGATATCTTTTAGAGCTCCTTCAAGGTCACGGACATTGGAGTCAAATTGACCAGCTAGATAGGCTAAAGTATCGTCGGCAAAGGTGTAGGGATAATCTTCACATTTATTACGCAAGATAGCAATTCGAGTTTCAAAATCTGGCGGTGTAATCTCACTCGTTAAGCCCCACTTAAAGCGCGTGACAAGGCGTTCTTCCAGATTTTCTAGGTGATCAGGATTGCGGTCACTCGTCAGAACAATTTGCTTACTCTTATCGTGCAAGGCATTAAAGGTATTGAAAAATTCTTCCTGTGTCGTCGCCTTGTTACTGAGAGACTGAATATCATCAATCAGCAATAAATCTAGGTTACGATAGGTATTCTTGAAAGCCTCCATTTTATTGAGGCGAAGATGCTCCAAGAAATCATTGATAAATGTTTCAGAAGCCACATACTTAATGCGAGCATTCGGATTATTTTGTAAAACCTTATTTCCGATAGCATTGAGCAAGTGCGTTTTTCCAAGCCCGGGTCCTCCAAAGATAAAGAGAGGATTATAAAGTTCCCCAAGATTATCTGAAACAGCTAATGCTGCAGCTTTTGCCCATTGATTGTTATCACCTTGCACAAAATTTTCAAATTGATATTGTGGTTTGATATCAGAATGAACGGGTTGAACAATCGGCTGGTTATTTTGCTGCTCAGGGAGGATGACTTGGACGACAGGCGTTGCTACTGGTTGGCTTTCCAGCTGACTGTCGTTTGGTAGTTCAAAGACATACTGGACTTCTAGAGGTGCATTGTATACTTCAAAACCAGCTGTTAGGAGAATATCATTGAGATTTTTCTCCCAAAAATATTGCTTCACCGAGCTATCTAAAAAGATAGTTGCTGTTGAGCCACTAATTTGAACCAATCGTGCTTCTGAAATGTAAAAATCATATGCTGCTTGATTGAGATTCAAATGTTCTTTGGCTAATTGGATAATTCGATCCCAAAATAATTGTTCAGGATTCATACTTGCCCCCCTTTCTTTTCATTTTTGGTTCTTCTAGTTTATCACAAAATCAAAAAGTTTTCCACAAGATAAAAAGTTTTTCACACTGTTTATAAAAGTTTTCCACAGAATGTGAATAAACAAATAAAAAGCCAGTATGATTGGCTTTTTCGGGCTGATTTATTGTGTATAAAACTGTTTATACGGATTTTTTCTCCACAGGCTTATTTTAAGCTTTGGATAATTCTTTCCAATTCTTCACTAGTTGAAAAGGAAATAGTCAGACTTCCCTGTCCGTTTTTTTGCTGTTTGATTTTTACAGCTGTACCTAGTTTTTTTCTAAGTTCTTTTTCCTCTTCCTGAATGAAGAGATTTTGTTTTGCAACTTTTTTTTCTTTTTTTTCAGCCAAGAGCTGCTCTAATTTTCTAACACTGATATCGGAGGCAGTTAGCTTGTCTAGCCACTCAAGTTGGCTTTTTTCATCAAGAGGAATGAGCAAGCGAGCATGTCCTTGGGATAGCTTCCCATTCTCTACTGCATCAATCAATGCCTGAGAAAGATTAAGCAGGCGGAGTATATTTGTGATGTAAGGCCGTGATTTTCCCATGATTTGAGCAATTTCATCATGAGTGAGCCCTTTTTGGAGGAGTTTTTGATAAGAACGGGCTTCTTCAATGGGATTGAGATCAGCTCGCTGCAAGTTTTCGATAATGGACTGATAAAGCATATCCGTATCTGACAATTCTTTGACAACTGCTGGAATGGTTTCAATTCCTGCTAGTTTGCTAGCTCGCCATCGTCGTTCTCCAGCTAGAAGCTCATAGCCAAAAATAGCTGATTTTCGAACGATGATGGGTTGAATGAGTCCATTTTCTCGGATAGATTGAGCTAGTTCAGCTAGTTTTTCATCATCAAAATGCAATCTGGGCTGATAAGGATTTGGTGTAATATCAGTTAATGAGAGGTATTCAAGTGCTTCCATAAAGCTTATTCTAGCAAAAAAAATGTAACTTTACAATATTGTAAAGTTACATTGACAATATTGACAGCTAATTTGAAGAAAGTTCTTCAGTAGATTTTGTCAAGTTAATCTTGACAGTTGCTTCTTTTCCATTGCGTACATAGGTGATGGTGATAGTATCTCCAATTGCATGTTTGTAAAGAGCACTCTGAAGGTCACTAGTTGTCGAGATAGCAGTGTCATTGATTTTGGTAATGACGTCGTATTTTTCCAGTTTTCCATCAGCTGGAAGTCCTGATTGAGTTGAAATGACGAGAACACCTGATTTGACTTTGCTGTCTGACAAACCAGCAGTTTGCATCTGACTTGTAGATAGATCCGTTACATTTGCCATTTTAATTCCAAGTGCTGGGCGAGTAACTTTCCCGTTCTTTTCTAGTTGGTTGATGATTTGAACGGCATCATTTGCGGGGATTGCAAATCCCATTCCTTCGACAGAGACGCTAGAGCTAGATGTAGTAATTTTACTTGATGTGATACCGATGACTTGACCTTCAATATTGATCAGAGGGCCGCCAGAATTCCCTGGGTTGATAGCTGTATCGGTTTGGATAGCATTGGTTGAGATAGTTTGGCCATCTTCAGATTTTGAAGTGACGGTGCGGCTGAGACTGGAGACAATTCCTTGTGTAACAGAATTTGCATAAGTTGTACCAAGAGGGCTACCGATTGCAATAGCTGTTTCCCCTACATTGATAGAGTCGGAATCAGCAAATTTTGCTACAGTAGAAACCTTGTCGGCCGTAACTTTAATAACAGCGATATCAGAATATGTATCAGCTCCAACCAGTTCGCCACTAATTTTTTCACCAGAGGCAAGTTGGATATCAATTTTTTGTGCGTTTGCAATGACGTGATTATTGGTTACGATATAAGCGTATTTACCGTCTTTTTTATAAATCACACCGGATCCTTCACTAGCAACAGAAAGCTCATCAGAAGCTTCATTATTTGTCCCGAAAATCGACTCAGTATTGTTCTTATTAGCTTGGTAATTGATGACTGAGACAACTGCATCTTGTACTGTTTTTACAGCTTTTGTCACAGACGTCTGATTGTCATAGGTTACATTGCTAACTGAGGTAGATTTACTTGTGGTCGCAGTGCTAGTATTGGTAGTGGCTGGCTGCAAGAGAGGATAAACCAGCATTCCTGCAAGTCCTCCTAGAAAACCGACGACAAAAATAATAGCAAGTTTTATGTATTTTTTCATGGAAATCCTCCTTATTACTTACCTGTATCTTAATTCTATTTTCTTAATTATAACTTAAATCTTTCAAAAATCAATCCACAACCTGTGGATAACTTTTGTGGATATGTGAATAATCTGCTGATTTATCCCCTATTTATCAGAATCTATTTTAAAACTTCTTGTGGATATGTTACAATGTATTCATGAAAATAAAAGTCATCACCGTTGGAAAATTAAAAGAAAAATATCTCAAGGATGGTATTGCTGAATATAGCAAGCGGCTGTCTCGTTTTACCAAATTAGAATTGATTGAGCTAGTGGACGAAAAAACGCCGGATAAAGCTAGCCAAGCTGAAAACGAGCAAATTCTTGAGAAGGAAGCGCAACGTATCATGGGAAAAATTGCGGATCGTGATTATGTCATTGCCTTAGCAATTGAAGGAGAGCAGTTTCCGTCAGAAAAATTCAGCCAAATCTTGTCGGATATTACCGTCAGAGGTTTTTCAGACATTACATTTGTCATTGGAGGAAGTTTGGGATTAGCTCCGATTGTCAAAAAACGGGCTAATCTTTTGATGAGTTTTGGAAAGTTGACCCTGCCCCATCAGCTAATGAAATTAGTTTTAGTTGAGCAAATTTATCGAGCTTTCATGATTCAACAGGGAAGTCCTTATCATAAGTAGTTTCACGTGAAACGAGAAAAGTAGAGATGTCAAAAAAGAAAAATTATCGTATCTTTGAAGGATTGCGAATTGCCACTTGTTTGACCTTTGTGAGTGGTTTTCTCAATGCTTTTACATTTATTACACAAGGAGGCCGTTTTGCAGGCATTCAATCTGGGAATGTCGTTTATATGGCTTTTTATCTGGCCAAAGGGCAGATACATCAGGCTTTTCAATTTTTAGTCCCAATCGCATTTTTTGCTTTAGGTCAGTGTTTTACCTATTTGATGCGGAAGTATTTTGTAAAAAATAAGTGGCCGTGGCATTTGAGTAGCAGCCTTGTTATTTTAGGTTTAGTCTTACTAGCTTGTGTATTGAACCCTATTTTAGGTCCATCTATGACCATCGCTATACTTGCTTTTGTAGCCTCTATTCAGGTAGAAAGTTTCCGTAATATCCGAGGCCTTCCTTATGCAAATGTTATGATGACTGGTAATGTTAAGAATGCAGCTCATCTTTGTTTTAAGGGGGTGGTTGAACAAGATGCTCAATTAAGAAAAAAAGGCTATCACATCCTTTTAATCATTCTTACATTTATGCTGGGAGTGTATCTAGCTACGATTTTGGTTGATTGTTTTCAAGAAGATGCTCTTCTATTTTGCCTTCTTCCTTTATCCTATACCAGTTTTCAACTTTGGAAAGAAAAAAGGATAGGACAAAAATCGGTTGTTTCGTAGGAGTATATCTTGGCTATAGTTCCATAAAAAAAATGAAAAAGCTGAGAAATATTTTCCCAGCTTTTTTATAATGATTCCAGCAGGATTCGAACCTGCGACCGTTCGCTTAGAAGGCGAATGCTCTATCCAGCTGAGCTATGGAACCTACTCAACTCCACTATTCTACCTTAAAGAAAATAAAATGTCAAGATATCACAAAATTCTAGAAAAAAACGGTTGACAAAAAAAGAAGGCTATATTATACTAGATATTGTCTTGTTTATGGTCCGTTGGTCAAGGGGTTAAGACACCGCCTTTTCACGGCGGTAACACGGGTTCGAATCCCGTACGGACTATATCTTCCGCCATAGCTCAGTTGGTAGAGCGCATGACTGTTAATCATGATGTCACAGGTTCGAGCCCTGTTGGCGGAGTATTCAAACGTCGAATTTACGGCGTTTTTTTATTACCAAAAAAGTCTAGACTCAATTGAATCTAGACTTTTTCAATCATTGTTGCTTTTTTCTTAGTCTCTCATAAAGGAAGAAGAATAGTAGTCCACCTACACAACAAAGGCAACTAATATAGAATCCATTCGGAATAAATGTCAATATAATCGTGCCACTGCCTTTTTTAACATTTACTTTCATAAAGCCATTTTGTGCGCGTGAAATGGTCAATTTCTTTCCATTTTGCGTGGCTGTCCATCCCTTATCATATGGAATGGTATAGAAGATAGATGCATCCTCTGTGGTACTATAGGTTGTTTTAACCGTATTTTTGTCTAATGTTGTATGAATATTTTTTTCAGACAAGGTAGAGATGGCTTCTTGATAGGCTGCCTGATCTAATATATAGAATTGTGGGAGGTCATAAGAAATCGTTTGATTTTTTGGAAAACTAATTGTCAAAGTAACTTCTTCTTGATCCTTGAAATAGCCAACATTAAAGAATGCAAAGGTATTATCCATTGTAAACTCACTTGACTGATTGTTTACAGTAATGAGAATGTTTTTACTATTTTCATTCGAATAACGGATATTTGGCAAGCTAACGTACAGTTGTCCATTTTTAGGGATTGTAAGTGTATATTGAACAGAGGCAGTTTCTTGACCAGTTTTTGCTTGAAGAGAAACACGATTTTCAAACAATTTTGTCTGACTGGATGAGGCTGGTTCAAGACTTGTAAAGTAATGATGATTCAGTCCGGTTAGGGCGTTCAAAAAATTGGTCTGATTATCCAAAGTAAGATTTGTAAACTTTATATTTTTGTAAAGTCCAGTAGTTAGGATACCTATTTGTTGGGCATTGTGATTTTGGTATAAATTTAAGCTTGTTCCATTTTTGTAGAGAGAAAAACCAAGTTTATTAGGATTTGTCGAGGCAATGTTGTATTTGATTCCAAATAGACTATCCGCGATGAGAGTATTATTTTGGTAGCGTAAATTCAGATTTGTTCCATCAGAGCGGAAGCCGAGTTTATCTAGTGTCGAGCTGGAAGAGCGATTACGGACAGAAGAAAATTGGGAAATTCCATTGTAATTGAATTTCATACTATCATTTCCAGTTTGAGGGAGAAGTCGCTCTGTTCGATAATTATTGTCAACATCCTTTACAAGATTGTCAATATCTTTTATATCTCGAGCATAATTTTCCCTACTTGGGAAATTCCATTCGTCTGCCAGTCCCTGAATCTGGTAATGACTATGAAGACCAATCTCGAAGATAGAAAAGAGTAATAGGGAAATTGTAAAAAATTGTAGTGAAATTTTATTTGAAATATTCGCTAAAAATAGGAGTCCATACACAATTACAAATTCTGCTGTTAATAAAAATAGGCTATTATCTAAGAAACTATAGTGCTCTTTAAATAAATAGGTTGTAACAAATCCAGCAATGAGAAAAATACCCACTGCAAGGAAATTCCAGCGCTTGATTTCCTTCAGGCGGATGCAAGTTTCTGCTGCCATGTAAATAATTAAAAATGAAAATACCCAGGCATACCGATGTAGGAACATATTTGGAGCATGCATACCTTGCCAAAATAAATCGAGTGGTTGTAGGTAAAAACTAGCTACAATAAAAGCAAGAACAAGGCTGTAAGTCAATTTCGTTACGCGTTTGATGGTTGGTAGGAAAAAGAAAAGCAGGGCTAGTATGAGTGGAAGGAGTCCAACCGAGATCATCGGAATGGCACCGAATTTTGTAGTATCAAAATTTCCCACAATATTTTTTGCAAAAATATCTAGAAACCATGAATTTTCAGTTTTTAAACTAGATATAGCTGTAAAGCTCTCACCATGTGTTTTTAAATCTAGATAAGTTGGTAAGAGAACAATCATACTGGTCAAGGTTGACAACAGTGACACAACTGTAAAGTCTATAAATGTTGAAATTCGTCCTTTTATATCCCAAGAAATTTCTAAGAAAAAGTATAGTAATAAAAAAATAGCAGTCATATATCCAAAATAATAACTTTGAATAAAGAGACAGGTCAAGGAAATGTAATAAAGAGTTCGCCCTTGTTTAGTAGCCAACCTGTGCAAACCTAGCAAAATAAGTGGAACAAGGATAAAAATATCTAACCACGAATTAATCTCTAGCTGGCTAGTTGAAAAACTCATGAGAGATAGACCAGTTGACAGCAAGAGCCCCAGTGTAGGAGACAATTTTTTATGGATACGAGTGAGGGAATAATAACTTGACAGACCCGTCAATCCAAACTTGACAATTGTAAAAAGGTAGAATGCATCAGGCATGCTTGAAAGGCTAAAGAAGTAAACAAGTGGTGATAGGAATGAGCCTAAGTAATAAGCAGAAAGGGCGTAGAAGTTAAGACCTAGACCACTTGTAAACGTATAGAAAATAGAACCTTGGCCGTGTAAAGCATTTCGTAAAGTTTGATTAAAAATCACATATTGATGAAATCCATCACTTGCAAGGATAGTCGTTTTACTTCCCCACCAGATTCCGTGGGTAGCTAACAAAATACCCATGATAGTCAAAGGTAGTAGAAATGAGATTAGGTGATAGAGAACTGTTTTTTTCTTAGGATAATTCATAGGCATATTGTATCACGTTTACAAATAGAAAAAAAGCGACAGTGTCGCTTTTTATTTCCAGAGTTCTTGTACCTTAGCTTGTACTTCAGCATTTTCCAAAAATTCATCATAAGTTTCATCAATACGGTCAATTACACCATTTTTAGAAATAACAATGATATGATTTGCTAATGTTTGAATGAATTCATGGTCATGGCTGGCGAAGATGATGGATTCTCTGAAGGCTTTTAGGCCATCGTTCAAACTTGAGATTGATTCTAAGTCCAAGTGATTGGTTGGGTCATCGAGCACGAGAACATTTGACTTGAGGAGCATGAGTTTAGACAGCATCACACGTACTTTTTCTCCCCCTGACAAGACATTGACAGACTTGTTAACTTCATCACCAGAAAAGAGCATCCGTCCCAAGAAACCACGCAAGAATGTGTTGTCATCTTCTTCCTTGCTAGCAAATTGACGAAGCCAATCCAAAATTGATTCGCTAGAAGCAAAGTCGGCACTGTTATCTTTGGGTAAGTAAGATTGACTCGTTGTGACACCCCACTTGACAGTACCCTCATATTCGATTTCTCCCATGATGGCACGGATAAGGGCGGTTGTTTGGATGTCATTTTGTCCAATCAAGGCTGTCTTATCGCCTGGACGAAGGATGAAACTGATATTATCAAGAATCTTTTCACCATCGATTGTGACAGACAAGTTCTCAACGGTCAAAAGGTCATTACCAATTTCTCGTTCTGCTTTGAAGTTAACGAATGGATACTTACGGCTTGATGGCACGATTTCTTCCAATTCGATTTTATCCAGCATTTTTTTACGAGATGTAGCTTGTTTTGATTTTGATGCATTGGCAGAGAAGCGAGCAACGAATTCTTGCAATTGTTTGATTTTTTCTTCTGCTTTAGCATTGCGGTCTGCTTGTAAGCGTGCAGCCAACTCTGATGACTCTTTCCAGAAATCATAGTTACCAACGAAGAGTTTGATTTTACCGAAGTCAAGGTCAGCCATGTGTGTACATACTTTGTTCAAGAAATGACGGTCATGGGATACGACGATGACGGTATTTTCAAAGTCAATCAAGAAATCTTCCAACCAAGTAATAGACTGAATATCCAAACCATTGGTAGGCTCGTCAAGAAGAAGGACATCTGGCTTACCAAAGAGTGCTTTAGCGAGGAGGACTTTAACCTTGTCACCATTTGCCAATTCACTCATGTTGAGGTAGTGTAGGTCTTCAGAAATATTCAAGTTTTGGAGCAATTGAGATGCTTCACTTTCAGCTTCCCAACCACCAAGTTCAGCAAATTCTCCTTCGAGTTCAGCTGCACGAACGCCATCTTCTTCAGAGAAATCTTCTTTCATGTAAATAGCATCTTTTTCTTTCATGATGCTGTAAAGTGTTTCATTTCCCATGATGACAACGTCAATCACGCGCTCATCTTCGTAGTCAAAGTGATTTTGACGGAGTACGGACAAGCGTTCGTCAGGACCGAGTGAGATATGACCTGTAGATGGTTCAATATCTCCAGCCAAGATTTTTAAGAAAGTTGATTTACCAGCACCGTTGGCACCAATCAAACCATATGTGTTACCTGCTGTAAAGTTGATGTTGACATCATCGAAAAGTTTACGGTCGCTAAACCGGAGTGAAACGTCTGATACTGTAAGCAATATGTATACCTCTTGTTCTTTATCTATCTGATATTTTACTAGAAAAAAGCTGATTTATCAATGAAAACTACATTGGGAAGAGAATATCCTCTTTGCTACCATGATTTTTTTGAAGGCTAAAACCACGACCACGAACTTGGGTAGCCGGCATGATGATGATAAATGCTGTCTCATCAATGGAGAGAATTTCTTTTTCAATCGTTTGTAACTCTGGTCGAGAAATGGTAATCATGAGCATGTGTTTTTCTGTACCAGTGTATCCCCCTAGGACGGGAAGCTCAGTTACTCCACGATCGATAATGGTTGTAATATAATTTTTGATGTCTTCATATTTTTGTGAAATCACCATGACATTGCGATGAGAATCGGTTCCAGCCATCATGAGATTGATGACATAAGTAATGGTCATCAGAGATAGGATAGAATACATAACCGTGTCTACATCGAAAGCGACAAAACCGAGTCCAACGATAAATCCGTCAACTAGAAATACTAGAAGTCCAAACGGAATAGGAGTATATTTATTGAGAACCTGTACGACAATTCCCGTACCGCCAGTGGATGAATGTCCGAGAAAGACTAGTCCAATTCCAAACCCAAGAATGATGCCACCGAAGATAGCAGCTAGCAATGTATTGTGAGAAAGAGTTGGAAGACCATCTGTCAACTTAATAAAGATGGCATAAATCCAGGCTCCATAAATCGTTTTGATAAAGGTTGATTTTCCCAATAAGAACCAGCAAATCAAGAGTAGAGGGATATTTGAATAAAGGACAAAATTTGATGTATCCCAATCGAGCAAACTATGAAGACTGATTGCGAGTCCACCAACGCCCCCAGAAGCAATATTGTTCTCAACAAATAAGGTATTATAAGCAATAGCTGCAATAAACGAACCAACGGTTACTAGAGCAAAATCTTTTAATCTTTCCTTCATAATCTCATCTCTTTTCTAAAAAAGTCCACACATTATTATGACGAAAAGATAGACAACCGTCAAGTGAAAATATCTTGACTTTTATAGTGAAAAATCTTAAAATGAGAGGGATTCAGAAAGAGCAATCTTTCTCCAAATAATAGAGAGCTGACGGTGCTGGAAGTCAGTATTTGGATAGATGAAATGGGCTGATGTTTCATGTGAAACAAATACATAAGTTTCAGGTCGGCACCCCTTACCGTGCAGAAGAGATAGCATAACAGATGCTAATTGAGGTGGTACCGCGTAGACTCAAAGACGCCCTCACACGATTTTCGTGTGAGTTTTTTATTGATAAAGGAGAATTTATGACAAAACCAATTATTTTAACGGGTGATCGTCCAACAGGTAAGCTACATCTGGGGCACTATGTTGGTTCATTGAAGAACCGAGTGATGTTGCAAAACGAGGACAAGTATGAGATGTTCGTTTTCTTGGCGGACCAACAAGCCTTGACAGATCATGCAAAAGAATCAGAGATTATCAAGGAATCTATCGGTAATGTAGCTCTAGATTACTTATCAGTTGGTCTTGATCCAAGCAAATCAACGATTTTTATTCAGAGTCAGATTCCAGAGTTGGCTGAGTTGACCATGTACTATATGAACCTTGTTTCATTAGCACGTTTGGAGCGAAACCCAACGGTTAAGACTGAAATTGCTCAAAAAGGATTTGGTGAATCCATTCCGTCTGGATTTTTGGTGTACCCAGTTTCACAAGCAGCTGATATTACAGCCTTTAAAGCTAACTTGGTTCCCGTTGGGAATGACCAAAAACCGATGATTGAGCAAACGCGTGAGATTGCACGCAGCTTTAATCACACCTATAACTGTGACGTTTTAGTAGAGCCAGAAGGCATTTATCCAGAAAATGAAAAGGCAGGGCGATTGCCTGGCTTAGATGGAAATGCTAAAATGTCCAAATCCCTAGGAAATGGCATTTACTTATCAGATGATGCTGATACTGTACGTAAAAAGGTTATGAGCATGTATACTGATCCAAATCACATCCGTGTAGAAGATCAGGGGCAAATTGAAGGAAATATGGTTTTCCATTATTTGGATATCTTTGGAACAGCAGAAGATGCGGCGACAATCGCTGACATGAAGGAACACTACCAGCGTGGTGGTTTGGGAGATGTGAAGACTAAGCGTTATTTGCTAGAAGTATTAGAGCGTGAATTGGCACCAATCCGTGAACGTCGTTTGGAGTATGCTAAAGATATGGGAGAAGTTTTCCGTATGCTTGAAAAAGGAAGTGAAGCAGCGCGTGCAGTTGCCGGACAAACCTTATCAGAAGTTAAAGCTGCAATGGGGATCAATTACTTTTAAATAAACTAGAAAAAATGGAGGCGTTTGTTATAAATTGTCTCCTTTTATTTACTTTGTAAAGTTCTATTTTACAGAAATTGTCAGCTTTGTTGACAGTATACTTAGAAATAGGATGATTATTAATAAAAGAAATGCCTATTGAATGATATGAGGTGTAGAACTGATAATCATAAGAAAAAGGGATTCGAATGATAAACAAGTAGTAGTGCATAAATTAGGATGAAAATCGTACAAAAATCATATTTTTTGCAAATAGTATTCGTTTTTCGTGGATTGAATTTTGTTTTTATTTTTTTAATTATTTTTAAGTTCGGAAAAAGCCTTGTTTTTGTTGACAATTGGCTGTAAAATGATATGATAATAAGCACAACAAAAATGAAAAGAGGAATAGATACCATGTCAAATTGGGACACGAAATTTTTGAAAAAAGGCTATACATTCGACGATGTTTTGCTCATTCCAGCAGAAAGTCATGTTTTGCCAAATGATATTGATTTGAGAACACAACTCGCGCCTAATTTGATTTTAAATATTCCAATTATTTCTGCTGCTATGGACACTGTTACTGATAGCAAAATGGCCATTGCTATGGCGCGTGCTGGAGGTTTAGGTGTTGTTCATAAAAATATGTCTATTGCAGCTCAAGCAGAAGAGATTCGTAAGGTGAAACGTTCTGAAAATGGTGTTATTATTGATCCATTTTTCCTCACTCCAGAAGATGCTGTTGAAGAAGCTGAAAACTTGATGGCAACTTACCGTATTTCAGGTGTTCCAATTGTTGAAACGATTGAAAATCGGAAATTGGTTGGGATTATCACTAACCGCGATATGCGTTTTATTACAGACTATACGCAGCCAATTTCAGCTAATATGACAAGTGATAACTTGGTAACAGCACCAGTTGGAACAGATCTTGAAACTGCTGAAAAAATTCTTCACGAGCACCGCATCGAAAAACTTCCTTTGGTCGATGAAGAAGGGCGATTGGCAGGCTTGATTACGATTAAAGATATTGAAAAGGTTATTGAATTTCCAAATGCAGCTAAGGATGAATTTGGTCGTCTCTTAGTAGCTGGTGCGGTCGGCGTAACTTCTGATACATTCGAACGTGCAGAGGCTTTGTTTGAAGCGGGTGCTGATGCGATTGTTATCGATACTGCCCATGGTCACTCAGCTGGTGTTCTTCGCAAGATTGCTGAAATTCGTGAGCATTTCCCAAATCGTACCTTGATTGCAGGAAATATTGCGACTGCTGAGGGAGCACGTGCTCTTTATGAGGCTGGTGTAGATGTTGTCAAAGTTGGTATTGGACCAGGTTCTATCTGTACTACACGTGTTGTAGCAGGTGTGGGGGTGCCTCAAGTAACTGCGATTTACGATGCTGCTAGCGTTGCACGTGAGTATGGTAAAGCTATCATTGCTGACGGTGGGATCAAGTATTCAGGTGATATTGTCAAAGCATTAGCAGCAGGTGGACACGCAGTTATGCTTGGTTCTATGTTTGCTGGTACGGACGAAGCACCTGGCGAAACAGAGATTTTCCAAGGTCGGAAGTTCAAAACTTATCGTGGGATGGGCTCTATCGCAGCGATGAAACAAGGTTCCAAAGACCGTTACTTCCAATCTTCAGTGAACGAAGCAAATAAATTGGTTCCCGAAGGAATTGAAGGACGCGTGGCTTATAAAGGCTCCGTTGCAGATATGATTTTCCAAATGGTTGGTGGTCTTCGCTCAGGTATGGGCTATGTAGGGGCTGGTACCATGGAAGAACTACGTGAAAAGGCACAATTCATTGAAATGTCAGGTGCTGGCTTGAAAGAAAGTCACCCACATGATGTTCAAATTACAAATGAAGCGCCAAACTATTCAGTACATTAAACAATAAAAGAGGACTCTAGAGTCCTCTTTTATGTTGTTTCTTCTGTCAGTTGTCCTGATTCAATATGAAAAATTTTCAACTCCTCGGGAAGTTGGTGTAGATGTTCTAAAGAAGTAGTGGTGATAAATGTTTGGATTTTCTCAGAAATTGTATCTAGAAGCTGTTCTTGACGGTAGTTGTCAAGTTCACTCATAACATCGTCAAGCAGGAGGATTGGATATTCTCTAGTGACTTCTTTCATAAGTTCAATTTCGGCCAATTTTACGGACAATACTAAACTCCTATGTTGCCCTTGACTACCATAATGAGCGTTCATATTATTTATGAAAAATTCGATATCATCTCGGTGCGGACCGATTCCGGTATTTTTTTTGAACAAGTCACGTTTACGACTTCTTTGCAACTCTGTCAAAAAAATGTCAACTAGATTGACATTGTCTGTAAATCTAAAGCTAGAGACATATCGTAGTGAGAGCTCCTCTGTATCATTAGAAAGATTGAAATGCTTTTGTTTAGCGTAGTTTTCTAATCTCTCGAGAAACTTTAATCGATGCTGGATCACCTTACTGCCATAATCGGCGAGTTGCATATCTAGGACATCTAAAAAATTCTCATCAATCGCTTTTTCTTGTTTTAAGTAAGTATTTCGTTGCTTTAAAACGTGATTGTAACTCGAAAGATCAGAGAGATAGAGAGGTTTGATTTGTCCCAACTCCACATCAATAAATTTTCTACGGAGTGCAGGAGCACCCTTGATTAGTTGAAGATCTTCAGGCGCAAACAAGACAACGTTCATGTGGCCAATATAATCAGACAATTTAGTTTGCTTTAGATGGTTTACTTTTGTCGTCCGTCCTCTATCTGTCAACTCAATGTCAAGTGGAAGTTTACCACTTGTACGATGAATGAGCCCGCTAACAGTTAGATTCCCCCCATCAAAAGGCAACAAATCTTTGTCAGTACGAGTACGATGACTTCTTGTTAAGGCAAGGAAGTAGATACTTTCTAGAATATTTGTTTTTCCTTGTGCATTTTTCCCTAAAAATACATTCAAACCATTATGGAAGTTGACAGAAAGCTGATGATAATTGCGGAAGTTTTGTAAACTTAATTCTTCAATCCACATCATTAAGTACCTGGGAAACGGACAGGTTTTTTAGCTTCTTTTGGCTTGCTAGCCTGCTTAATAGGATTCGTCTTTTTTACTTTTTTATTCATTTCTTTAACGAGAGCTGCGACACGCGCCTTTTCTTCTAAATCTAATTGATGTTCTTTCATCTCCTCAGGAGTTGGGGCGATAACAGTAATTTTTAGATTTTGTGCGGGCAATGTGACCACGTCATTGACTCTAATTTTTTTACCACGTTTTTTCTCATCTTCACCATTGAAAAGAACGGTATTCTCAGTTAGAAATCCCTTGATTGCACCACCAGAAGATAAAATTCCCGTATTTTTCAGTAGTGCTTGCAGTGTAATGTATTCTTCAAATAATTTGTATTCCATAGTTCACCTCATTACAGATAATTATATCACAAAATGGTATAATAAGGCTTACTACGCTTGAAAGAGGTTCCTATGAAATTACAAGAGGGTGTGAATCTTCACTTTATTCCTTCAGAAAAATTTACGACTAATCAAATTAAAATCCGCTTCACGGCTCCTATGGATAAAAAATCGGTAGCCAATCGTGTGCTGGTAGCCAATTTACTTGAAATGGGTAATCAGGACTATCCATCCAATCAGGCATTACGACGAAAATTAGCCGAACTATATGGTGCGACTTTTTCTACAAGTGTTTCCAAAAGAGGATTGGTCCATATTGTTGATATTTCCGTTTCTTATATAAAAGAACGGCACTTGCTTTCGCAAGAGAATCTGACGGAAGAAATTGTGACCTTATTGTTGTCAACGTTGCAAAAACCGTTGGCGAAAAAAGGCGCTTTCCAGCAAGAAATTTTTGAAATCGAAAAAAGGAATCTTCTTTCTTATTTAGAATCGGAAGTTGAAGATAATTTTTATCATGCAGACTTGGAGTTAAACAAGCTGTATTTTCAAGATGAAAATTTACAAATTTCTCGGGTATCTAATCTTGAATTGGCAGAGAAAGTGACTGCGGAAACAGCTTATCAGGCATTACGTGACATGTTAAGTTTAGATTGGATTGATATTTTTGTGTTAGGGGAAGTTGACGAAGAGTTGACAGAAAAATTATTTAGAAAATTTCCGTTTACCTATCGAAATCCAAAATTATTTTTTGAGTATAGCCAAGAATTCTCACCTGTTTTACGCGAAAAATCAGAGAGAAAATATGCAAAACAGTCCATATTGCAGCTAGCTTATCATTTACAAATATTTTACAATGATGACAACTATTATCCTTTGTTGATTTTGAATGGCTTGTTTGGCTCTTTTTCACATTCAAGATTGTTTACTCAGCTGAGGGAAAAAGAAAGCTTAGCCTATACAATTGGTTCGCAATTGAACATCTTTGCAGGAACTTTAAAGGTATATGCGGGAATTGATAGAGAAAATCGATTGAAAACCTTAAAAGGGATTCATCGCGAATTGTTGAGATTAAAGCAAGGACACTTTTCTGAGGAAGAAATTAACTCGACAAAGAAAATGTATCTACATTCTGCTCAAATCGCTCAAGATAGAGGACAAAACTTGATTGAACAAGTTTACAATCAATTGGTGTTCCAGGAACGAAATATCTCGGTAGAAGAATTTATGGAAAAAATCCAAGAAGTGAAAAAAGAAGACATTGTAAGGGTTAGCCAAATGCTACGTTTACAAGCAGTTTACTTTATGGAAGGAGTAGAGTAAATTGACCAAACTTATCAAAACAGAATACCCTTATTTGATGGATCCAGTTTTTGAATATAAGATTGACAATGGATTGACAGTCGTATTGATGCCAAAAGAAAACTTTAATGAAGTGTATGGCATTGTAACTACTAGATTTGGAGCTATCAATACCAATATTAAAGTAGATGGAATATTAAAAAATTATCCATCCGGAATTGCCCATTTTTTAGAACATAAGATGTTTGAAGACGCTTCGGGGAATGATAGTTTACAAGACTTTACAAGAATTGGTGCGAGTGCCAACGCCTACACCAGTTTATACCAGACAAGTTACCTGTTTTCAACAACTGAAAAAGTAGTGGAGTCCCTAGAATTACTACAAAAGATTGTTTCGGAAGCCCACTTTACCCCTTATTCTATAGAGAAAGAAAAGGGAATTATTGAGCAGGAAATTGAGATGTATCTAGATGATCCAGATTATCGCTTGTATATGGAAATTTTAGCTAGCTTATATCCTAATACACCATTAGCCCAAGATATAGCTGGGACTGTTTTGTCTATTCAGGAGATAACTGTTGAAAATTTATATGAAAATTTCCAATTCTTTTATCAACCGAACCAGATGCATTTAGTTGTCATTGGAAATTTTATAGTGGATGAAGTGATTCATTCTATTGAGGTTTTTCAAAAAAATGTTGACAATAAGTTTACAGAGATAGAAAGGTTGCCCATTGAGCATCATCCAATATTGGAGCATCGAAATGTAACTTTACAGGTCGCTTCTCCCAAATTGGCAGTTGGTTTACGTGGAAATAGTCAATTGAAGGATGAGGAGATTCCAAAGTATCGCTTGTCATTATCCTTTCTATTTTCTATGCTTTTTGGTTGGACTTCGCAGACTTATCAAACGTTTTACGATGCTGGAAAGATTGACGGCTCCTTTACACTGCATTTAGAGGTACGACCTGAGTATCACTTCTTAGTTGTTACGGCAGATACGGAAGAACCAATTGCCTTGTCATCTTCCATCCGTAAAATATTGAAAAATTTTGAAACCAGCCCTGATTTGACAGAAGAACATTTTGAAGTATTGAAGAAAGAGGCTTATGGGGAATTTCTTCGTGGTCTAAATTCGCTAGAGGGAACAGCTAGTCAGTTTGCAGCTCAGTATTCTGAGTTTGAAACGATGCTGGATGTGCCAAGGTTGCTAAATGAGATAACTTTGGAAGATATCACTAAGGCTGGGCATTTATTTATTGATAGCTGTGATATGACAGATTTTACAATTTTTCCAAATAAATAAGGACTAAGCATCGAAATTTATATGAAAATCTGATAAAATAATGTATTGAAAATTAAAAGAGAGAGAGTGAAATCGTATGAGGCAAAAAAGTATCGGTGAGGTTCTGAAGACTGCACGTGAAAGTCGCGGTTGGAGTCTTGCTGAGATGCAGCGCCTAACACAGATTCAGGCTAAATATCTTCAAGCTTTGGAATATAATGATTTTGCTTTCATTCCTGATAAGGATTACGCGCGTAATTTCTTAGAGCGCTATGCACATGTCTTAGAGTTGGATAGTGAGATCCTTTTAGAAGCTTATGATACAGATAGTTTAGTGGTTTACTATGGTGTAGGTGAAGAAGAAGATTTTGATGAAAAATTAAGTAGAAGCCAGCGAGGGAAAAAAGGGGTATCGAATTACCTACCGATGATTTATTTACTCCTAGCAGCTTGTTCAATTTTGATTTTTATCACCTATATCGTGCACAGCCGCATTCAAAATCAAGCGACCTTGTCTGAAAATAGTTCCTACAAGGTTGTGAGTCAGTCAACAAGTAAAAGTAGTTCTAGTTCAAGTACAACAGCAAGCTCAACGACTAGTTCAAGTACAACACCTAAAGTAGGGCTAACGGTATCAGGTGGTGGAGATAGCTTGACTGTCAAAGTGACAAATGCAACAGAACCACTAGACATCAAACTTTCTGTTACAGATGTGACAAGTTGGATTAGTGTTAGTGATACGGATTTGGCTACTGGTTCTACCCTGTCTGCTGAAAACAAATCAGCTATGACAACCCTACCTACTGGTGTACAAACGACGACGATTACTCTTGGAGTGGTTCAGGGAGTTACGATTGAAATTGGTAGTCAAAAATTGGACACATCGCTATTAACCAATCAATCGGGAACAATCGTGCTCACAATTGAATAGAAGGAAGAGAAAATGAAAAAAGAAAATATACCTAATGCCCTTACTCTAGCAAGAATTTGTGTCATTCCAATTTTTATCTTGGTCTTGACCGTGTGGAATAGTGTAGGAATGCATGTTTTTGCTGCGGTGCTTTTTTCTCTTGCTAGTATCACAGATTATCTGGATGGGTATCTAGCTAGAAAATGGAAAGTTGTCAGCAATTTTGGTAAATTTGCAGATCCGATGGCCGATAAAATTTTGGTTATGACGGCCTTTATCATGTTGGTTGAACTTGGTTTTGTACCAGCTTGGGTGACGGCAGTGATTATTTGTCGAGAATTAGCTGTTACTGGTTTGCGTTTGCTATTGGTTGAAAATGGGGGAACAGTTCTAGCAGCAGCTATGCCGGGGAAAATTAAGACATTTTCACAAATGTTCTCTATTATCTTCCTTCTCCTTCACTGGACAGTTTTAGGCCAAATCACACTCTATATCGCTCTATTTTTCACTATCTATTCAGGTTATGATTATTTCAAGAGAGCGAGCTTCCTTTTCAAAGATACCTTTAAGTAATGACAAATATTATCGAAGTAAAAAATATCAAATACAAATATGATGAAGAGGATGAGCATTACACCTTAAATGATGTTTCGTTTCACGTGAAACAGGGAGAATGGTTGTCCATCATCGGTCATAATGGGTCAGGTAAGTCTACGACGGTTCGGTTGATAGATGGTCTTTTAGAAGCTGAATCCGGAGATATTTTTATTGCTGGAGATAAATTGACAGCAGAAAATGTCTGGGAAAAGCGGCAGCAGATTGGGATTGTATTTCAAAATCCAGATAATCAATTTGTCGGTGCAACGGTAGAAGATGACGTGGCTTTTGGCTTGGAAAATCAAGGATTGCCTTATGAAGAGATGGTGCAACGCGTACAAGAAGCCCTTGAACTGGTTGGTATGGCTGAGTTTAAAACACGTGAGCCAGCACGTCTCTCAGGTGGCCAGAAGCAACGGGTAGCCATTGCAGGTGTGGTAGCATTGCGTCCAAACATTATCATCCTGGATGAGGCGACTAGTATGCTGGATCCTGAAGGTCGTCTGGAGCTGATTCGAATTGTGAAGCAGATTAAAACTGCCTATGGAATGACGGTGATTTCTATCACACATGATTTGGACGAGGTGGCCTTGAGCGATCGTGTACTTGTTATGAAATCAGGTCGAATTGAGTCAACCAGCACACCGGCTCAGCTATTTATCCGAGAAGATTTGGAAGAGTTGGATATGGATAAGCCATTTACAATTGAACTGCTGGATCAGTTGAAGGTAAAGGGATTAACCTTACCACACCAGTATTTTACAGAAGAGGAACTAGAAAAAACGTTATGGGAATTACTCTCCAACAAGTAAGTTACACCTACCAAGCAGGCACGCCCTTCGAGGGTCGTGCGCTTTTTGGCGTGGATTTGGAGATTAAGGATGGATCCTATACGGCCTTAGTTGGGCATACGGGCTCAGGAAAATCAACTATTCTACAGCTATTGAATGGTCTTAATATGCCAACGTCTGGTCGTGTTCTGATTGATGAAACAATTATTTCTCCTGATTCTGTCAATAAAGATATTAAGCAGGTACGTAAAAAAGTTGGGCTAGTCTTTCAATTTGCGGAGAGCCAAATTTTTGATGAAACTGTCTTGAAAGATGTAGCTTTTGGTCCGCAAAATTTTGGTGTTTCAAAGGAAAAGGCAGAGGAAATTGCGCGTGAGAAACTTGCTCTAGTTGGTATTTCAGAAGAACTTTTTGAGCGTAGCCCATTTGAGCTTTCCGGTGGTCAAATGCGACGCGTTGCCATTGCGGGTATTTTAGCCATGGAACCAAGTGTGCTCGTATTAGACGAGCCGACAGCAGGCTTAGACCCTGCCCGTCGTAAGGAATTAATGGCTATTTTCAAGCAGTTGCATGCCCAAGGAATGACAATTGTCTTGGTAACTCATTTGATGGATGACGTGGCTAATTTTGCTGATTACGTCTATGTGATGGAAAAGGGAAAAGTAGTCCTATCGGGTCAACCGAGAGAAGTCTTTCAACAAGTTGATTTTATGGAAAATATTCAATTAGGAGTCCCGAAAATTACTAAATTTGCGGCTAATTTAGAGCGACGTGGCTTTGTGTTTGAGCAACTCCCTATCACAATGGATGAATTTGTGGAGGTGATTGGCCATGGATAAATTGATTTTGGGACGTTACATTCCAGGGGATTCCATTATTCATCGACTAGATCCTCGTAGCAAACTTTTAGCCATGTTTCTTTTTTTGCTCATTATTTTTTGGGCAAATAATCTAGTAACAAATCTACTATTACTATTTTTTGTACTGGGCTTGGTTTTGTTGTCTAAGATCAAAATTTCCTTTTTCGTTAGTGGATTAAAGCCCATGATTGGCATTATCTTATTTACAACCCTATTTCAAGTATTTTTCGCAGGTGGACAAGAAGTTCTAGTTAAATTCTGGTTTATCACGATTACCTTGGAAGGTTTGCAGCAGGCAGGGATAATTTTCATGCGCTTCGTCCTGATTGTCTTCTTTTCAACCTTGCTGACTTTGACAACTATGCCATTAAGCCTTGCAGACGGAGTAGAGGCAGGGTTGGCTCCATTAAAATACATCAAGGTTCCAGTTCATGAAATTGGCCTCATGCTTTCTATGAGTTTGCGTTTCGTACCGACTTTAATGGACGACACGACGCGTATTATGAATGCTCAGCGGGCGCGTGGTGTGGATTTTGGTGAGGGGAATATTATCCAAAAGGTAAAATCTGTTATTCCAATTCTCATTCCTTTATTTGCATCTAGTTTTAAGCGTGCAGATGCTCTAGCCACAGCCATGGAGGCACGTGGTTATCAAGGTGGTGAAGGGCGTAGTAAGTATCGCATGCTTCACTGGAAGTGGTCGGATACTTGTACAATTGCTATTATGATTGGACTAGGAATCCTACTTTATTTCTTAAAAACTTAAAGAAAAACGCCAGAAATGGCGTTTTTTCGTCTAATTCCAATAAGACTGTAACAATTGTAATCATATACCAATATGAAAGTAATATAAAGAGGGTATGATAAAGGACAGTTGTTAAGAAAGGAATTTATAGTATGAAAATCAATTATTTGAAAACAACATTTGCAGGAGTTATTGCTGCAGTCTCTCTTTTTATGGCAGGAGCCGTTAGTGCGGATTCCTACACTGTTCAATCAGGCGACACTCTATCAGAGTTAGCAGAAAAGTATTCAACAACCGTTGATGAAATTGTTGCTGCTAATAAGATTGTCAATGCGGATTTGATTCATGTTGGTCAAGTATTGGAAATCAATGCTACAACGGGACAAGAAACAAGCGCTCAAGCACAGACAACTGAGGCAGCTACTGCATTATCTGAAACAACAGCGGCTTCTACAACAAGCTATACTTCAACAGCAACTGGTAGCGAAGCAGCTGCAAAAGAAGAAATTGCTCGTCGTGAGTCAGGTGGTTCTTACACTGCACAAAATGGTCAATATTATGGCCGTTATCAGTTGACAAATACTTACTTGAATGGAGACTATTCTCCTGAAAACCAAGAACGTGTAGCTGATGCATATGTTGCAAGTCGTTACGGTTCATGGTCAGTAGCTCTTGCATTCTGGAATGCAAATGGTTGGTATTAGAAATTAGACAAAAAAAAACGAGTTTAGTGATTAAACTCGTTTTTTTTGATGTTAACAATGTTCTTGGATAGCAGTATCTGCAGCGATACGCCCAAAGGTAAAGATGTCTGTAAGCGAGTTACCTCCAAGACGATTTCCCGCGTGTAGTCCACCAGCAACTTCACCAGCAGCGTAGAGTCCATTGATGATGGCATCAGATTTATTCAAGACATGGGCCTTTGTATCAATCTTCAGACCGCCCATAGTATGATGGGCAGCAGGTTTACGAGGAATTGCATAAAATGGTGCTTTTTCATACTTCAAATCAAAGCCACCTTTATCAAATTCAGGATCAAAGCCGGCATCAACATAGGAATTATACTTGACAATAGTGTCAACTAACACAGTAGGATCTATATTGATCTGGTGAGCTAGATCCTCTAAAGTATCAGCAAGGAACAATGTTCCAGCAGCTACTTGAGCATCAATTTTTTCTTGATTGGTATTATAGGTTGTAGCCTTGATGTTATCATCGGCGATGAGGTAGAAAAGACCTCTGTTGTCAATTGCTGCCTGAGAAAGCTTGTCACGACTGCCATATTCATCTACAAAACGTTTTCCTTCAGTGTTGACCATAATGAAATTTGCAGGGGGAACTTGTAAACCTGAGAAGAGGGCGCCTGTTACAGGATCCGATACAGGCATTAGCTGACTAAATCCCATACCGACAAGTTCGGCTCCTACAGACTGTCCAAGAAGGATGCCATCGCCTGTCACAGCTGGTGTATTTGAAGTGGCAATATCATCTGCAATCTCTGTCCAATAAGTATTGTATTGCTGTAGCATTTTGGTGTTTGCTTGTAGTTAAAATGACTGCTTTGCCATGGATGGTAATATTTTGTCCGTTTCGACCTGTTCTTGCAACACCAGTCACCGTTCCATCAGTCACTAAAAGTTCTTTGACAGGTGTGTCGGTCAGGATGATGCCACCATGTTTTAAAACGAAGTCTTTTAGAACAGAAATGAAAGCAACTCCCATTGGCATTTTGGGTTTGTGACCTCGGCGCCATAGGGCACCAACAGGCATCGTAACTTCATCTCGAACAAATTCGACTCCAACATCTTCTAGCCAACGCACAGATTCTAGGGCGTGCTCTGTCAGCACTGAAACAAGGTCAGAATTTCCATGGATTTCTTGTCCATTTAAGTCTGTTCGTTTACCTCCCAAATAGGTTTGAAGACGGTAGAGGAGCTTGGAGTCAAATAGGTAGCTTGGGTCGTTTAGGTATTCTTCTAATTCACGTTTAAGAGAATGGAAGTCTTCTAGGTATTCAGCATCAATGCTTGATTCATCCATATTGTAAAGTTCGTGTAAATTATGAGTTTCACCAGGATTTGCTGAAAAAGTAGCCTGTCAAGCTGGATCAGGGGCATTCATTGGCCCGCCAGCACGTACGGTATTTCCTCCGACAGACGGAAATTTTTTAACAACAATGACACGTTTACCAGACTGTAAAGCTCGAGCTGCAGCTGCAAGACCCGCACCTCCACCACCAACAATGACAAGGTCTATTTCATACGTTTTATATTCTTTGTCGAGAGCAGAAGGTGCTTTAGGGCGTTTGCGGAGGGAGTCAGGATTGCCTCCTGCTAGACGAATTGCTCGCGCTACGCCATCTAGAACACCATTTGAGGTCACGGAAGCACCAGAAACGGCATCGACATTGAGAGTCTGTCCTTCGATAATCTCAGCAGGGATACGACTAAATACAATGTCTGCAATACCAGCTGATTCACCAGAGGAGTCGATATCAATCTTTTCAATTCGCTCTTCTGACAAGGTTACCTGCATAGGTAGATTTCCATTGTGGCCAACAGTCGTCACCGAGTAGGTCCCAGGTTCAAAAATCACCTCTTCAGGTTCGTTTAGTTGATTAGTAATTGTAGCAAATCGAACAAATTTATAAAAACAAGATTCAAGAAAGTCAATCGTTCCTTGGGAAATCAGATTTCCTTCTTCGTCAAATGCTTGGTGAGCACGGCCTAGTAAGAACTCGTTACCTGGCATGACAACAGCATTGACATCGGGTGCATCTAAGATTTGTCGGAGGTGAAGCTGAGCGCGTGAGGAGCCCTGGATATCATAAGAAGCCCCCACAATCATGACTGGTTTGCAAGTGAGTGGATGAATAGAGAAAGAAAGCCATTCTAAGAGGCTGTTGAGAGCCGAAGGAATGGGCTCAGGTGTTGCGATGATAACACCATCTGCCGTTAGTATTTTTTCTGAAAAATCTGCTACAGGAGTAAGCGCAATCCGATCTTCGGGCTCATTAAAAGCAGGAAGTTGGCTAATTTCAAGTAGCTCTATTTCTACCTGGTCTGAGAAATGTTTTTGCATAAACTGTAGCAATTTACGATTGGTAGATCGCTTGGAATTGGTTCCAACAATAGCAACTAACTTCATTGTGAAAAACCTCTCAATTCTTATTTGACCTAACTATACACCAAATATAAAAGCAATGCAAACCTTTTCAAAAACAAATGTTGATTTTTACAAAAAAGATACTCCTTTCTTAGATTAAAGGAGTATCTTTAATTTGTATTAGCGTGATTTAAAGATGAATGAGCAGAATTACGAAAACCTAATTCTCTTTACAGTATGTTGACAAAGTTGTAAAAAGGTAATGAAAATTATCTTAATTTCCAAAGATTTCTTGGGTCAGGCGCTTGCCTGTTGGAGTAGCTGCAAGTCCACCTTCAGCTGTTTCACGAAAGGCAGTCGGTAAGCTAGAGCCAACTTGGTACATGGCATCAATCACTTCATCAACTGGAATTTTAGACTCAATGCCAGCCAAGGCCATATCAGCTGCTACAAGTGCAAAGCTAGCTCCCATGGCGTTACGTTTCACGCAGGGAACCTCTACTAGCCCAGCTACAGGATCACAGATGAGGCCCAGCATATTTTTAATGACAAAACAGATAGCCTGGCTAGCTTGATAAGCAGAACCGCCTGCAGCAAGCGTTAGGGCAGCGGCCGACATAGCGCTGGCAGATCCTACTTCGGCTTGGCATCCGCCTTCAGCCCCCGAGATAGAAGCGTTGTTAGCAATCACAAGTCCAAATGCTCCAGCGCTGAAGAGGAAATTAAGTTGCTCTTCTTCTGTTAATTCGAGCTTTTCAATCGCAACGGAGATAACTGCAGGTAGACAACCTGCCGAACCAGCAGTTGGGGTTGCACAGACAAGTCCCATTTTTGCATTTAATTCATTGACAGCTATGGCGTTTCGGGCAGCAGATAAAATAGTAGAATCTGCTAATGTTTTTCCAGACTGGATATAACGATCAAGCTTAGCAGCATCTCCGCCAGTCAATCCAGAAACAGATTTGCTATCTGTTAGACCGTCTTTTACGGAGGATTTCATAACTGTCAAGTTCCTTGACATTAGTGTCACTATTTCTTCACGACTACGTCCAGTTAATTCAATTTCGGTTTCAATCATAAGCTCCGCTACGCTTCCGTTAAAACGGTCATTAGCTTGTTGAACGAGCTCTTCTACAGTATAAAACATAGGTGTCCTTTCTAGTTGAAGAAGTTGACATTGTGTAAATGAGGAATCGTTTCAATTTCTTTTACAGCCTCATCACATTGACGGGAATCCACTTCGATAATCATGATTGCTTTCTCACCCGCTTTTTCACGTGTAACGTTCATTTGAGCGATGTTGATATTGTAGGTAGACAGTATCTCTGTCACATGGGCAATCATACCAGGGACATCTTGGTGCACAATGATAATCGTCGGAGTATTCATGTTTAAGTTGACAGCAAAACCGTTTAGTTCTGTTACTTGAATATTTCCTCCACCGATTGAAACACCAGTTGCAGAGATTGATTTTGTATCATTTTTAATGACAATTCGCGTTGTATTTGGGTGCGGAGTATTGCTATCTTTGTTAATTTTCCAGTAAACTTTGATACCACGCTCGTGCGCAATATCGAGTGAATCAGGAATGCGTGGGTCATCTGTGTCCATGCCTAAGATACCGGCAACGAGGGCGACGTCAGTACCATGTCCACGGTAGGTTTTGGCAAAGGAATTGAAGAGTTGAAATTCTACTTCAGTCGGCTCTTCTCCAAAAATAGATGAGACAATTTTACCGATACGAACAGCACCAGCAGTATGGCTAGAAGAAGGACCAATCATGACTGGTCCGATAATGTCAAATACGGATTGAAATTTTAAATTTTTCATTGTTTTCCTCGAATTTTTTTCTACTGTTATTATAACAAAAATAGATAGGGAGTAGGGGGTTATAATCATTCAATAAAATGCATAAAAGTAGTGTGCTGAACTATCTTCTCCCTCATTCTATTTGTTTTTAATTAGAGGTAGATTATGTTATAATACTCTCTGCGCTTAGCGCTTCAAAATCGACCTTCAAATCGTTTTTTGAAATCAAATTTGAAATACGACCTTCAAATCGTTATTTCTACGAAAAGATGGGAGAAAATTATGACAGATAACTCGAAAACACGTGTTGTCGTTGGTATGTCAGGGGGAGTTGACTCTTCAGTGACTGCCTTACTATTGAAAGAACAAGGCTATGATGTCATTGGTGTCTTTATGAAAAACTGGGATGACACGGATGAATTTGGTCATTGTACAGCAACTGAGGACTACAAGGATGTAGCTACTGTTGCGGACCAAATTGGAATCCCTTACTACTCTGTCAACTTCGAAAAAGAGTACTGGGACTGTGTGTTTGAGTACTTTCTTGCAGAGTACCGCGCCGGCCGTACGCCGAATCCAGACGTTATGTGTAACAAGGAAATTAAGTTTAAAGCTTTTCTAGACTATGCTTTAACACTCGGTGCCGACTACGTGGCAACTGGTCACTACGCACAAGTTTCACGCGATGAGGATGGGATCGTACACATGCTTCGTGGTGCTGATAATAATAAGGATCAGACCTACTTCCTTAGCCAATTATCACAAGAACAATTACAGAAAACACTGTTTCCTCTAGGACATTTGGAAAAACCAGAAGTACGCCGTCTAGCTGAGGAAGCTGGTCTTGCTACTGCTAAGAAAAAAGACTCGACAGGAATTTGCTTCATCGGCGAAAAGAATTTTAAAGAATTCTTGGGTAATTATCTACCAGCTAAACCAGGACGTATGATGACTGTTGACGGTCGTGATATGGGAGAACATGCTGGTCTTATGTACTATACGATTGGGCAACGTGGTGGTCTTGGAATTGGTGGACAGCATGGAGGGGATAACCAGCCGTGGTTTGTTGTTGGTAAGGACTTGTCGCAAAATATTTTGTATGTTGGGCAAGGTTTCTACCATGAAAGCCTTATGTCAACTAGCTTGATAGCTTCTGAAATTCATTTTACCCGTGAAATGCCGCAAGAGTTTACCTTAGAATGTACAGCTAAATTCCGCTATCGTCAACCAGATAGTAAAGTAACAGTCCACGTTAAAGGAGACAAGGCAGAAGTTATTTTTGCAGAGACACAACGAGCTATTACGCCAGGACAAGCAGTTGTTTTCTATGATGAACAAGAATGCTTGGGCGGAGGAATCATTGATTTGGCTTTCCGTGATGGAGAACTTTGTCAGTACATATAAGTTGACAGAAAGTTGACAGTTTTGATTGGCAAAATTCTTGACTTTTAACCAACAAATGATAGAATATCAGTAACAATACCGATGATGGTCAAAGCTCATGGTCTTGCAGGTCTTTTTTGGCATGCAGTCCTTAGCTTTGTCCATTTTTTATGTAAAAAATAAAGGAAGAAAAAGATGACTCATCAATTTGCTGAAGAATACGACGTTATTGTCATCGGTGCAGGACATGCTGGTGTAGAAGCTAGCCTTGCTGCTAGCCGAATGGGTTGTAAGACCTTGCTTGCGACCATCAATCTGGAAATGCTGGCATTTATGCCTTGTAATCCTTCAATCGGAGGATCCGCCAAAGGAATCGTTGTCCGTGAGATCGATGCTTTGGGTGGTGAAATGGGTAAAAATATTGATAAAACCTATATTCAGATGAAGATGCTGAATACTGGTAAGGGGCCTGCTGTACGTGCTTTGCGTGCCCAAGCAGATAAGGCCCTTTATTCGCAAACAATGAAGCAAACAGTAGAAAATCAAGAAAACCTTACCCTTCGTCAGTCTATGATTGAAGAAATTTTAGTAGAAGACGGGAAAGTTGTCGGTGTCCGTACAGCTACAAATCAAAAATTTGCGGCAAAAGCTGTTGTGGTGACGACTGGAACGGCTCTTCGTGGGGAGATTATCCTAGGAGAACTCAAGTATTCTTCTGGTCCAAATAATAGCTTGGCTTCAATCGGGCTAGCTGATAACTTGAAAAATCTTGGCTTGGAGATTGGGCGTTTCAAAACTGGAACACCACCTCGTGTAAAGGCGTCGTCAATCAATTATGATGAGACTGAGATTCAACCTGGGGATGAAAAGCCAAACCACTTCTCCTTCATGTCTAAGGATGAAGATTATTTGAAAGATCAAATCCCTTGTTGGCTAACTTATACAAACCAATCAAGTCATGATATCATTAACCAGAATCTTCACCGAGCGCCTATGTTTTCCGGGATTGTAAAGGGAGTTGGACCACGTTATTGTCCATCTATTGAGGATAAAATCGTTCGTTTTGCAGACAAGGAGCGTCATCAATTATTCTTGGAACCAGAAGGCCGTACAACCAATGAAGTTTACATCCAAGGTCTGTCAACGAGTCTACCCGAAGATGTTCAAATTGGCTTGATTCATTCTATCAAAGGTCTTGAAAATGCAGAAATGATGCGGACTGGCTACGCTATTGAATACGATATTGTCTTGCCACATCAGTTGCGAGCAACCCTTGAAACTAAGAAAATTTCAGGTCTCTTTACAGCTGGGCAAACCAATGGTACTTCTGGTTACGAAGAAGCAGCCGGTCAAGGGATCGTTGCGGGAATCAATGCTGCGCTTAAAGTTCAAGGTAAGCCAGAACTGATTTTAAAACGTAGCGATGCCTATATCGGGGTAATGATTGATGACTTGGTTACCAAGGGAACCCTGGAGCCCTATCGTTTATTGACTAGTCGAGCAGAATACCGCCTGATTTTACGACATGACAATGCAGATATGCGCTTGACTGAGATCGGACGCGAGGTTGGCTTAGTGGATGATGAGCGCTACCACAAGTTTCAAGCCAAGAAGCAACAGTTTGACAGCGAGTTGACAAGGTTGTCAACTATTAAGTTAAAACCTGTAAAGGAAGTCAATGAAAAAGTTGTTTCATTGGGCTTTAAGCCACTAACGGATGCGTTAACAGCTAAAGAATTTATGCGTCGTCCAGATATCACATACGCCGTTGTAACGCAATTTATCGGACCAGCAGCGAAAGAGCTGGATAGCAAGGTTGTTGAGTTGCTTGAGACGGAAGTCAAATATGAGGGCTATATTGAAAAAGCTTTGGACCAAGTTGCTAAAATGAAACGCATGGAAGAAAAGCGGATTCCAGCTGATATTGATTGGGATGATATTGACTCGATTGCGACAGAAGCGAGACAAAAATTTAAGAAAATCAATCCAGAAACGATTGGTCAGGCTAGTCGGATTTCGGGTGTGAATCCGGCCGATATTTCAATTTTGATGGTCTATCTGGAAGGACGTAGTCGCTCAATTGCCAAAAATAAGGAAAAAGAGTAGGCTTAGCCTCTCTTTTTTGTGGTGTTTGAGGACTAAAAAGAATGGATTTTTCAGCCTTTTTATGGTAAAATGGCGACCAGAGGTTTATAATGAAAAAATTTCGATTTTCAACCCTTCATTTTGTAATGATTGGGCTTATCTTATTTGGTAGTTTAGCGGCCATTACGACCGTATTTCAAGGTTCAACAATCATTCATATTTCACTATTTTTAGTGTTAACATTGCTTGTGGCTTTGTTTTTGTTTCAAAAAAAATCCTATGAAATCAGCGAATTAGAGCAGATTGAACGCCTCAATGAAGAGGCGAATTCTGGCTTGATGCAGTTGCTGAATCAGATGCCAGTCGGTGTAATTAAGATTCGACAAGAGGATAATCAAGTTGAGTGGTTTAATCCGTATGCGGAGTTGATTTTTGCTAAGGAAAATGGCGAATTTGACCAGAAAAAGCTGCGTGAAATCGTTGACGTTGGTCTAGATAATGACCGCTCTTATGCAGTTTTAGGTGGACAGCGGTATGCGGTTCACGTAGACTACAATCAAGGATTGTTTTACTTTTTTGATGCGTCTAGTGAATACAATGCGACAGCTAATTTGATTGGTAGTCGGCCGGTTATTGGGATTATTTCCGTTGATAACTATGATGAGCTAGAAGATAGTTTGACAGACTCACAGATTAGTCAGGTCAATAGTTTTTTGGCCCAGTTTGTATCTGATTTTGCTCACGAAAACGGGATTTACTATCGTCGTGGAACGATGGACAGATTCTATTTTTTCACAGACTACACCATCCTAGAATTGCTAATTGACAATAAATTTGTGATTATTGACAAGTTTAGAGAAGAAGCAAAAAATCTAGAATTGCCACTGACGCTGAGTATGGGGATTGCTTATGGAAATGACAACCATCAGCAAATTGGTCAGGTCGCTCTTCAAAATCTCAATATGGCTGAGGTGCGCGGTGGAGACCAGGCTGTTGTGAAAGAAAACAACGAAACACAGCAACCTCTCTTCTTTGGAGGCGGTTCGGCGTCTGCAGTTAAACGTACTCGTACTCGTACTCGTGCCATGATGACAGCTGTTTCAGATAAACTGAAAACAGTTGATAAAGTGTTTGTAGTTGGGCATCGTAACCTAGACATGGATGCTCTTGGGTCTGCTGTTGGGATGCAGCATTTTGCTCAAAATGTCATGAATAATGCCTTTACAGTCTATAATCCTGATGAAATGGGACCGGACATTGAGCGGGCGATTAAGAAGTTGACAGAGGAAAATTGCTCTAACCTGATAACTGTTGAGGCGGCTTTGAAAGAGGTTAGTGATGAGTCCTTGTTAATCATGGTTGACCATTCAAAAATTGGCTTAACCTTGTCAAAAGAACTTTACGAGAAGTTTACACAGGTTGTCATCATTGACCACCATAGACGGGATGCGGATTTTCCAAACAATTCCATCTTGACCTATATTGAGAGTGGTGCTAGTTCGGCTAGTGAATTGGTGACAGAACTGATTCAGTTCCAAAATGACAAACACCATAAGTTAAATCGTCTACAGGCCAGTTTGTTGATGGCGGGAATCATGTTGGATACGAAAAACTTTACAGCTCGGGTAACGAGTCGTACCTTTGATGTGGCTAGTTATCTCAGAACGAGAGGTAGTGATAGTTTAGAAATTCAGCATATTGCGGCTACGGATTTTGCAGAATACCGGCAAGTCAATGAATTGATTCTAAAAGGTCAGAAGATGACAGAAGAGATTGTCATTGTCTGTGGCGAAGAAAATCAGTTTTATGACAATATTGTGCCAAGTAAGGCTGCAGATACAATTTTAGAGATGGCTGGTATAGAAGCGACCTTTGTCGTTACTCGTCGGACGAGTGACTATGTGGCCATATCAGCAAGAAGTCGTAGCAAGGTCAATGTTCAGCGGATTATGGAAGAAATGGGCGGCGGTGGTCACTTTAACTTGGCCGCGGCGCAGATTTCAGGGAAATCTATTGAGCAGGTACAGTTGCAATTACGTGAGAAAATTTTGTCAGAAATAGAAGGAGAATAAGATGAAAGTTATCTTTTTAGCAGATGTTAAAGGTCAAGGGAAAAAAGGTGAAATCAAAGAAGTACCAACTGGTTACGCACAAAATTTTTTGATTAAAAAGAACTTGGCAAAAGAAGCTACAAATCAAGCCGTTAGTGCTTTGCGTGGACAAGAAAAATCAAAAGAAAAAGCACATGCAGAGATGATTGCAGAAGCCGAGGCCTTGAAAGCAAAATTGGCTGAGGAAGCTACTGTTGTAAAATTTATTGAAAAAGTTGGCCCAGATGGTCGTACTTTTGGTTCAATTACTAGCAAGAAAATTGCTGAAGGGTTGGAAAAACAATTTGGGATCAAAGTGGACAAACGCCATATCCAGATGGATCATCCCTTGCGTGCCATTGGTTTGATGGAAGTTACTGTGAAATTGTATCAGGATGTGGTTGGTAAGATTCAATTGAGCGTACAAGAAGCTTAAACTAGAAAAGAAGAAGGAATGGAGGTGAGATTTTGGCAGAAATTGATGAGTTGCGTGTACAACCCCAAGACATCTTAGCAGAACAGTCGGTTTTGGGGGCAATTTTTATCGACGAAGGGAAACTGGTCTTTGTACGAGAGTACATAGAGGCAGATGACTTTTTCAAGTATGCCCATAAGATCATTTTCCGAGCTATGATCGCCTTGGCGGATCGAAACGAGGCCATCGATGCGACCACCATGCGGAACTACTTGGCTAGCCATGGGGACTTAGAAAATGTCGGTGGTTTGGGCTATTTAGCTGAAATCATCAACTCTGTTCCAACGTCAGCCAATGCTGAGTACTATGCCAAGATTGTGTCTGAAAAGGCTAATCTACGCAAGTTGATTGACCGTTTGACAGAGTCTGTCAATGCAGCCTATGAAGGTGCGGATGGTTCTGACGACATTATTGCTCAGGCTGAGAAGGCCTTGATTGATGTCAGTGAAGGTTCGAGTCGTAGTGGTTTTAAGCGTATCGATGATGTCCTCAATCTTAACTTTGAGAATTTGGAAATCCGTTCCCAGCAGACGTCTTCTATTACGGGGATTGCGACTGGTTATCCAGCCTTGGATGCCATGACAACTGGTCTTCATGAGGAAGAATTGATTATTCTTGCTGCCCGTCCTGCGGTTGGTAAGACGGCCTTTGCTCTTAATATTGCCCAAAATATTGGGACCAAATTGGGCAAGACCGTAGCTATCTTTTCTTTGGAGATGGGTGCAGAAAGTCTTGTGGACCGGATGTTGGCCTCAGAAGGGGTCATCAATTCTCGTGCCATTCGTACGGGTCAATTGAACGATGAAGAATGGCAAAAACTTATGATTGCTCAGGCTAATCTAGCGCGTGCTAGCATCTATATTGATGACACGCCAGGTATTAAGATTACGGAAATTCGTTCTCGTTCTCGTAAATTAGCGCAGGAAACGGGTAATTTGGGACTGATTCTCATTGACTACCTGCAGCTGATTACAGGGACGGGTCGTGAAAACCGTCAACAAGAGGTTTCTGAGATTTCTCGTCAGTTGAAAATCTTAGCTAAAGAGTTAAAAGTTCCGGTTATTGCCTTAAGTCAGTTGTCTCGTGGAGTGGAACAGCGTCAGGATAAACGTCCTGTATTGTCTGATATTCGTGAGTCGGGTTCTATCGAGCAAGATGCGGATATCGTAGCCTTCCTTTACCGCGATGATTACTATGAGCGTGGGGAGCAAGAAGATGGCGGTATTCCTAATAACACAGTTGAGGTTATTATCGAAAAAAACCGTTCTGGTGCGCGTGGCACCGTGGAACTCATGTTCCAAAAAGAGTTTAATAAATTTGCAAGTATTTCCAAAATGGAGGAAGGATAAATTATGAGTGACGCATTTACAGATGTTGCCAAAATGAAACAAATTAAACAAGAAATCAAAGAGCACGAAGGTCAAGTTGTTGAGTTAACGCTTGAAAACGGCCGTAAACGTGAGAAAAATAAGCAAGGCCGCATTATTGAGGTTTATCAATCTCTCTTTATCGTGGAATACGAAGATCCAAATAACACTTTTGTAGAATCTTACACTTACTCTGATATCCTAACAGAGAAGATTTTGATTCACTATTTAGACTAAAAGGCTTTACAATACCTTTTTCTTATGTTATACTGAATTTTGTGTGAAATAACAGCATGAAAACATGAAACTCGTCAACAGAGGCCTTGAAAAACAAGTAACCTTGGCTGTTTAGGCGAAGGGTTTCTGCACGAATCAGGGTTTTCTAATCCGTTATTTCCTACAAATATATTTTATTTATAGGAGGACATGAAAATGTCACGTTATACAGGTCCATCATGGAAACAATCACGTCGTCTTGGCTTGTCACTTACAGGTTCAGGTAAAGAATTGGCACGTCGTAACTACGTACCAGGTCAACACGGTCCAAACAACCGTAGCAAACTTTCTGAATACGGTTTGCCATTGGCTGAGAAACAAAAATTGCGTTTCTCATACGGTTTGGGTGAAAAACAATTCCGTAACTTGTTCTTGCAAGCAACTAAAATCAAAGAAGGAACACTCGGTTTCAACTTCATGCTTTTGTTGGAACGTCGTTTGGATAACGTTGTTTACCGTCTTGGTTTGGCAACTACTCGTCGTCAAGCTCGTCAATTCGTAAACCACGGTCACATCCTTGTTGACGGAAAACGTGTTGATATCCCTTCATACCGCGTAACTCCAGGTCAAGTGATCTCAGTTCGTGAAAAATCACTTAAAGTTCCAGCTATCCTTGAAGCTGTTGAAGCAATCGTTGGACGTCCAGCTTTCGTATCATTTGATGCTGAAAAATTGGAAGGTTCATTGACTCGTTTGCCAGAACGTGATGAAATCAACGCTGAAATCAACGAAGCACTTGTCGTTGAATTCTACAACAAAATGTTGTAATAGTTTATTGCATTTTGTAAGTACCTGTCTCGGCAGGTATTTTTTTATATATAAAAAAGAGCCAGCGGCTCTTTTAATTTGCTTGTGGTAAGAGAATTTTGAGCTGGACCCAGTTGTTTTCTTTGTTGAGCAGCAGATTTCCGTTGTATTTTTTCACGACAAATTCCATACTTTTTAGGCCGAATCCATGGTAGTCTTTGTCGGATTTGGATGTTCTTGGGAAGTCGGTGCTGTATAGGTCAAGGTCTGACGTGTCATAATTATCCAAGCGAATCATGATGAATTGGCTGTGTTGAGAAACTTTGAGGGTAATCAGTCGTTTTTCTGGATCGGTAATTTTTTCGACGGCTTCGATGGCGTTATCGATGGCATTTCCAAAAAGGGCGGAAATATCCATGACATCCATAAAATTTAGTAACTCCCCTTGAACGATGCAGGTCAGGTTGATACCATTTTGTAGGCAGTAGTGGTTTTTTTGTGTCAAAATGGTGTCTAGGATAGGATTTCCAGTCTCAATCTTTGCTTCAAAGTTGTGAATTGCCAGAGTCATCTCGTCTAGATACTGCTTTTGCTTCTCTTTATCTGCTTCCTGGCGGATGATATAAAGTTGATGTTTGAGGTCGTGTACCTTGCGGCTAATTAGCTCGCTATTTTCACGATAGGCTTGGTATTGCTTGTATTGTAGCTGAAAAATACTATTGATAGAGGACAGTTCGTCCCGTAAATAGCGGTCGTACTGCTGAGACTCCTGTGCGTAGAGGAGAAAAATACCAGAGAGATTAACCGTTGTTCGAAGGATGAAGATACTGGTCGAGTCTTGAAAGGGCTGGGTTCCTGTGAAGATAAAACCAATATTGCTGAGCACAAAAATCGTTAGAGAGGTGAATGCAGCCACCCAGACATCGCGGTTTTCAATACTTTTTTCTCTGTCTGCTAGATCGAGTTTGCTTTCCTGAGAGTAGAGAACGAGGAAAACAAGGCTGGAAATAAAGACCATAGTCGCCACCTGACTAACCATGGAGTCCGCTTTTGTCCCCAGAATGAACAGGCAGTAGAGGTGCCAGGAAATGGAGGCCGCTAGTTCAGCTGAGATAAAGGCTTTGGCAGTTAGGTAGGGAGCTGTTTTCTTATGTGTTACGCCCAAGATGCGGATAGAACAAAACATCCAGGCTACATTGATGGCCATGCCGATTGTCCAGAAAAAGAGAGGGAGTTGTCCTGCTAGTAATTGTAGGAGGAGCTGTCCAAGGATTACAGTAGGAATTCGTTTGAGACGCTGAAGCCAGTCCATTTCTCGGATGAGTGGGAGACAGACTAAGAGACAGGCTAGGGATTCTGCAAGAGCTGTATAAATCCGAGGGATGTCTGGAAACTGTGTTACGATCATAGTAGAGTATCTCCCACATAGTTGGTCAGAGCGGTCATGAATTCTTTTTTACGAGGGCGGCTGATTTGGAGAGGAACTCCGTTGACGTAGGAGATGCTGCCTTCAATTCGCTCGACATAAGTGAGATTGACAATATAGCCAGAATTTGATCGGAAGAAATTTTTCTTATCAAGCAAGCTTTCCATGTTTTTCAAGCTATTGCTAGTCGTGATGGTTTCTTCTTTGGTATGGATATGTAGGTGGTGGCCTTCGCTTTCAATGTAAAAAATATCTTTTTGTGCAACTTTAAAGGTGGAAGCCTTGTTTTTGATATAAAGGTAGGACTCTTCCTCTTCGGGACTTGGTAATTTTCGCAGAATTTTCTTGAAATGCTCTTCAAATACGAAATGACTCAATGGTTTGAGGAGGAAGTCGATGGCTTCAACAGAATAGCCTTGGATGGCTACTTGTGAATGATTGGTGACAAAAACGATGAGGACGTCGCGGTCCACTTGGCGAATTTTTTTAGCCGTCGTCATGCCGTCCATGATTTCCATTTCCACGTCTAGATAAATCACGTCGAACATCTTTTGGTAGTCGCTTGTGATGTCAATCCCATCGTTGAAACAGGTAATATCGACAGATAAACCGTGCTCCTGACAATAGGACTGGATATAGGATGTTAGACGTTCTTGTTCAACCTTCTGGTCTTCTACGATTGCAATTTTCATATAGATAGTATAGCAGAATTGCAGAAAAAATTGAAGTTTAAGAAAAGGCTTGCAGATTATGTGTCCAAAATGACAAATTATGAAGAAAGTGTTTTCATAAAAAATTTCTTTTGCTAAAGTAAGTGTATGATTAAGAAAAGGCTTACAAAGTCTTGTTCGGAAAATTTAGGAGGGGTCTTATGAAGACTTGGAAACAATCAGGTCTAGCATTGGCTTCTGCAGCAGTAGCATCCACAGGGATTACCGCTTTCGCAGATGATTATGCTAGTTCGTATCAATCTTGGGATGCAGCAAGTATTGTCAAAAATACGCTCATCATCGCAAGTGTACTCGTCGTAGCCTTGTTTGCGTATTTTATTTACCGCGGTGTGAAAAACAAAGCTTTTGCAGGCAAGAAAAGTAAGATTTTGACAGGCTTGCTCGCCTTGCTCGGTGTGATTATCATCGGGGCTAATTATGCGGTTAATATGTTTGTCGGAGTAATCGATACTTACTTTGCACCAAGCTATGCAGATGATGCAAAAATTGCTAAAGCTGAAAAAAACTCAAAAGAGTTGGTATCAGAAATTCAACGTGAAGGTTCTGTTTTGCTTGAAAATAAGGAAAAGACACTTCCTTTGAAAGACACCAAAAAATTGAATGTCTTTGGCATTTCATCTGTATCCATCACTTATGGTGGTTCAGGTTCAGGTGCGGCAGACGAGTCTAAAAACGTCACTTTACAACAAGGTTTAGAAGATGCAGGCTTTGAGTTGAACTCTGACTTGACAGATTTCTACAAGAAAAATCTTCCTAAAAAAGAAGGTGGAAATGTCTTCTCACTTAATGGTGGTGACTACAACATCTATGAGCCAACACAAGATAAATATTCAGATGATTTGATCAAAGAAGCAAAAGACTTCTCAGATACCGCGGTCGTTGTCATCTCACGTAATGGTGGTGAAGGGGCAGATCTCCCACAAAATATGGCGGATTATAAAAAAGGGGATAAAGACAAACATTACCTCGAATTACAAAACGTCGAAAAAGAAATGTTGGCAATGGTTGAAAAGAATTTCAGCAAAGTCATCGTTGTCGTTAACTCATCAAATGCCATGGAACTTGGCTTCTTGAAAGACCAAGGTGTGGATGCAGCCCTTTGGATTGGTGGACCTGGCTTGTCAGGTTTGACAGCTATCGGTGAAATCTTGAAAGGAGATGTTAACCCATCAGGTCGCTTGGTAGACACCTATGCCTATGATTTAGAATCAAATCCAACGTACTGGAATACAGGTGACTTCTCTTATCTTGATTCAGAATTTGAACGTCAAGGTTGGGCAGGAAAAGAAACTCGTCTCCAAAAATTTGTGAATTACCAAGAAGGTATTTACGTTGGTTACCGTTACTACGAAACTCGTTTTGTAAACAATGAGACTGGTGCAACTGATGAAGCTGCATATGATAAGACAGTTCAATACCCGTTTGGATATGGTCTCAGCTACACGAACTTCAGCCAAGAAATCGAGTCTGTTAAGGAAAATGGCGACAAGATTGATGTGAAGGTTAAAGTGACAAATACAGGTGATGTAGCTGGTAAAGAGGTTGCTCAAGTTTACTACACTGCGCCATATACTGTTGGTGGTGTTGAAAAATCACATGTTGTCCTTGCAGGATTTGATAAGACAGATAAACTAGAACCTGGTCAAAGCCAAGAATTGACAATTTCTTATGACCGTGATGACATGGCTTCATACGACTATAAGACTGAAAAAGCCTACGTTCTTGATGCTGGTAAATACCAAATCAAACTCATGAACAATGCGCATGACGTACTTGATTCAGAAGACTATACAGTTGCTAAGAAAGAAGTTCTTCATCAACGTTCTTCTGATAAAGCTGAAGTAACCAACAAATTTGACTATGCAATCGGTGATGTGGGTTACGTGACACGTACGGATTGGGAAGGTACACTTCCAAAAGAACGTACAGCAGACAAGAAGACATCTAAGGAAATCCTTAATGAAATGTCTGACACAAACTTCCGCTTGGATACAAAATCAGAAGCAGCTTCAAAAGCTCAAAAAGCAGTTGATAACGGCCTTCGTTTAGTAGACCTTGTCGGAGCAGAATACGATGATGAACGTTGGGAAAAATTGATTGACCAAATGACATCAGAAGAAATGGCTAACTTGATTGGATTTGGTGGCTATGCAACTGGTGCTGTCAAATCAATTGACAAACCAGCGACCCTAGATATTGATGGCCCTGCAGGTATCAATGGTATCTTCCAAGGTATTAAAGGGATTCAGTACAATTCAGAAGTAGTTGTTGCCTCAACTTGGAACACAGACCTTGCAGCTAAAATGGGTGATGCATTTGCTAAAGAAGCTCTTGCTCATGGTGTGGTTGGTCTTTATGGACCAGCGGTCAATATCCACCGTTCTCCATTTTCAGGACGTAACTTTGAGTACTACTCAGAAGACCCATACATTTCAGGGAAAATGGCTTCAGCATTGGCTCAAGCAACATTGAAAAATGGTGTTTACACTTATACAAAACACTTTGCTCTTAACGACCAAGAAGACAACCGCGAAGGGGTAGCTACATGGTCAAACGAACAAGCTATCCGTGAAGTATACTTGAAGGCGTTTGAACTTCCTGTAAAAGATGGAAACTCTACTGCTCTTATGTCATCCTTTAACCGTATTGGAACACTTTGGGCAGGTGGAAATAGTGACCTTCTCAACGATGTTCTTCGTGGCGAATGGGGCTTCAAGGGTATGGTTGTAACAGACTATGACGGTCAAGTATACATGAATCCTGATCAATCAATTCGCAACGGTGGTGACTTGATGTTGTCAACATTGGGTGACGTGCCACAAGTTTCTTCAACGACTAAAGAAGGAAACGAGTCACTCCGTCGTGCGACTAAGAATATCCTCTACACAGTTGCTCATTCTGCAGCCTTCGATCTTTACAAACCTAAGACAAAATGGTGGCTTGTAGTCTACCTTGTAGCCAATGTGGTACTGATTGCCCTTGCTGGTCTTGGACTTGCTAAGTTAACAGGTAAAAAGAAAGATGAAGCTGAAGTAGCTTAATCAACCAATAGTATCGATCTCCTAGATATAAAGCTACCTCCGTTGAGGTAGCTTCTTTTGATGAAAAGATTGATCTGTCAAATTATGCAAGGAAAGAGACAAATTGTGTAAAAACGCTTTCTTTGGCTGGTATTCTTGTTAAAATAAGACCAAAGAAAAGAATTTTTTGGAGGAAATCATGAAAGAATGGATCAAAGAACACCCTGATTTATGGGAATTTATCAAATTTAATGTCTTGTCAAACATTGCAACGATTACTAATTTTTGTGTCTTGTGGTTGGGAAGTAGTTTTTTATTTACCGCTTTTTCAAAACAAGCCTTTGACTGGTTTATTTTTCACTATCCTGTAAAAAATGGTGGATTGAATGGCTTTTTGTCATTCCTATTAGCCTATGTAGCTGCTCAAGTTGTAAATTATATTGTGCAGCGGAAGCTAGTTTTTGGGGCGGAAAATGATATCTCAAAAACCTTGCACTGGTATGTGCTGACGGTAGTTGTGGCAGGGATTTTATCCACTGTCCTGCCTCCCTATACGACGGCTCTTTTCCAATCTTTGGGAATGGGGCTGGGCTGGGCGCAGACGTGTGCCAATTGGGTCAATATCTTTGTCCAAGTAGCGGTCAACTACCCAATGATGAAATTTGTGATTATGAAGTGAGAATGGCTGGGCGGATGTCCAGCTTTTTCGAGTTGACATGGGGTGTAAATGTCCTTATAATTTTATCTAGAAAGGACGGTTTCACGTGAAACAAATTATTCAAACATATAAAAAAGAGGTAAAAGCAGGATTATTGGTCTTACTAGCGGTAATTTCTTTCTTTGTCATTGCGGACTCTACTTTTATAAGAGAGCTGAATGCAGGGCTAGTTAGCTCTTTGGATGGCAAGAAAAACACGGTTGCAGCTTTGGCAGCAACTTCCGTTGCGACATCGACTTCTATTACACTCCTACCGAACGATATCGGCTCGCCAGTAGCAGAAAACATTGCCGATTTGACCAACTATATTGTGGTGATTTTTGGTGCAATCTGGCTACAAAAGTACTTGGTAGGGATTGCCGCACAATTTTTCTTTAAACTATGTCTCCCTTTGTCGGCTATTTTATTTGCCGGAAATCTGTATTTTCCACGAGATAAGGTCAAAGAGTTGGCAATCAAATTAGCCTTGTTTGGCTTCTTGACCTTTGCTTTGATTCCAACGAGCGTGTCTATGTCCAACCATATCGAAAAAACGCATGAAATCTCAGTTGAGCAGACGGTGAAGCAGGCTACCAAGGAAAATAAATCACTTCAAAAAGAAGCAGAAAAGAATGAAGATTGGTGGTCAAAGGCAACGAGTTTTGTCACAGATGCCTATGAAAATACGATGGATAAGGTGCAAGTGACCATGAGCAATTTGTTGGATGCGGTCGCAGTGCTGATTGTAACGACCTGTGTCATTCCAATCCTAGTTTTCGTCTTTTTCTTTTGGATGTTGCGGATGGTATTTGGGTTAGACCTACATCCGAGACTGCCAAAACTTATCGGTAGAAAGTCTGGGAAACATTCTCATAGTTAATAGACTGACGTGTCGTCAGTCTTTTTTCTACAAATTATGTCAAGAATAGAGCAGGTTATGAAGAAAGCGTTTTATTTATCGAGTTCCTTTGGTATGATTAGCTTATCAGAATCGGATAAATGGAGATTTTTTATGAAACATCAAGCGATTATTCAACAATTAAGTCTAGAAGAAAAGGCGGCTTTAATGACTGGTAAGTCCGTCTGGGAGACCAAGGATTACCTTGAAAAAGGTGTGCCTTCTATCTTTATGGCTGACGGACCGCATGGTATTCGCAAGCAAGAGGGAGAAGGGGACCATCTAGGGCTCAACGCCTCTGTTCCCGCTACTTGCTTTCCAACCGCTGCAACTCTAGCCAATAGCTGGGATCCTGATTTGGTCGAAGAGGTAGGAAGCGCTCTTGGAGCGGAAGCCAGCAGTTTGGGAGTGAACATGGTCTTAGGCCCTGGACTTAATATTAAGCGGAATCCACTTTGTGGGCGAAATTTTGAGTATTACTCAGAAGACCCTTATCAGGCTGGGAAAATGGCTGCTGCTATGATTCGTGGGCTCCAGTCGCAAGGTGTGGTTGCTACACCAAAACATTTTGCGGTCAATAGCCAAGAATTGCGTCGAATGGCGTCGGATTCGATTGTGGATGAGCGGACATTGCGTGAAATCTACCTGACAGGATTTGAAATTGCTGTCAAAGAGGGCAATCCCAAGGCAATCATGAGCGCCTACAATAAAATCAATGGCATTTATGCCAACGAAGACAAGCGATTGCTACGAGATATTTTGCGAGATGAATGGGGCTTTACCGGATTTGTCGTCTCTGACTGGGGTGGCTCTAATGACCACGTTCTCGGTGTACAAAATGGAAGTCATCTAGAAATGCCAGGGACTACGACAGTTGGGCAGAAAGAGATTATTGACGCAGTAAAAAATGGTCAGCTGTCAGAAGCCGTTTTGGATGAGCGGGTGGATGAATTGCTCAATGTTGTCTTGGACCTGGCCGCACAAGAAAAACGAAGTGTAGACTATGATTACCAGCATGCCATTGCACGCAAGGCAGCAGCAGACAGCATTGTTCTCTTGAAAAATCAAGACCACATTCTGCCACTTTCTCCAGAAAAATCAATCGCCGTCATCGGTGAATTTGCTCAAAATCCACGTTACCAAGGTGCAGGTTCTTCGCTCATCAACGCTAAAAAGCTAGAAAATACGGTTGACTGCATGAAAGATTATCCCTTGACGCTTGCAGGCTATGCCCAAGGTTACCAGCGAGTTGATAAAGCAGATGCCAACTTGGCTGATGAGGCTGTTTCTTTGGCGAAAAAAGCGGACACAGTTCTACTTTACATGGGCTTAGATGAAATCAGCGAAAGCGAGGGCTTGGACCGTCACCATCTATCTCTGCCGAACAATCAATTATCTCTGTTAGAAAAATTGCAGGCGGTTAATCCCAATATCGTCGTTGTTTTATCGGCAGGGTCAGTTGTGGATATGGCATGGACCAGTGGTGTAAAGGCGGTCATTCACGGCTATCTATCAGGTCAAGCAGGTGCACCAGCCATGCTGGATGCCTTGACAGGCAAGGTCAATCCAAGCGGAAAATTAAGTGAAACTTATCCGATTGACTTGGCTGATTTGCCATCGTCCCGCGAATTTCCTGCGACGGGGGACTACTCACTCTACCGCGAAGGTTTCTACGTCGGCTACCGTTACGTTGATAAGGTGAATGCAGCAGTTCACTATCCATTTGGTTATGGTCTTTCCTATACAGATTTTGCCTATTCTGACCTCACTGTTGAGGAAAATGGTCTGCGCTTGACGGTGACGAATACAGGTTCAGTGGCAGGTAGTGAAATCGTACAGCTCTATATTGGTAAGGCGGACAGTGCCCTTTATCGTCCTGCAAAAGAGTTGAAAGGTTTTACAAAAATTTACCTTGAGGCTGGAAAATCACAAGAAATTTTCATGGCCTTTGATGAATATAGCTTCCGTTATTTCAATGTTGATACCATGCAATTTGAAGTTGAAGGTGGCGATTATCAAATCTATGTGGGCGCTAGCAGTGCAGACATTCGCTTGACTGCTCAGCTGAAAAAAGAGGCTACGACGGATCAATTACCAGATCAAAGTCACCTTCCACACTACTTGAGTGGACAAGTCGCGGCTGTTTCTGATACAGAATTTGCCCAATTACTTGGTCATCCCGTTCCAGTAGAATCTTGGGAAGTTGGTCAAGAACTTCGTCTCAATGATCCGCTGATGAAAATGCAGTATGCTAAGAGTGGTCTTGCACGCTTGGTTTATAAAATCTTACACCGTCTCCTAAAAAAAGCCGAGGAAAAGGGAACACCAGATCTGAATCTCCTCTTCCTCTACAATATGCCTTTCCGAGCGATTGCTAAGATGACAGGTGACCAGATTGACCAAGCAATGGTTGCGGCCATACTTGTTATGGTCAACGGTCATTTCTTCAAGGGATTGGGTCAACTTTGGAAAGCTTTCCGAGCAAAAAATGTTTACCAAAAACAACTTTCATAAAATGTGTTATAATAAATAAAAAATATCTGCCAGCTAGTTGTAGTTGGCAGAAACTTTGTTAAACGGAGAGAAAGATGACATTATTAACCATTGCCATCCCTAGTTATAATGCTCAAGATTACTTGCACTACTGTGTATCGTCCTTAGTTGTAGGTGGGGATCAAGTAGAGATTTTGATTATCAATGACGGTTCAAGTGACCGAACTCAAGAAATTGCAGAAGAATTGGCAGTTAAATATCCAAATGTGCGTGCCATTTATCAGGAAAATAAGGGTCACGGTGGAGCAGTTAATACAGGTCTTCGAGAAGCGCGTGGACTGTACTATAAGGTTGTTGACAGCGATGACTGGGTGGATGCGCGTGCTTATATCAAGATTTTAGAAACCTTGACTAGACTAGAATCCGAAGGCAATCTCGTAGACGCGTTTATCTCGAATTTTGTCTATGAAAAAGAAGGCCAAAATCGTAAAAAATCGATGAGCTACAAGGATGTTATGCCTGTAGAAAAAGTCTTTACTTGGGATGAAATGGGTGCTTTTTCAAAAGGTCAATACATGATGATGCACTCGCTCATTTATCGGACAGAGCTCTTGCGTCAGATTGGATTAGAGTTGCCTGAGCATACCTTCTACGTGGACAATATCTTTGTCTTTACACCTTCCAAGCATATCAAGACCATGTACTATTTGCCGGTGGATTTTTACCGCTACTTTATCGGTCGTGACGACCAATCGGTCAATGAATCTGTTATGATTAAACGGATTGACCAGCAGTTAAAAGTCAATAAAATTTTGGTTGATGAGTTAAAACTAGATGAAATTACTTCTAGCGATCAGCGGAGCTATCTTCTCAATCACGTGGAGATTGTTACAACTGTTTCCTGTGCCCTTCTCAATCGTGCAGGAACAGCAGAACACATGACCAAAAAACAAGAGTTGTGGGAATATATTGAAAACAATAACCCAGAATTATTTAAAGTCATTCGTAACGGTCTTTTGGGCCAGTTGACCAATTTGTACGGCTATCCAGGCCGAAAATTATCCAATGCCCTTTACAAAGTTGCCAAGAAAATTTATGGATTCAACTAATATTTAAGAAAAGGTTAAGCAAGTTTGACTATACTTAATGTATTCTTTTTCATATATCTCCTGAAGAGTAGTCCGAGGGCTGCTTTTCTTTTTCTTTGTGCTATAATAGAAAGGAAAAGAAAGGGATTACAACATGCAAGTATTAGGACAAACTGGACTAGAGGTATCAAGGATTGCCTTAGGTTGTATGCGGATGGATGCTCTATCGGTAGCGGACGCAAGTCGGGTGCTGGATACAGCCTTGGAAAACGGAATTACTTTTTTTGACCATGCAGATATTTATGGCGGAGGACAATCTGAACGAAATTTTGCTGCTGCTGTCAAGGAGGTTGGTCTAAAGAGAGAGGACATCGTTCTACAGTCCAAATGTGGGATTCATGATGGCTATTTTGACTTTTCAAAAGAGCATATTTTACAGTCAGTAGACGGTATTTTATCACGGTTAGAGACAGATTATCTCGATGTATTGGCCTTGCATCGTCCAGATGCCTTGATGGAAGCAGAAGAAGTAACCGAGGCTTTTCATCTCTTAAAAGCGTCTGGGAAAGTTCGTCATTTCGGTGTTAGCAACCAGAATATTTACCAGATGGAGTTGCTTCAATCCTATATGGAGACGCCGATAGCAGTTAATCAATTGCAGCTATCTCCTGCTCATACACCGATGATTGATGCAGGATTTCATGTCAATATGAAAGATGATGCAGCCACCATGCGCGACGGAGGGCTGATTGATTATTGTCAGCTCAAGAAGATTACGATTCAAGCCTGGTCACCATTTTTAGTCAGCTTGTCAGAAGGTATTTTCGCGACAAATCCAGCTTATGCCCAATTGAATGAAACGATTTCCAAGTACGCTCGCCGATATGGTGTCTCTGATGAGGCGATTGTAGTGGCTTGGATTCTACGTCACCCAGCTAAGATACAAACCATTGTTGGCTCGATGAACCCTGAGCGAATTGCTCATATTGCGCAGGCAGAGAAGGTGACATTGACGCGCGCAGAGTGGTACGATATTTATATGAGTGCGGGCAATATCTTGCCTTAGAAGGAGTCAGTATGGACTGGACTGTTAAGTCTTTTTCAGAATTAAGTCTGGAAGAATTGTATCAGCTATTGGAATTGCGTTCGGAAGTCTTCGTTGTCGAGCAAGAGTGTGCTTATCAGGATGTAGATGGTGTGGATCTGGAGTGCCACCATTTGTTTGGTAAAGCCGATGGAAAGATTGTCAGCTATCTGCGAATCTTACCCCCAGGTTTAACATTTCCAGAAGCTTCTATTGGCCGAGTGGTGATTCAGTCAGAATACCGTGGACAGAAGCTTGCGGGCCCAATGCTAGAAACTGCCATTCAGTATCTAACTGAGGAAATGGGACAAGAGACAATTAAAATTTCTGCCCAAACCTATCTCAAAAAATTCTATCAGGCTCATGGATTTGTAGTCGTGTCGGACATGTATTTGGAAGCCGGCATTCCGCATATGGATATGGTTTATAAAAAGTGAAAGGCTGGATAAAAAATTCCAGCTTTTATGATTTCTTGTCAGGAAAATCCGCCAAATAGTCCAAATTAAGGCTGTTTTATGTTAGAATAATAAGGAATGAATAAAGCAAAAAGAGGATAAATATGGAACGTTCTATGTATGCTGGGCGTGTTCGTAGTGAGCACATCGGAAATAAAATTACCTTGAAAGGTTGGGTTGGTCGTCGTCGTGACCTTGGAGGTCTTATCTTTATCGACCTTCGTGACCGTGAAGGAATCATGCAGTTGGTCATCAATCCTGAGGAAGTATCACCAGAAGTGATGGCAACCGCAGAAACTCTTCGTAGCGAGTATGTCATTGAAGTGACAGGTACTGTTGCTGCGCGTGAACAAGCTAATGATCAGTTGGCAACAGGTGCGGTCGAGTTGAAAGTCGACACTCTTGAAGTTCTAAACAGCGCCAAGACAACCCCATTTGAAATCAAAGATGGTATTGAAGCTAATGACGACACGCGTATGCGTTACCGCTACCTTGACTTGCGTCGTCCAGAGATGCTTGAAAACTTCAAATTACGTGCAAAAGTGACACATTCTATCCGTAACTACCTGGATGAATTGGAGTTCATCGATGTGGAAACACCAATGTTGACAAAATCAACTCCAGAAGGCGCGCGTGACTACTTGGTACCAAGTCGTGTGAATCAAGGTCATTTCTATGCTTTGCCACAAAGTCCACAGATTACAAAGCAACTGCTGATGAATGCTGGCTTTGACCGTTATTACCAAATCGTAAAATGTTTCCGCGATGAAGACCTCCGTGGTGACCGTCAACCTGAGTTTACACAAGTTGACTTGGAGACTTCTTTCTTATCAGACCAAGAAATTCAAGACATCGTTGAAGGTATGATTGCCCGTGTCATGAAAGAAACAAAAGGAATGGACGTCACTCTTCCTTTCCCACGTATGGCCTACGATGATGCCATGAACAACTACGGTTCAGATAAACCGGATACTCGTTTTGAGATGCTCTTGCAAGACTTGACAGATGTTGTCAAGGAAGTTGACTTCAAAGTCTTTTCAGAAGCACCTGTTGTGAAAGCAATCGTTGTAAAAAATAATGCAGACAAGTATTCACGTAAAGACATTGATAAGCTGACAGAAGTCGCAAAACAGTTCGGCGCCAAAGGTCTTGCCTGGGTTAAGGTAGCAGAGGGTGCTCTTGCAGGACCAGTTGCCAAATTCTTGACAAGTGTGGAAAGTAAGTTGACAGAAACTTTACAGCTTGAAGATAATGACCTTGTTTTGTTTGTAGCAGATACATTGGAAGTTGCCAACAATACACTTGGTGCGCTTCGCACACGCATTGCCAAAGAGTTGGATTTGATTGACCAAGCTAAATTTAACTTCTTGTGGGTTGTGGATTGGCCAATGTTTGAATGGTCTGAAGAAGAGGGCCGTTACATGTCAGCTCACCATCCCTTCACTTTGCCGACAAACGAGTCTGCTCATGAGTTAGAGGGTGATTTGGCTAAGGTAAAAGCAGTAGCCTACGATATCGTTTTGAATGGCTATGAGCTTGGTGGCGGAAGCCTTCGTATTAACCAAAAAGACATGCAAGAACGGATGTTCAAAGCGCTTGGCTTTACAGCTGAGTCAGCTAAGGAACAATTTGGATTCTTGTTAGAAGCCATGGACTATGGATTCCCACCACATGGTGGAGTGGCGATTGGACTTGACCGCTTTGTCATGATTTTGGCAGGTAAGGACAATATTCGCGAAGTCATTGCCTTCCCTAAAAATAATAAAGCAAGCGACCCGATGACTCAGGCCCCAAGTACGGTTTCAGGTGCTCAATTGGATGAATTGGCCTTGCACATTCACTTACCGGAATAAGAAAGAAACGAGCCCTAGGCTCGTTTTGCATGGAGAAACATGGTGAGAAAAACCACATTTATCAAGAAATTACGCTATTTCCTACGCAGAGGTGCGCGTAGGGTTGGACTTTTAAAAACCTTACGTAGTATTTCACGTGAAAAATACGCGGAAAAAATATCCGCTTCCATCGTCTATGGTCTCTTGTCTAGTATTGCTGTCAACTTTTTCTACCAGTCAGGTCAGGTCTACTCGACAGGTGTGACGGGTCTGGCGCAGATTATCCACACCGTAACGGAACGGACGCTTGGCGCAGGGATTCCTATTTCAATTTCTTTTTATGCCATCAATCTGCCCTTGTTGATTATGGCTTGGTATACGATTGGACATAAATTTACCATATTTACCTTTATCACGGTAACGATGAGTTCCCTTTTTATTCAGTTTATTCCTGTTGTTCCCCTGACGCACGATCCTTTGATCAATGCGATTTTCGGTGGCCTCTTTCTCGGGACAGGGATTGGATTTGCCCTGAAAAATAACATTTCAAGCGGCGGAACGGATATTGTCAGTCTAACGATTCGTCGGAAAAATGGGCGTACAGTTGGAAAGATTTCTCTTTTTGTCAATGCATTCATTATTGCAGGGGCAGGTATCCTTTTTGGATGGCAATCTGCTCTCTACTCTATGGTGGCTCTGTTTGTCATGACACAAGTGACAGATGCCATTTACACCAAGCAAAAGAAAATGCAGGCTATGATTATCACCAGTCATCCTGATGCGGTGATTAAGATGGTGCATAAGAAACTTCACCGCGGCGTAACCTGTATCAATGAAGCCGAAGGGACCTACAACCACGAGAAAAAATCAGTGTTACTGGCGGTTATTACTCGTGCAGAATTCAATGATTTTAAGTTTTATATGAAAAAAACGGACCCAGCAGCATTTGTATCCGTGTCTGAAAACGTGCAAATCATCGGCCGTTTTGTAGACTTGGAATAAGGTAAGGGGCATTTATAAAAAATAAAATGAAAGGAGCCCAATGAAGAAAAAAATTTATCTAGTTTATATTAGCCTTAGTGGCAATACACAGAGTTTTGTAAATCGCCTTACCAGTTTTTTTCAATTCCAGACGGATTTGGAGATAGAGTCTGTTCACGTCAAGGATTTGGTTAAGGAAGAAATACCATTTTACGCCTTAGACGCCCCCTTTGTGGCTTTTCTACCTACCTATCTCGAAGGTGGAAATGGCGTAGACAATGGTGATACCGAGATTTTGACAAATCCTTTGGGTGATTTTATCGCCTATGAGGATAATCACGAGCGCTGCTTAGGAATTGTCGGTTCGGGCAATCGAAACTTTAATCATCAGTATTGTCTGACTGCCAAGCAATATGCAGAGCGCTTCGGATTTCCAGTCATTGATAATTTTGAACTACGCGGTCTGCAAAATGATGTTGAGCGGATTGGTAGAAAAATTATAGATTTGGTTGATGAAATAAATTAAAAAACCACCACTGGTGGTTTTTTAATTACTTAAGATACAGATGCTTTGCCCCGCGATGGTGAATGGTTCTTCCGTTTGAGCTTCTAGCGGAGGATAGTTGAATAGCACGGTTTGATCTGCTTCTTTTGCAAATTCAAAATCTGTCGATGCAAAATTGATGATAAATTGCAATTCTTCATCGCCTTGGCGAAGTGTGTAGCGGAGTACAAACTCTGTCAACCAGTAGAAATCGCTGACCGTGTGTATGCTATCGTAATCTGCCTGCGTCATCATAGGATGTTCCTTGCGGAATTGGATGAGCTGACTAATAAATTGAACATGCTCTTGGTAAGTAAGCGCACGTGTCCAATCGAGGCGGTTAACGCTATCAGGAATGTTATAAGTGTTATCAATTTCATCCTTGGTACGGAAAAATTCTTGACCGCTATGCAGGAAGGCTGTTCCTTGAGCAATCAATGTCAGCTGCAGACCAAAGCTAGCTGCCCGTTTTTGCTGATGAACGGTCCAACTTGGATCCTCAATGTGGAAATAGTCAAAAGCAGTTGCATTGTCATGGCACTCGATGTAGTTGAGTGATTGCTCTGGACTGATATAATGTCCATTTCGGCTAGCAGCTAGTAGATTTTGTATTTTTTCGTGCTCTTGCTTTTCAACCAATCGTTGTGGATTGAGGATGAGTTTTTTGAAGCTGTCACGGTAGTCATCGTTGAAAAATGCGATATCAGGAAGTTTTTTTGCATTATATTGATGAGCGAGTTGATCAAAGTCAAGTCCGGTAGCCATTTTCCAGCCTTCGCCATAGAGATAAAGAGCCGGATTGATAGCACGCAATTCCTGAGCCGCTGTATTGATTGTATCCGAGTCAAGGATTCCCATAAGGTCAAAGCGGAAACCGTCAAATCCATAGAGTTCAACCCACTGCTTGAGAGATTGACGAATGTAACGTCCAACCATGGCGCGTTCACTGGCCACATCATTGCCGCAGAAGGTACCGGATACGCGCTGACGCTTGTCGTCATAGCGGAAGAAATAACCTGGAACGATGCGCTCAAAAGCGAAGGTATCTGCGTTGTAAACGTGGTTGTAGACAACATCCATGGTTACTCCAATACCAGCCTTGTGGTAGTGGTTGATAGCTTCTTGCAGTTCGATGATTCGTGCATAGGGATCGTTTGGATTTGATGAGAAAGATCCTTCAGGAACATTGTACTGAACGGGGTCGTAGCCCCAGTTGTAAACTGTCTGAGGCTGCGTTTCGTCGACACTTCCAAAGTCATACAAAGGCATGAGCTGAACGTGTGTAATGCCAAGATTTTTCACGTAGTCAAAACCAATACTTTGTCCGTCGAGTGTTGGAGATTCGGTAAGGCCCATAAATTGACTGGCATGTTGGAAGCCTGCTTCTTTTTGTTGTGAAAAATCACGGACGCTCATTTCATAGATAATAGCTTGCGAAATCGGGAGCGTCTTTTCAAGAGGGAGTGGTTTTACGAATTTGTCTGGATTGACGATGTAGCTATGGCCAGAATTGGCTTGCGAAGAAAGTGCATAAGGGTCATGTACTTCAAGCCATTCTCCATTGACACGGTGAAGGTAGCAGTAAGTTTTCCCCTCTAAGTCGCCAGAAACTGTAGCCATCCAGCTGCCTTGTTTTCCTTTTTCCATGGCATGAGGAGTCCCCTCAATGACCACAAAAGCCTGTCTTGAAATTGGGGCCCAAAAACGGAAAGTTGTGCTCTTAGAGCTGTAAGTTGCACCTAGGTCTGTGCCTTTGTAGGCAAAAGTTTTATCGAAGACTTTGCTGCGGACGATGTCTCCAAAAGCCAACTCTGTGTGGTTACGGTCTTGGTCAAGAGTCGTGTAAAAAGACTTCAAATCAACTTTATGAGGGCTTTTCAGTTGGAAGGTAATCATATCTTGTTCTTCAACTGTGGAGAGGAGTTTTAGTTGGAGGTTGGTTGTTTCGTTTTCCAGACGGAAAACCATGTTTTCGTGTGGGAGGCTGGCATCCATTTGGACACGGATGAGCTGTTCTGTATCTAAAAAAGCTTTGAATTGACGTAAGGCCATGAGCCGAGAAATTCCTTTCTAAAGTTCAATGATAGTATGTGGAATCAGTTGACGGTAGCAGACTTGACGATTTTCCTTGCTGTCACCGATGATTTGTAGGAGTGTTTTGAGTGCTTCTTGTCCTAGTTTTACAGCGTTGATATCGACATAGGCATCGACTTTTACCTTTGGACGAACTGAGTCAAAGGAGATGATCGGCAATTTGAGTCCGATTTCATCTAGATACGCCATGACCCCTTCAGCTACGATGGTGTCGGTTGTAACGATGGCGTCAAGAGGTTGTTTGACCAATTTCTGAATAATCTTGTACGAATTATCTTCCAGAAGGAAACCGGCAGAAAATTTGACCTTGGATTCTTTAAGTGGAATATCGTAGGCTTTAAGTGCTTGTTTATAGCCTTCGTAACGGTCTTGTGAAACGACCAATTCCTTGTTCCCACCGACAAAACCAATGTTTTTGTATCCTTTTTTGATAAAATATTCGGTTGCTTCATAGCATGCTTGAATATTGTCATTGTCCACCAGAGAGACAAAAGGAGAAATAGCCTTCCCTAAAACGAGAAACGGGAAGTTATGCTGCAGTGCTAACTTGACAAGCGGATCATCTGGTTGTGAATAGAGGAAAATCAGCCCATCCACCCGACGACCGTAAACCATCTGAGAAACAGCTTCTAATCGCTGATTATCATCTTTTCCTGTACTAATCTGGATGGCGTAACCGTTGTCTGCAGCAACCTGAGAAATCCCCCGCAAAGCCTGAGGGAAGAAGGGATTTTGGTAGAAGGTGTCCGACTCTACAGGGAGAATGAGCCCGATCACTTGGCTGTAGCTGCTGACAAGGCTTCTAGCATTGAGATTTGGATGGTAATTTAACTCTTGCATAGCCTTGCGAACAGTGTCTTTTGTTTGTTGGCTGATAGAAGAGCTATTTTGGATAACGCGAGTGACAGTAGATGGCGAGACACCAGCCAATTTTGCCACGTCTTTGATAGTAGTACGCATAATTGCCTCCCTATGCTTGATCTTTGAATTTTGTTTTGAAAAATACCCAGATTAAGAGTAGCACAAAAAGTACATTTTGTATTGTGATAAGGTTAGCAATCTGAACACCAAATAGTCCAGTTAAGCAGGCAACTAGGGTTGGAATGCCCAAGCAGTTTAGAGTAAAGGTCACACATTGACCAAAGCTCGTAAAATCAAACAATTTAGACCGCTTAGTTAGGTAGAGAATACCACTTGCTCCCAAGAGCAAAATGAGGAAATTCACCCCTAAAAGAAGACTGGATACGGTGATTAGAAGAAGAGTGATACTGGCACGGTTTGTCTTGAACCAAGCCTTAGATAGAGCCTGTGTCAGCTCTTTTCTAGATTGGAAATCACTAGTTTTCAGATCTTTGTATGAAATTTCAGCCAGTGTCTTGTCGTCATTTCGAAGGATAATCTGCTTGGTGGCCAATTGGTAGGAAAATCCGCTTAGCTGGTGAGCAGTTTCATCAAAATAGACTTGCCCATGATCTTTTCCAGTGTAGCTGAGTTTACCATCAGTAATCGTAATCTGCTTCAAATCGTCCATCACTTGAGGAGTCAGAGGGCTATAGATGCCAGGAATCATCGTATCTAAGGGATAGGAATCCATACGAGCGATGTGCAGACTATTTGGAAACACCAAAAGTGCAATTAGAAAAAGACTAGTGAGCAGACCTTGCCAAAAGTTTAATCTCTTCCGACCAGCAAAAATGCGCTGAGCTGAGAATGTATTTGCAAAGTAAGAAAATGGATAAGGTAGCATAGAAATGCCTTTCTAAGGTCCATATGACCAGAAAAAGAAAATGGGACAAGTACTCTTGCACCACTTTCTTTTGTGTAATAAGCTTTCTACATTACTATAAAGTTTGTAGGGAAACTTGTCAACTATCCTTTCGTACCACCATCTGTCAAACCAGAAACAAAGTTCTTTTGTAGGAAGAAGAAGAGGATAGAGATTGGAACAGCAATGAGGATAGCACCAGCTGCAAAGAGAGTTACTTTTTGATTTTTCACATCAGAGATGAAAGTTTGAAGACCAACTGCGACTGTGTAGTACTCTTGCGAACGAAGCAAGAATTTAGAAAGCATGTAGTCTCCAAAAGGTCCCATAAACGCCCAGAGAGCTTGTACGGCAATCATTGGTTTAACCAGTGGCAAGACAATTTGCCAAAGGATACGCAAGTGTCCAGCACCGTCCAATTTTGCTGACTCATCCAAGTCATAAGGTACGGTATCGAAGTAGCCCTTCATGAGCCAAGCATTCATTGGGATACCACCGCCGACATAGATGAGAATGAGGAACCAGTATTGGTTCAAAGCATTAAAGAGCCAAGCCATAACGAAGTAGGCAGTGAGGGCAGCCATTGTAGGTACCATTTGAATGATGAGGAAGAAGAGCAAGCTCTTTTTCTTGCCGACAAAGTTGTAGCGACTGTAGGCATAACCAATCATGGTAATGACGGTCACCTGGATCAGCATGGTAAAGACGGCTACGATAATCGTATTCCAGTACCAGCGTCCGTAGAGAGTTTCGGTAAAGAGACGTTGGAAGTTCGCCAAGGTCCATTCACCACCAAGAGTAAAGGTGAAGGCAGTCACGTTACCTGGACGGAAGGCAGAGCTAATCGTTACCAAAATCGGGAAGAGAATGACTACTGCAAGGATGAGCAGATAGGCATAGGTGAAAAATTGTGTCAAAAAGCGTTTTCTTTTTAGAGAACTATTGATTTTTTTAGTTGCCATTTATCTGTCCTCCATGTTGAATGCGTTGAATTTCTTAAAGGTTACCAATGATACTGAGATGACAATCAATGAGATAATCAAGGTCACAGCAGATGCCATTGAGTATTGAGGGGATGTTTGTGTTGTCAATTTGTAAATCCAAGAAATCAGGATATCTGTCGAACCAGCACCACCACCGACGCTACCAGGTCCACCGTTGTTGAAGAGGTAGATGATAGAGAAGTTGTTGAAGTTAAATGTGTATTGAGAGATAAAGGTTGGAGCAGCCACTGCCAAGATCATTGGAAGTGTAATTTTCCAGAATTTTTGCCAAGCAGTTGCACCGTCGATAACGGCTGCTTCATAGAGGTCAGATGGGATAGATTGGAGGATACCAGATACCAAGATGTAGATGTATGGGAAACCAAGCCAACCTTGCACCATGACGAGGGCAATTTTTGTAAAGGTAGGGTCTGTTTTCCAAGGAACGATACCAAAGTCAAGGAATGGCAAGATTTTCTCGATAAATGGAAGAACTTGCACGTTCATCGCACCGATTGAGTCGTTGAAGAAGTTACCAAAACTCATGATGGAAATGAAGGCAGGTACAGCCCATGGAAGCAAGAAGATAACACCAAATACACGTTTAAATTTGATAAATGGTTGGTTTGCGATGATAGCAGTTGCGACCCCGATGATGATTTGTAGAGTAGATGCGCAGAGCGTCCAGATGAATGTCCAAGAAAGGACAGAACCAAATGCTGTACGGAAAGTACTCAATTGTACGATGTTGAGGAAGTTCCTTACTCCGACCCAGTCCAAGAGTTTTTGTGGTGGCACATGGCGGAAATCGTAGTTTGTAAAGGCGATAAAGAGTGTTACCAATACAGGGAAGACGATGGCGAAGGCCATAGCCAAGTAAGCTGGGATGGTTAAAAGATAAGGGAATCCATTTTCGTAGATACCTTGGAAAGTTTCTTTGGCTGTCATTGGAACAGAGAAACCTTGGTTGATAAGATTTGCAGTATCCTTGGCATCTTTCATGCAGACGATATGGATAATGGCCATCACAACGAAGATGATTATCTGCATAGAACCTTTAATCAAAAGGAAGAGCGAGTGGTCCACAACGGGTGTATCACCTAGTGTGATGAGTCCTGCAATAGCAGGGATACCAAAAGTAATAATTTCAATTACTTCAAGGAGGAAGACGGCCAGTAGGATGAAGCCTTTGGCGCGCTGTTTGTTATAGAGTTGACCCAGTCCGAGAACTAGAGAGAGCCACATAGCAAGACGTGGGTTTTGTTTTTGGGAATGCTCGTGTGTCATGGGGACATCCTTTCTATAAGTTGTTTTTTGTTATCAGGTTTTCCTGTTCAATCTTTTACCTCCCTACCAGGCCTGATAAGGAGATAAAAAGCTGAACAGAAATTTTCTGAATCAGCTTTTTGACATTCTATTATTCAGAATATTTTTGTTCAATAGCGTCTTTAATCAATTTGCTTGCTTCTTTACTTGCATCAGCAGCAGATTTTTTACCAGATGCTACATCGAAGAACATAGTTCCGGCAGGTCCCCAAACTTCAGCCATTTCTGGGATGTTTGGCATTGGTTGAGCATCAGCAAATTGTGAGATAACCGCTGTAGTCAACTCGTTACCTTTTTCTGAAGCGTAAGTGCGAGCTGCTGTGTTAGCAGGAATTTCTTGAGTTGCATCGTAGAATGATTTTTGGTTTTCTTCATTTGTAACGTAGTCAAGGAATTTTTGTGCAACTTTCATGTTTTTGCTGTAGTTAGAAACAACCCAAGCTTTACCACCACCGAAGGCTTCATATTTACCGTTGTTTGGAAGTGTAGGAATTGTTGCAACACCGTAGTTTACACCAGCTTCTTTAAGAGCTGCAGCTGACCAAGGGCCGTCGATGATTGCAGCAGTTTTACCTGATGTGAATTGTTCAGTGATGAAGTCACCAGCTTTAGTAGTGTCTTGCATACCTTGTGGCCACATGCTGTACCAAGTTTTAGCGTACTCAAGTCCTTTGATAGCGCCTTCGTTGCCAAGTCCGAGGTCTTTAGCTTTTGTACCATTGTCGCCAAATACATAACCACCGTTACCAGCTAACAAACCGTATGCAAAGTAGAAGTTTGTCCAGTTAGCAAGGAAGGCAACTGATTTACCATCTTCACCTTTGAAGGCGTATTTAGGATCTTTTTGAAGAGCTTCTAACTCAGCAAATGTTTTTGGTGCTTCTTTGATAAGGTCTTTATTGTAGTAAAGAACAAGTGTTTCGATAACAGCTGGTGCTCCGTAGACTTTACCTTTCAACGTTACCAAGCTTGTAGCTGTGTTATCGTATTGTTTTTTATTGCCAAGTGATACTTCAGCGATTTGACCTTCTGAACCAAGTCCACCAACACGGTCGTATGGAGCCATCATGACATCAGCAGCAGCACCAGTTGGTCCGTCTGTTGGCAATTTATCCAAAGTGTCAGTCATAGCTTCTTCTTTGACTTTAATCTTCACACCGTTTTCTTTTTCAAATTTTTCCTTGATACTGTCGATGTATTTTGTGTAACCAGTATCTACAGAGATAGTCAGAGTTTTTGAGTCTGAACCGCTCTCTTTTGATGAAGAAGAGCTACCACATGCAGCAAGTGTAGCAACAGAAGCAAGGGACAAAGTACCTACAGCTAATTTTTTCCAATTCATGATTGGACCTCCTAAAATTTTTGTCGAAAGGTTGCTTGCGCAAACGTTTTCTTAACTTGAGTTTAGTATACCACATTCAGAAAACGCTTGCAAGCCCTTTTATCAAAAAAGTTGCAAAAAAAATTTTTTGATAAAAGGTATTTAGTAGTAGTAAAGGGATAATTTTTGTCGAAAATACAGAAAAAATCAATTTCCTCTTGATTTGTTAGCGCTAACACTGTATAATCAAATCAAGGCAAACGTTTGCGCGCCTCAGGAAACATTACTCTTTGTGAGGTAACAGAATATGAAAGAACGTCAAAGTGGTGTGCTCATGCACATTTCATCTCTACCAGGTCAGTATGGCATCGGTTCTATGGGGAAAGCTGCCTACGACTTTGTTGATTTTCTAGTACGAACAAAACAACGGTACTGGCAAATTTTACCGCTGGGTCCAACAAGTTATGGAGATTCTCCATACCAATCATTTTCAGCCTTCGCAGGAAATACCAACTTTATTGATTTGGATTTCTTGGTGGAGCAGGGCTTGCTTACTGCAGAAGACTTGGATGGAGTTTTCTTTGGAGACAATCCTAGTCAGGTAGACTATGCTCAGTTGTTCCAAGTACGCCGTCCTATCTTGGAGAAAGCAGTTGTTCGTTTCAAAGAACAAGATGTACCAGCAGGCTACCAAGTTTTCTTAGAAGAACAAAAAGATTGGTTGGATACATTTGCTGAGTACATGGCTATCAAAGAGCATTTTGATTTGAAGGCTTGGACAGAATGGGAAGACGATGCGATTCGTTTGCGTCAACCGCAAGCCTTGGAAGACTATCGTGCTCGTTTGGCGGATGCCATTGACTACCACCGTGTGACACAGTACTTCTTCTTTAGCCAATGGCATGCTTTGAAAACTTATGCAAATGAACACGGCATTGAATTTGTCGGAGATATGCCGATTTATATCGCTGCAGACTCTTCTGATATGTGGGCAAATCCACAATTCTTCAAGACAGACGAAGAAGGTCGTCCGAGTGTTGTTGCCGGCTGTCCACCAGATGGATTTTCTGCAGTTGGTCAACTTTGGGGCAATCCAATCTATGACTGGGATGCGATGAAAGCAGATGGCTTTACTTGGTGGGTTGCTCGTCTTCGTGAAAGCTTCAAAATTTACGATATGGTTCGTATCGATCACTTCATCGGCTTTGCTTCTTTCTGGGAAATCCCTGCGGGAGAAGAAACAGCTGTTAACGGCTATCGTGTTGAGGCACCAGGTTTTGAACTCTTTGAAACCATCAAGGCTGAACTCGGCGATTTGAATATCATCGCAGAAGATCTTGGTTCTGTAACGGATAAGGTGATTGAATTGCGTGAAACAACAGGCTTCCCTGGTATGAAAGTCTTGCAATTTGCCTTTAATCCAAATGGAGACAGCATCGAAATGCCACATAACCATTGCAACAATGTGGTGGCCTACACAGGAACACACGATAACCACACGCTAAAAGGTTGGTATGAAGCTGAAATGGGACAAGAAGGACGTGACTTCCTTGACAAATACAGCAATCGTCGCCCAGACGAAACTGTTCGTCAAGCCATGTTCCGTATGCTCTTCTCATCTGTGGCCTTTATGGCAGTTGTCACTATGCAGGACTTGCTAGACTTGGATGCATCCACACGTATGAACTTGCCAAATACTCTAGGCGGCAACTGGGTATGGCGCATGACCGCAGACCAATTGACCCCAGCTATTGAAGCAGAATTGCTAGACTATACAGAAACTTATCGTCGCGTCAATACAGAGGCGAAATTTCACTAAAGATCAAGAAAAATGGAGAAAAAAATGACACTTAATTTACAAGGATTTATTTCGGAAAAATACAATAAAACCATTCAAGAATGCGATAACCAAGAACTTTACTATGCTTTGTTGGAACTCAGCAAACAAACAAGTTCTGCAAAACCAACCAATCAAGGCAAGAAAAAAGTTTATTACATTTCAGCTGAGTTTTTGATTGGTAAATTGTTGTCAAATAACTTAATTAACCTTGGACTTTACGATGAAGTGAAAGCTCAATTGACAGAAGCAGGTAAAGACCTGATTGAGATTGAAAGCATGGAATTAGAGCCATCTTTGGGAAATGGTGGTTTGGGTCGTTTGGCAGCTTGTTTCCTTGACTCAATTGCGACACTTGGCTTGAACGGTGACGGTGTTGGTCTCAACTACCACTTCGGTCTCTTCAAACAAGTTTTCCAAGACAACCAACAATTTACAGAACCAAACGAATGGATTACGGACCACAGCTGGTTGACCAAATCAGCAGTTTCTTACCAAGTACCTTTCGCACATTTTAACTTGACTTCTACTCTTTATGACATTGATGTACCAGGTTACAAAACAGCAACGAAAAACCGCCTACGTCTCTTTGATTTGGACTCTGTAGATAGCAGCATTATTGGTCAAGGTATTGACTTTGATAAGACAGATATCTTGAAGAACTTGACACTCTTCCTCTATCCAGATGACTCAGACCGTCAAGGAGAATTGCTCCGTATCTTCCAACAATACTTCATGGTGTCAAATGCAGCTCAGCTCTTGATTGACGAAGCGATTGAAAAAGGCAGTAACCTTCATGATTTGGCAGACTACGCTGTCGTACAAATCAACGATACTCACCCATCAATGGTGATTCCAGAACTTATCCGTCTCTTGACAGACCGTGGTATCGACTTTGATGAAGCTGTTTCAATCGTAAAATCAATGACTGCCTACACAAACCACACAATCTTGGCAGAAGCATTGGAAAAATGGCCATTGGACTTCTTGCAAGAAGTTGTACCACACTTGGTACCAATCATTGAAGAATTGGACCGTCGTGTGAAAGAAGAAGTATCAGATAGCTCAACTTATATCATTGACGAATCTGGTCGTGTGCACATGGCACATATGGATATTCACTATGGCTATTCAGTCAACGGTGTAGCAGCCCTCCATACAGAAATTCTTAAGTCTTCTGAGCTCAAGTCATTCTACGACCTTTATCCAGAAAAATTCAACAACAAAACAAACGGTATTACTTTCCGTCGTTGGCTCATGCACTGTAACCCAAGCTTGTCTCACTACTTGGATAGCTTACTCGGTACAGCTTACCATCGTGACGCAGCTCAATTGGAAGAATTCCTCAACTACAAAGAAGATGCTGCTGTTAAAGAAAAATTGGAATCAATCAAAACACACAACAAACGCAAATTGCAACGTTTCTTGAACCAACATCAAGGTGTGAACATCAATCCAAATTCTATCTTCGACATCCAAATCAAACGTCTTCATGAGTACAAACGCCAACAGATGAATGCCCTTTATGTGATTCACAAGTATTTGGATATCAAGGCTGGCAACATCCCAGCTCGTCCATTGACCGTATTCTTTGGAGGAAAAGCAGCACCAGCTTACACCATTGCCCAAGACATCATTCACTTGATTCTTTGCTTGTCTGAGTTGATTGCCAATGACCCACAAGTGGCACCACACTTGCAAGTCGTTATGGTTGAAAACTACAACGTAACCGCAGCAAGCTTCCTCATTCCAGCAGCAGATATTTCAGAGCAAATTTCACTTGCATCAAAAGAAGCATCTGGTACTGGTAACATGAAATTTATGCTTAATGGTGCCCTTACTTTGGGAACAGAAGACGGCGCTAACGTTGAAATCCATGAATTGGTTGGCGATGAAAACATCTATGTCTTCGGTCAAGATAGCCAAACAGTCATCGACTTGTATGATAACCAAGGTTATGTATCTCGTGATTTCTACGAAAAAGATGCGATCAAACCATTGGTAGACTTTATCGTGAGTGACGAAGTATTGGCCCTTGGAAATGCAGAACGTTTGGAACGCCTCCACAATGAGCTCATTGTCAAAGACTGGTTTATGACCCTCTTAGACTTGGAAGACTACATCGCTGTGAAAGAGCAAATGTTGGCAAACTACGAAGACCGTGATAGCTGGCTTGAAAAAGTTATTGTTAATATCGCGAAAGCAGGCTTCTTCTCATCTGACCGTACAATCGCTCAGTACAACGAAGACATCTGGAAACTTTCATAAATAGTATAGAACCTAGGATTGAGTCCCAGGTTCTTTTTAGTGTTGACAATTTTCAGAGAAACGCTTACAATGTTTTATAAAAAGGAGGTGTCTTATGAAAAAGAGTTGGACACATTTAATTGTTTTTGCAGTATTGTCAGGCCTATCAAGCCTTTCGCGTATTTGGTCGGTATTTTTTACATCTTTTGATGAGGAAAAACTTCGTCATTCTTATGAAAAAGCAGGTATTCCAAATGTTGATGAGGTGATTTCTACGACGCGTGCGTCAGTGGAATTGCAGTCTAATATGGTTATGAAGATTTTTGCCGTACTCCTCTTGTTAGCAATGGTCGCGGTAGTTGTTTATTTGGTTCGTAAACAGGGGGAAACAGCTTCTTATATTTATATTGGTTACTTATTTGGCACTCTGATTTTAAGTACCTATAGCTTTGTCGCAGGTCGAGCAGTAATTCAAACGATGACAGATGAGACATTTCGAAGTGTGACTAATGCGACTATTTTAGGTGGTTATATCGCTAAAATTGCCCTCTTTGCACTTTTCTTTGGTTTAACGGTTTTCTTCCATCTTCGCAAACCAAAAGTTCTTCCAGATACAGCGCAAAACGCGACAGATATCTAAGCTCACTCCTAGCTCTGCTACTTAGTTAGCAGGGCTTTTTTTGCAAAAGAAATCCCCTAGAGATTGGTCTCTGGGGGATTGTTGTTTACATTTTTTCTGGAGCAGCAACGCCGAGGAGGCGGAGGGCTTCTTTTAGAACGATACCTGTTGCGTAAGCAAGAGCCAAGCGGCTGTCACGCTCAGGATTTTCATCTAGGATACGTGTATGCGCGTAGTACTTGTTGAAAGCTTGTGCCAAGTTGATCGCGTATTTGGCGATGATAGATGGGTCGTATTTGTCAGCTGCGCGTTGGATGCTGGCAGAGAAGTTTTGCAAGAGTTTGATAATTTCCCAACTTTCAGCATCGTTGAGGGAGTAAGCAGCCTCTTCAATTGCAGAGAAGTTTGCCTTGCGCAAGATAGATTGGATACGCGCGTAAGCATATTGGACGTATGGTCCAGTTTCTCCTTCAAAAGATACCATGGCCTCAAGATCGAAGTCATAACCATTGTCGCGGTCGGTCTTGAGGTCGTAGAATTTCACAGCTCCAACCCCAACTTGGTGCGCCACTTCGTCCTTGTTTTCAAGGTCAGGATTTTTGGCTTCGATTTGTGTCAAGGCGCGTGAAACAGCTTCATCAAGAGTAGGTTCTAGGCGGATAATATTTCCTTTACGAGTAGACAATTTTTTCTTGTTTTTTGTGACCAAACCAAATGAGACGTGAACCATGTCATCAGACCAGTCAAAGCCCATTTCCTTCAAAACAGCTTTTAATTGTTTGAAGTGATGAGATTGTTCTTGACCAACAACGTAGATATTTTTCACAAAGTCGAAAGTCTTTTTACGGTACATAGCTGTCGCGATGTCACGTGTGATGTAAAGGGTAGCACCGTCTGATTTTTTGATAAGGGCAGGTGGGAGGTTGTATTTTTCAAGGTCAACAATCATGGCACCTTTGGACTCTTTCAGAAGACCTTTTTCTTCTAAAATCTGGATACCTTCATCCATCTTATCGTTGTAGAAAGCCTCACCGTGGTAGTGGTCGAAAGTGACACCGAGTTTTTTATAGATACGGTCAAATTCTACCAGACTTTCATCACGGAACCATTTCCATAAGTCCCAAGCTTCTTGGTCGCCATCTTCCAATTTCTTGAACCATTGACGTCCTTGTTCGTCCAATTCAGGATTTTCATCGGCTTCAGCATTGATACGGACGTACAATTTGAGGAGTTCGTCGATTGGATTTGCTTTAACAGCAGCCTTGTCACCCCACAGTTTGTAGGCTACGATCAAAAGACCAAATTGCTTGCCCCAGTCACCGAGGTGGTTAATACGGTAGCTGCGGTAGCCCATTTTTGTATAAAGATTAGCCAAAGCATCAGCGATAACGGTAGAGCGCAAATGTCCTACTGAGAAAGGTTTTGCGATATTTGGACTAGACATGTCAAATGTCACGCTTTTACCAGTTCCGACAGTTTGTTGACCATAGTTTGCTTGCTCAGAGATAACTGTATGGAGAACTTTTGCTGAGATTGCTGACTTGTCCAAGAAGAAGTTTAAGTAAGGTCCCATAGCGACAACTTTTTCAAAGCCTTCAGTCTCGACTTTTTCAGCTATATCTGCTGCGATGGCTTGAGGCGCCTTGCGTTCGACTTTAGCTAAAGAAAAGGCTGGGAAGGCGATATCGCCCATATCAGATGATTTTGGTTTTTCGAGTAGGGCAAAAATTTGGTCCACATCCAAGCTAGGGATGACGGCTGCCAAACGCTCTGCCACTAATTGTTTGTCATTCATAATGATTCCTCCAATATTCTTGATTCTATTTTAACATAATTTTCAGTTGGTATTAGGTAAAAAGCGGTAAATTTGTTATAATATGCATATAATTATACATTTTAGAGGTAAATAATGAATAAATCAGAACGTCATGAGCTCATCAAACAGATGATCCGTGAAGAAAAAATTAGCCGTCAGGTGGATATTCAAGAAAATCTAGAAAAAGCAGGCGTTTCTGTGACGCAAACAACCTTGTCACGTGACTTGCGGGAGATTGGCTTGGTCAAGATTTATGAAAATGGCCATTCTTACTACTCCCTAGCGATCAAAGAAGAGCAAGAAAAGTTCAGTAAACTCTTGGCGCAATATGCTTATAAAGTTGAACGTGCGAGCTTTGTTTTGGTGCTCCATTCTGACCTTGGAGAGGCAGCCTTGATGGCCAACATCATTGACGCAGAAAAGCCGTCGAGCATTCTGGGGACGATTGCAGGAGCAGACACTCTCTTGGTCATCTGCCGAAATGAAGAAGCTGCCAAGCAGGTTGAAGACGAAATCAACCAATTTTTAGCGGAGTAAGGGCATGGCAGTAGAAAAAATTTCTCCAGGAATGCAGCAGTATCTGGATATCAAAGCTAATCATCCAGATGCTTTTTTGCTTTTCCGAATGGGTGACTTTTACGAGCTTTTTTATGACGATGCGGTGGAAGCAGCACAGATTTTGGAGTTGACACTCACAAGTCGTAATAAAAATGCAGAAAATCCAATTCCTATGGCGGGGGTTCCCTACCATGCTGCCCAGCAGTATATTGATACCTTGGTCGAGCTGGGTCACAAGGTGGCCATCGCCGAGCAGATGGAAGATCCCAAGACAGCTATCGGTGTCGTTAAGCGCGAGGTGGTACAGATTGTCACACCTGGTACGGTTGTAGATTCTCTCAAGCCCGATGCGGAAAGTAATTTTTTGGTGGCGATTGATAAGCAGGGTGTGAGCTATGCCTTGGCTTATATGGATGTGGCTACGGGTCAATTTTACGTGACGAGTTTGACGGATTTTGCCAGCGTATGCAGTGAGATTCGCAATCTTCGTGCTAGAGAAGTGGTCCTTGGCTATGCTTTATCAGAGAGCGAAGAAGACGTTCTATCGCGTCAGATGAATCTTCTCTTGTCGGTCGAGTTGGAGGCTCTGGAAGATGATCAGCTTCTAGTTCAATCCTTGATTGCTTTGGAAAAAGCTGTCGCGGGTAAATTGTTGAGCTATGTACATCGGACTCAGTTGCGGGACTTGATTCACCTACAGAAGGTGGCCCGCTATGAAATCAAAGACTTTGTGCAAATGGATTTTGCTACAAAGTCGAGTCTGGATCTGCTGGAAAATGCCCGAACAGGAAAAAAACACGGCAGTCTTTATTGGTTTTTAGATGAAACCAAGACAGCGATGGGCTTACGTCTCTTGCGTGCTTGGATTGACAGACCCCTGATTGATCAGGAGAAAATCCAGCAGAGACAAGATATTGTTCAGGTATTTTTAGACCACTTTTTTGAGAGAAGCGATTTGACGGAAAGCCTCAAAGGAGTCTACGATATCGAGCGGTTAGCCAGCCGTGTGTCGTTTGGAAAGACGACTCCGAAAGACTTGTTGCAGTTGGCGCAGACTTTGGGCAATGTACCTGCTATCCGTGGAATTTTAGAACAGATTGGTCATGAAGCCTTGGGAAGCTTGGTTCTAGGATTGGACAATATTCCTGAGTTGCATGCCTTGATTAGCTCGGCTATTGACCCAGATGCACCTATGGTCATCACCGAGGGCAATATCATTCGGACAGGATTTGATGAAACTCTGGACCAGTATCGCCTTGTACTCCGTGAAGGGACGAGTTGGATTGCAGAGATTGAAGCCAAGGAACGTGAGAATTCAGGTATTCATAACCTGAAAATTGATTACAATAAAAAAGATGGCTACTACTTCCACGTGACCAATTCAAATCTAGGCAGTGTGCCAGACCACTTTTTCCGAAAAGCAACCCTGAAAAATTCTGAGCGCTATGGTACGGAGGAGTTAGCCAAGGTCGAGGGTCAGATGCTAGAGGCACGTGAGAAATCTGCCAGCTTGGAATACGATATTTTCATGCGTATTCGACAAGAGGTGGAAAAATACATCGGCCGCTTGCAAGCACTAGCGCAGACCATTGCGACTGTCGATGTTCTGCAAGCTTTTGCGGTTGTTGCGGAGCGCCAACACCTCATTCGACCAAGATTTACAGCTGAGCGTAAGATTGCCATTCGTGATGGACGTCATGCGGTTGTGGAAAAAGTGATGGGAGCTCAGTCTTACATTCCTAATTCCATTTTCTTGGACAAGACGACTCACATGCAGCTAATTACAGGGCCAAATATGTCAGGGAAATCAACCTACATGCGGCAGTTGGCAGTTATAGTTGTATTGGCCCAGATTGGAGCCTATGTCCCAGCCCAGGAAGCAGTCTTGCCGGTATTTGATGCGATTTTCACACGGATTGGAGCAGCAGATGACTTGGTGAGCGGTCAATCGACCTTTATGGTGGAGATGATGGAGGCCAACAAGGCCATTCGCCTAGCAACGGACAAATCATTGATTTTGTTTGATGAGTTGGGACGTGGGACCGCGACTTATGACGGGATGGCTCTCGCCCAGTCAATTATCGAGTATATCCATGACCGGATTGGGGCAAAGACATTATTTGCGACCCATTACCATGAGTTGACAGCCTTGAGTGATAGCCTACCTCAGCTGGAAAATGTACATGTGTCGACCTTGGAGCAAGATGGTCAGGTGACCTTCCTCCATAAGATTGCCCCAGGACCTGCGGATAAGTCCTACGGGATTCATGTCGCGAAAATTGCCGGTATGCCGGAAGATTTGCTGATGCGTGCAGGAACCATTCTTGAAACCTTGGAAAGTCAAGGACAAGAAGCTCCTGTCCAAACTCAGTCGTTTCCAGTTCAGCAGCTGGACCTTTTTGACAATCCAGAACATCCCGTTTTGGATAGATTGCGTCAGCTGGATGTCTTTAACATGACCCCACTTGAAGCTATGAATGCTTTGGCAGAATTGAAAAAAGAAATTTAGAACCCCGCTTAGTCGGGGTTTTTGCCATATAGAAGGCAAAATAGACCACATGGCTGAGAGCTATTGCAATGGCTCTAGGAATAGTAGTGTTTAATAGTGTCAGAAGGGAGATGAAGGAATGAAAGTAGATCTACAAATAGACCAAGGATTAACAGAAGATAGGGTACGGATTGAGGCGAGAGAACTGAGCGATGATGTGACCAAGCTAGTAGACTACATCAAGCAACTTGGCGAGACTCCTCAGCTAACTGTTCGTCGAGGAGAGGACATTCATCTTCTGCCGATTACGGATATCTATCAACTCTATCTTGCAGACAAAGTTCTCTATGCCAAGACAGAGAAGGAAGAATTCACATCTCACCTACGACTTTATTAGGCATCGGAGCTGTTACCGAGAGATTTTTTACAAATTTCTCAATCAGAAATTATCAATTTAAGGTATTTGGACCATCTGAGCCTAACGGGGAATGGCTTGGTAAAAATCGTCTTAAAAAACGGCGCAGTAACCTATTCCTCTCGCCGTTATCTCAAACAAATTAAGGAGGCCATCGGACTATGAAAAAATATCTTTTAGCTGCTTCAGCAGGTGCAAGTATTGGCACCATCTTTTCACTGGTAAATTCATTTGCTTCTGCAGATAGTAACTACATGCCCGTCAATCCATTTTCAACCTTCGGAGCCTACTACACGACTCATTTTAGCCCAGCCTTGACCATGCTGATTGCGGTTAGTCTTTGGGCTTTGATTGGTGTCTTGTTCCAAGCAGCCAGTATTGTTTTTGAACAAGATTGGAGCTTACTCCAGATGAATGTGGTGCACTTTATTGTCACTTCATTGGGGATGCTGGCGTGTGCCATCTTAGGAGGTTGGTTTCAAGTTTACTGGCTCAATATTTTCTGGTTCTTCATTGAATTTAGCCTGATTTACGCTCTGGTTTATGTCATTAACTACTGGCAAATGAATCGGAGTGTCTCAGAGATCAACCAGACCTTGGAAAAGTAAGGGATTTCTGTTATAATGAGAAAAAAAGGAGGTTTTCATGAAGATTATTCGAGCAGTATTTTACGGATTTTTCTTGCTATTCAATCTCCTCTATCTCTGCTACAATATCAGCCAAGGATTTGATTGGTCGAGTGCCCTAGTTCCATTTCTCATCACCATTTTTTGTGGGGTAAATCTCTATTTTCTATGGAAAAATTGGGGACAGTCTAAGTAAAGACTGTTCTCTTTCTTTTTGCTATAATAGTCCTAATTAGAAATGAGAGTTTTATGTCAACAATTATTGAATTACCAGAAATTTTAGCCAACCAAATTGCAGCAGGAGAAGTGATAGAACGCCCTGCTAGCGTAGTCAAGGAACTGATGGAAAATGCCATTGATGCGGGAGCTAATCAGATTACAGTATCCATCAAAGAAGCAGGTCTTCAGCTGATTGAGATTATCGACAACGGCGAAGGGATTGCTCCAGATGAGGTAAATCTAGCCTTGCGTCGCCATGCCACCAGTAAAATAAAAAGTCAAGCCGACCTCTTTCGTATTCGGACTTTGGGTTTTCGTGGGGAGGCTCTGCCGTCTATCGCCTCAGTGAGTCGTCTCAGCATTGAGACAGCAACAGCCCAGCATCAGCACGGTGTTAAGCTGGAGTCGGCGGCCGGCCGCGTTGAGCACGAAGCACCTATTAGTCGCGCAGTTGGGACTCAGATTCGCGTAGAAGATTTGTTTTTCAACACTCCGGCGCGTCTCAAGTATATCAAGAGCCAGCAAGCGGAGTTGGCGCATATTGTCGATGTGGTCAATCGTCTCGGTTTGGCGCATCCAGAGGTTGCCTTCACTTTGATCAATGACGGTCGTGAACTGTTGAAAACAGCTGGTACAGGTGACTTACGACAAGCCATTGCAGGGGTGTACGGCATTTCATCTGCTAAAAAAATGGTTGAAATTAGTGGAGAAGACCTAGATTTTCAAGTATCGGGCTATGTGTCTCTGCCAGAATTGACACGTGCGAATCGAAATTACATCAGTATTTTTATCAATGGTCGCTACATTAAAAATTTCTTGCTCAATCGTGCGATTTTAGATGGGTACGGTTCGAAGTTGATGGTTGGTCGTTTTCCACTTGCTATCATTGACATTCAAATTGACCCATATCTAGCGGATGTCAATGTCCATCCGACCAAGCAGGAAGTCCGGATCTCAAAAGAAAAAGAACTGATGCAGGTCATTCGTGAAGCGATTGCTGCTGCTTTGAAAGAGCAGGAGTTGATTCCAGATGCTTTGGAAAATCTAGCTAAATCTAGCACTCGTTGTGCTGAAAAACCAGTCCAAACTAGCCTTCCCTTGCAACAAACTAACCTTTATTATGACTCTCAGAGACAAGACTTCTTTGTAAAAGAGCCAGTGGTTGAGGAGAGCCGAGCAAGTTTTCAAGTGCTTGACAACTCTGTCAACTCCATTGACAGTACGGTTGACAAGTCAAGTGCGGTCAAGCAAGCCCAACGCCCAGAGACGGTGGTAGATGATGAACACGAAAACTTGGATTTTGCAAACAAGGCCAAACTACAAAAAATGCTCGATAGCCTAGAAAATGAGGAAACATCTACTTTCCCAGAATTGGACTACTTCGGTCAGATGCATGGGACCTATTTATTCGCCCAAGGAAAGGGTGGTCTCTACATCATTGACCAGCATGCGGCTCAAGAGCGGGTCAAGTATGAATATTATCGTGAAAAAATTGGAGAAGTTGACAGCTCTTTACAGCAACTTTTAGTGCCCTATTTATTTGAATTTTCACCATCAGATGCCATCCAATTACAGGAAAAAATGACTCTACTAGAGGAAGTAGGTATCTTCTTACAACCTTACGGAAATCATACGTTTATCCTACGTGAACATCCTATCTGGATGAAAGAGGAAGAGATTGAGTCAGGCATTTACGAGATGTGTGATATGCTCCTCTTGACCAATGAAGTTTCTGTCAAAAAGTATCGTGCAGAGTTGGCCATTATGATGAGTTGTAAACGGTCGATTAAAGCCAATCATACTTTAGATGACTACTCAGCCCGAGATTTGCTAGTGCAGTTGGCTCAATGTAAAAACCCCTACAATTGCCCGCACGGACGGCCTGTCTTGGTTCATTTTACAAGTGGAGATATGGAAAAAATGTTCCGTCGAATCCAAGAAAACCACACTAGCCTAAGGGAGTTGGGGAAATATTAAGTTGACAATGTTGTCAACCGACATTACAAGTAACTGCTAAGGCATTTTGTAGTAGATTTTTAAGAGAAAGAGATATCATGAAAGAGTTTTTTGCCCTACCAAGGCAATTACAGTTGCGAGAGCTACTGCGATTTATTTCAATTACGGTTAGTTCAGCTATTTTTTCATTTATGGCCATGTATTATGTTAGCTATTTTGGTAATTTGATGACAGGCTTTCTTATTATCTTGACACAATTATCCGGATTTTTTGCGACCTTATACGGTGGACACTTGTCCGATGCATGGGGACGTAAAAAAGTGGTTGACCTAGGCTCACTTTTGGCAGTTTGGGGTTGGGCGGTTACAGTTGTTGCCAATCTACCCCATCACGTCTTGCCACAGCTGACTTTTGCTGGGATATTGATGATTGAGATTGCTCACCAATTTTATTCTCCCGCCTATGAGGCCATGACCATTGACTTGACAGATGAGCACAATCGGCGCTTCGTCTATACCATTGGCTACTGGCTGATCAATATTGCGGTTATGTTGGGAGCGGGAATCGCAGGGCTATTTTATGACCGTTATTTCTTTCAACTTTTGCTTGTGCTATTGATGATTTCGGTCATCTGCCTTTTGGTAGCTCATTTTTGTTTTGATGAGACAAGACCATACGGTATGACCTTCGAGCATGGGCACGGCTTATTTTCAACCTTTAAAAATTACCGTCAAGTATTGGTAGATAAACCATTTGTTATCTATACCTTAGGGAGCATTGGGACTAGCGTTGTTTGGCTTCAGGTAGACAATTTTTTCTCGGTTAATCTTAAGCTAAATTTTCAAGAAATCGTTCTCTTCGGTCAGACCATTACAGGTGCCAAGATGCTGAGTATTGCAGTGTTTACCAATACATTTTTGATTGTCTTTTTGATGACAACAGTCAATCGTTGGACTAAAAAGTGGCCACTACTTCATCAGCTGACCATCGGAAGTGTCATTTGTGCTGTTGGAATGTTTTTGAATATCTCTTTCAACAGTTTCTGGCTTTTATTGTTTTCTATGATTGGATTTACCTTTGGGGAGATGATCAACGTTCCAGCCAGTCAAGTTTTGCGAGCTGACATGATGAATCAAGATAAGATAGGCTCCTACTCAGGTTTTCTATCGATTACTCAGCCGATTGCCAGTATTATCGCAGGTAGTATGGTTTCGCTCAGCCATTTTACAGGAAAAATCGGTGTTCAGATTAGTTTACTACTCTTAGCAAGTACGGGTCTGTGGCTTATTTTAAAAGCAGCGCACATGCGCCATATTCAAGATTAAGGAGAGAAGATGTACGATTATATCAAAGGGAAATTAAGTAAAATTACTGCCAAGTATATCGTGGTAGAAACGGGTGGTTTGGGCTATATTATCAATGTTGCCAACCCCTATTCGTTTTCAGACCAGATGCAGCAGGAGGTTCAGATTTACCTGCACCAAGTGATCCGTGAGGATGCTCACCTGCTTTTTGGATTTCATACAGAAGAGGAAAAAGACGTCTTTCTCAAACTGATATCCGTTTCAGGGATTGGTCCGACAACAGCGCTTGCGATTGTAGCAGTAGATGACAATGCAGGGCTTGTGGCTGCCATCGACAACAGCGACATCAAGTACCTCATGAAATTCCCTAAAATCGGCAAGAAGACAGCTCAGCAGATGATTCTAGACTTGGCTGGTAAGTTTGTCGAAGCACCGGTGGAAAATGGCAAAGCTACGAAAGCACTGGCGGCAGGCAACCAGGAGCTGGACGACGCCATGGAGGCCCTACTGGCTCTGGGTTACAAAGCAGCCGAGCTCAAGAAAATCCGCACCTTCTTTGAAGGCACCAACGAGACAGCTGACAAGTATATCAGCTCTAGCTTGAAAATGCTGATGAAGGGATAGCTATGACTAGATGTTCGTGGGTAAAAATTGACAATCTCCTTTATGTTGCCTACCATGATAAGGAATGGGGAAAACCTCTCCATGAGGAGCAAGCACTGTTTGAACTTCTTTGTTTGGAAACCTATCAGGCTGGTCTATCTTGGGAAACGGTGCTCAATAAACGTGCCGCCTTTCGTCAAGCTTTTCACAATTACGATATTAAAAAAGTCGCTCAAATGACGAACCAAGACTTGGATGCCTTACTAGACAATCCGTCGATCATCCGCCACCGAGCCAAACTATATGCTACCCGAGCCAATGCGCAGGCATTTTTGAAAGTACAGGCAGAGTTTGGAACTTTTGACCGTTTCATCTGGTCCTATGTTAATGGTCAGCCGCGGGTAAATACCGTAGTAGATTATCATCAAGTACCAGCCCAAACAGCCCTCTCCCAACAAATCTCAAAAGACCTGAAAAAACGAGGCTTTAAGTTTGTCGGTCCCGTCTGCATTTATTCCTTTATGCAGGCAACGGGCTTGATTAATGACCATGAAGATGAGTGTGAGTGGAAGTGAAATTTACTCAAGAAAGAGTGGTGAAAATAGCTATTTTGCTATTTTTTTTGTTACAATGAAATCAATTTACGAATAGTTTGTGTGAGGAGGTCAAGATGAAAGCAGAAATCATTGCGGTTGGGACGGAGATTCTGACAGGTCAGATTGTCAATACAAACACCCAATTTTTATCTGAAAAATTTGCAGAATTGGGGATTGATGTTTATTTCCAAACGGCTGTCGGAGACAATGAAGAACGACTCTTGTCCATATTAGGGATTGCCAGTAAGCGGAGTGATTTAGTCGTGCTCTGTGGAGGGCTAGGTCCGACGGCTGACGATTTGACTAAGCAGACTTTGGCCAAGTTTTTGGAGAAAGAATTGGTATTTGACAATCAAGCTATGGAAAAGCTCGATCAATTTTTTGTCAGTCGTTCAGGTCGTTTTCGTACACCAAATAATGATAGGCAAGCTCAGTTGGTTGAGGGAAGTATTCCATTGCAAAATCCAACTGGATTAGCAGTTGGTGGCATCATTGAGCAAGAAGGTGTTCGTTATATCCTCTTGCCAGGCCCACCTAGTGAATTAAAGCCTATGTTTACACAAAGTTTACAGCCCATCTTGGCTGAAAAAGGGAGTCAGCTTTATTCAAGGGTATTGCGTTTCTTTGGGATTGGTGAGAGTCAGCTGGTGACTGTTTTGGAAGATATGATTGAGAATCAGACAGACCCAACGCTTGCCCCTTATGCAAAAATCGGCGAAGTCACCCTGCGTATCTCTACCAAAGCTAGTAGCTTTGAGGAAGCTACGGTCAAGCTAGATGCTTACGAGGCAGAGATTTTGAGTCAGGATAAGTTGACAGATTACCTCTATGGTTACGGCGAAGAAAATAGTTTAGCCAAAGTGATAGTGGCTGAATTAGCCTCTGCTGGGCAGACCCTTGCAGTTGCAGAAAACTTGACAGCAGGTTTACTACAGTATCAACTTGCCAGTGTAGAGACAGATACGACTGTATTTGAGGGCGGTCGAGTCCTTTCTGTAGCCCTTTATGGCAAAGATGCCGCTCAATCTCATGCAGACTTGATTCGCCAGCAAACAGGAGCTAGTCTAGGTTTAGCGCTCCTTGGAGAGTTTTTACCCTCAGCGCAGGAAAATCTTCAACGAGTTCGTCTTTCTTTGGCGATTTCTAGTGAAAAAGGCAGCCAAGCTCAGTCTGTTGATATAGGAGGATATGCCTTGCCACAACTAAGAGAAATTGCCTGCCTACATGCTTTGGACTATATGCGTAAGAGTTTCTAAACGAGTAAAAAAATGCTATAATAATTAAATTGAATAGAAATAGGAGACATGATTTTGGCTAAAAAACCTAGCAAAAAATTAGAAGATATTACAAAAAAATTCGGCGATGAGCGTAAGAAGGCTCTGGATGACGCCCTAAAATCAATTGAAAAAGATTTTGGTAAGGGTTCTATCATGCGTCTTGGTGAACGTGCGGAGCAAAAAGTTCAAGTTATGAGCTCAGGTAGCTTGTCAATTGATATCGCTCTTGGTGCAGGTGGTTATCCTAAAGGGCGTATCGTCGAGATTTATGGACCTGAAAGCTCAGGTAAGACAACTGTCGCTCTTCACGCAGTAGCACAATGTCAAAAAGAGGGCGGAATTGCAGCCTTTATCGATGCGGAGCATGCACTTGATCCAGCTTATGCAGCTGCTTTGGGGGTTAACATTGATGAGTTGCTCTTGTCACAGCCAGATTCAGGAGAACAAGGCCTTGAAATCGCTGGTAAGTTGATTGACTCTGGAGCGGTTGACTTAGTAGTTGTTGACTCTGTAGCAGCACTTGTACCACGTGCAGAGATTGATGGTGACATCGGTGATAGCCACGTTGGTTTGCAAGCGCGTATGATGAGCCAAGCTATGCGTAAATTGGGTGCGTCTATCAACAAAACAAAAACGATTGCGATCTTTATTAACCAATTGCGTGAAAAAGTTGGCGTTATGTTTGGTAATCCAGAAACAACACCTGGTGGACGTGCTTTGAAATTCTACGCCTCTGTTCGTATTGATGTTCGTGGAAATACGCAAATCAAGGGTACTGGTGATCAAAGGGATACCAATGTTGGTAAGGAAACCAAAGTCAAAATCGTGAAGAACAAGGTGGCGCCTCCATTTAAGGAAGCCGTTGTGGAAATCATGTACGGTGAAGGAATCTCACGTACGGGTGAATTGATTGAGATCGGAAGTAATCTCGGTATTATCAATAAGGCTGGTGCCTGGTATTCTTACAATGGTGAGAAGATTGGTCAAGGTTCTGAAAATGCTAAGAAATTCTTGGCAGATAATCCAGCTATCTTTGATGAAATTGATCGTAAAATCCGTATTCACTATGGTTTGATTGAAGAAGATGCATCACCTAGTGTTGAAGTAGCAGAAGAAGTTGTGGCAGAACAAGACTTGGTCTTAGACCTTGATGGTGGTATCGAATTAGAAGATTAACCAACTGACCAGAGATTTTTCGGGAATCTCTGGTTTTTGCTTGACAAAACGCTAAAAAAGTTATAAATAGGTCTCCAGACCGAGTTCATTTGTGATATAATGGTCTATAATGTATTTAGTATAGGTAGCAAAGGAGATACTACATTGATTAAAATTTATACTGTATCTAGTTGCACGAGTTGTAAAAAAGCTAAAAATTGGTTAAATGCTCACCAATTATCTTATAACGAGCATAATCTTGGCAAAGAATCCATCACAAAAGAAGAAATTCTACGAATTTTGGCCAAAACAGAAAACGGCATTGCCAGCATCGTATCGTCTAAAAACCGCTATGCCAAGAGTTTGAACTGTGATATCGAAGAATTAAGTGTCAATGAGGTGATTGACCTCATCACGGAAAATCCTCGTATTCTAAAAAGTCCGATTCTGATTGACGAAAAACGTCTGCAAGTGGGCTACAAAGAAGACGATATTCGAGCATTTTTGCCTCGTTCTGTACGGAATGTTGAAAATGCTCAAGCGCGTATGCGAGCAGCTTTGTAATGAAGTGAGCAGTCTGAAACAATCAGACTGTTTTCTTTTCCAAATGATGCCCTATCATTGAAAGCGCTGATAAAATGTGCTATAATAGACTGTAAAATAGATTGAAGGAAGGTGTAAGTATGGGATTCACTGAAGAAACAGTTCGTTTCCGTTTGGATGATGGTAATAAGCAAGAGATTAGTCAAACATTGACAAATGTTTACAGCTCTCTAAATGAAAAAGGTTACAACCCTATAAATCAAATCGTTGGTTATGTATTGAGTGGAGATCCAGCTTATATCCCTCGTTACAACGATGCTCGGAATCAAATCCGTAAATATGAACGTGATGAGATTGTTGAAGAGTTGGTTCGTTTCTACCTGAAAGAAAACGGGATTGATTTATAATGAGAATCATGGGATTAGACGTTGGTTCTAAGACGGTTGGGGTAGCCATTTCCGATCCATTAGGCTTTACAGCCCAAGGGTTAGAGATTATTCCAATTAATGAAGACCAAGGTGAGTTTGGGTTTGAGCGTTTAGCGGATCTTGTGAAAAACTATAAGGTCGATAAGTTCGTGGTCGGTTTACCTAAGAATATGAACAATACGAGCGGTCCTCGTGTCGAAGCCAGTCAGGCTTACGGCGATAAACTCATCGAATTGTTTGGTTTGTCAGTAGATTACCAAGACGAGCGTCTGACGACGGTTGCTGCGGAGCGGATGTTGATTGAACAAGCAGATATCAGCCGCGGAAAGCGTAAAAAGGTTATTGATAAATTAGCTGCTCAGTTGATTTTACAAAATTATTTAGATAGAACATTTTAAGGAGGCCACCATGGCACACAATCATGAACACGACCACAATCACGACGAACGTGAGTTGATTACATTGGTTGACGACCAAGGTAATGAGACATTATTTGAAATTCTTTTGACAATTGATGGTCAAGAAGAATTTGGTAAAAACTACGTTCTCTTGATTCCTGCAAGTGCGGAAGAAGATGAAAACGGTGAAGTTGAAATTCAAGCCTACTCATTTATCGAAAATGAAAACGGTACTGAAGGCGACCTGCAACCAATCCCAGAAGATGCAACAGCAGAATGGGACATGATCGAAGAAGTATTCAACAGCTTCTTAGACGAAGAAGAATAAAAGAAAGAGCGGTTATACCGCCTTTTTTGTTTTGTAGACCTAGGCGTCAAAATTGACACTCTTTTACGTCCTATACTACAATAATAATTGTACAAATAGAAATGGAGGCTTGTAAATGAAACGAAGAGGTTTAATTTTATTGCTCGCTGCAACAGCGATATTCTTGGGAGCTTGTGATGACCGTGAGGTAGGTCACTCAGCAGCTAGTAGCCAAGTCAGAAGTTCCCAGTCATCCAGCACTACTGCGACAGACATTGATGGAACTTATATTTTGGAAGAGATGGACGAAACCAAGACTTTGACAATTTCCAAAGGGCAAGGTAGTTTAGAAACGCTTGAAAAAGATGGAGAAAAAGAAGTTGAGCAAGTGACGGTTGATACGGCTAAGAACCAACTCCGTATCGGCGAGGACCATCATACTTATCGGTTGGAAGGGGACAAATTAACCTTGACAGAAGACGATGGAGAGGCTTCTATTTATCAGAAAAAATAAGGGCTGCCTTCGGGCAGTTTTTTTCGAATAAATAGGTATGAAGAGTGAACAAAAGACAAATAAAGAAGAGTATCCTGGGAAGAAATGGCTAACTTTCCGTGAATTGGAGCGCTATGCTAAATTGCATCTCAAATCAGAGAGAAAATGACAGACATCAGACTTTTTGGTATAATGAATTCATTACACCAAGGAGAGTAACATGACAGAAATCGATACAGTAGGAACAGAAAATCTGTCCAGACGTTCACAGAAAAGAGGACGACGTCGTCGTGAGACAGTTGAATCTGAATCTTTTAATCATGAATTTAAGAAAAATCTAGTACCGGGTCGCTTTTTTCCGGCTCTACTATGGAGTCTCATCCTTAGTTTTTTGAGTGTGGGCAATCCTTTATTTACAGGATTGGCTAATAATCTTCAGACTCATACCCTGTATGCGGGAATGGCTATGAAAGCCGGTCAGAGTCCCTACGGAGACTTCTTCAGTAACAATGGTCTTCTGTACCATCTGTTGACTTTCTTAGGCACGTTTCTAGGAAATCCACTGGTGTTCGTCGGATTACAGTTTATCGCCTTGGTGATCGCGGGTGTCTACTTCTACAAATTAATGGCCTATTTTAGCCAAAGCCGTGAAACGGCCACTCAGTTGAGTATGTGGTTTTACCTGTTTGTACTGGCCTTGGGCTTTGGTGGTCTCTATGCAACCATTTTTGCCTTGCCATTTGTGTTGACCAGCCTTTGGTTTTTGGTTCGTTATTTTGAAAATGCGGTGCGGGACGAGGCTTTCATCCTGTACGGAATTGATGCAGCCTTGGTCTTCATGATTTATCCAAAGAGTGTGATCTTGTGGATTGTGGCGAGCTTAGTTTTATTCGTTTACAATATTCGCTATGGTCGTAAAGCGCGCGCTGTCTACCAATTTTTGGCAAGTTTATTTGGCTTCTTATTTATAATATACTCTGTTGGTTACTATACCTTCGTGAAGCAGATATTGGGTGTGGCCATCTCTCAGACATTCTTTTACAATCTGCAGTTGAATTTCATGTCTGCAACGATATTGTGGGTTGCAGGGATTGTCTTGTTGATCTTGTTCCTGACTGGCTTCCTGAAGAATTTTATCATGGCCTTGGCTTCTATGGCGTCTGGTAAGCATTTGGCTATCAAGATGGTTGTTATTTTAACCTTCTTGGTGCAAATTGTCTTTATTTTAGGCAATCCAGTGATTGATTTGAGTCAATTTATTTTATTGTTGCCTTGTGGTTTTGTCATGGCCCTTTCCTCTGTGGAGGAGAAAAAGGAAAGTCTTGATCTGGAAGAGTTGATGATTGAGGAGGAAGAAAAGCCTGCTCCCTACAGCTATCTTCGCTCACAATTTTTCCTTCCGATACTCGTGTGCTTGTTTATCCCAATGCAGCCAGTTTTGGCATTTGTCTTGGACGGTCAAGTGGCGAAGGAACGTACAGAGGTGGCCAGCTACATTAAGACTCATGCGGACAAAGATGCGGAGATTTACAGCTGGGATAACAGTGCGGAGGTCTACCTTAATTCAGGTCATCTTTCATCCTCTCGGTTTATTGCTGCCCAGCCATATTTGACAAATGAGGCTAAAACTGCTTTTGATTATGATTTGAACAATGGCAAGGCACAATATGTGGTGGTCAATAAAGGGATTTCCTTGCCGGAAAAACTCAAATCTGTCTTGCAGGATAACTACGAAAAAGAGGACTTAAGCACCTCACATCTTACGCTTTATAAAAAGAAATAAGTGAAAAAGGCTGTGAAAACAGTCTTTTCTTTTATATTTGCAATTCCTATATATTGTATAAAATATTTATTTTTTATTTTTTTTACACAATATATTGATTTATTTTTTTAAAGTGGTAGACTAGATATCAGTAAGTTAAAGGAGAAATGATATGGAAAATGTAGTAGTTGCAGTACAAGATTTACCATCAGTTGTCATCAAGCGGGATGGCCGTCGGGTGGCTTTTGACGAGGATAAGATTTACGAGGCTTTGCTGAAAGCGACTGCGGAAGTGGTTCCCATGTCTCCGTTAATGGAAGTGAAATTAAAGGGTATCTGTGACCGCGTTATCGCAGAGATTTCGGATCGCTTCCCACAAAATATCAAGATTTACGAGATTCAAAATATCGTGGAACACGAGCTCTTGCAGGCAAATGAATACGCCATTGCCAACGAGTATATCCATTATCGTACCAAGCGTGATTTTGAACGGGCAAAGGCGACCGATATCAATTTTACGATTGATAAATTGCTCAACAAAGACCAGACTGTCGTCAACGAAAATGCTAACAAAGATAGCGACGTCTTTAACACGCAACGTGACTTGACCGCAGGCATTGTCGGTAAATCGATCGGTCTAAAAATGTTGCCTGCCCATGTGGCTAATGCACATCAAAAGGGCGATATTCACTATCATGACTTGGATTATAGTCCGTATACGCCTATGACCAACTGCTGTCTCATAGATTTCAAAGGCATGTTGGCCAACGGTTTTAAGATTGGGAATGCTGAGGTCGAGAGTCCCAAGTCTATCCAAACTGCGACAGCGCAAATCTCACAAATTATCGCAAATGTTGCCTCTAGTCAGTATGGTGGTTGTACTGCTGACCGAATTGATGAATTTTTAGCACCTTATGCGGAGCTGAATTATCAGAAGCACCTCAAGGATGCGGAAGTTTGGGTGGCTGAGGATAAGCGGGAAGAGTATGCGCGTGCTAAGACGCGTAAAGATATCTATGATGCTATGCAGTCCTTAGAATATGAGATCAACACTCTCTTTACTTCCAATGGTCAAACGCCCTTCACCTCGCTCGGTTTTGGTCTTGGTACCAACTGGTTTGAGCGCGAGATTCAAAAAGCCATCTTGGAAATTCGGATTAAGGGATTGGGGTCAGAACACCGTACGGCTATCTTTCCGAAGTTGATTTTCACGGTTAAACGTGGACTCAATCTTGAGCCGGATTCGCCCAACTATGACATCAAACAATTAGCTTTGGAGTGCGCGACCAAGCGCATGTACCCAGACATGTTGTCCTATGATAAGATTATTGACTTGACAGGTTCCTTTAAGGCACCCATGGGTTGTCGTTCATTTTTACAAGGCTGGAAGGATGAAAACGGCCTAGAAGTCAACTCTGGTCGAATGAATCTTGGGGTTGTGACGGTCAATCTTCCACGAATCGCCTTGGAATCCAAAGGGGACATGGATAAGTTTTGGGATATTTTCAAGGAACGGATGGCAATTGCAAAAGATGCTCTGGTCTACCGTGTAGAACGTGTTAAAGAAGCGACACCAGCCAACGCACCAATTTTGTATCAATACGGCGCATTTGGCAATCGCCTTGGGAAATACGACAACGTAGACGACCTCTTTAGACATCGTCGCGCAACGGTTTCGCTGGGCTATATCGGCCTTTACGAGGTGGCAACAGTCTTTTATGGTGGTGATTGGGAGAAAAATGAGGTTGCAAAAGACTTCACCGTTGACATCGTTCGTCAGATGAAGGAACTCTGTGCGGATTGGTCTGATGAATACGATTATCACTTCTCGGTCTACTCAACGCCATCTGAAAGTTTGACAGACCGCTTCTGTCGCTTGGATGCGGAGAAATTTGGGCCAGTTGCAGACATCACGGACAAGGAATATTACACCAACTCTTTCCACTACGACGTGCGCAAGAATCCGACGCCATTTGAAAAATTGGACTTTGAAAAGGTGTATCCAGAAGCGGGTGCCAGTGGCGGCTTTATCCACTATTGCGAGTATCCTGTCTTGCAGCAAAATCCCAAAGCTTTGGAAGCCGTTTGGGACTATGCCTATGACCGTGTCGGTTATTTGGGAACCAATACACCGATTGATCGCTGTTACAAGTGCGATTTTGAAGGCGATTTTGAGCCAACAGAGCGTGGTTTTAAGTGCCCAAATTGTGGCAACACCGATCCTAAAACCGTCGATGTGGTCAAACGTACCTGTGGCTATCTGGGCAATCCTCAGGCTCGTCCAATGGTAAACGGACGCCACAAGGAAATCTCAGCCCGTGTTAAACACATGAATGGGTCAACGATTAAAACACCAGGAAATTAGAGAAAATAGAAAGTAGAGAAAATGGGAAAATTTCAATTAGATTATAAAGGAATGCAGCGTGTGGAGAAGTTTCACGAGAAACACTCAACCGTCAAATCAGACAAAAAATCGCGCGTGCAAGAATTGCTGAAAAAAGCTGGAAAGAAAAAGTAATGGAACTACGTAGACCAACCTTGGCCGATAAAGAAGCCATTTTAGCCTTGATGCGGGCTTTTGAAGAAGCGGGATCCGCTCACGATGGTGGTTTCTGGGATGCGGACAACTTCGACTACGAAGCTTGGATTGCTGGCAATGCTGACGCGGAGATGGGGCTAAACATCCCTGAGGGCTGGGTGCCTGCTATCCAGTTTGTAGGATTTGTAGGCGAGGAAGCCATTGGTTTTCTCAGCCTCCGCTTGCGTTTGAATGACCATTTGCTCAACCATGGTGGGCATATTGGTTACTCAGTCAAGCCAGAAGCGCGTGGTAAAGGTTACGCCAAAGCTATGCTAGAACAAGGTATCAGCGCAGCTATGTCCAAAAACATCCAAAAGGTGCTGGTCACTTGTAGCGTGGACAATCCAGCCAGTCGAGCGGTGATTATCGCTAATAGCGGTGTTTTTGAGGATGTCCGCGAGGGGACAGAAAGGTACTGGATAGGGTAATCTAGAGCAAAGGAGGAGTCACATGAATAATCCACAGCCTCAGGAATGGAAGTCGTCTGAACTGAGTCAGGGGCGCATCATCGACTATAAGGCTTTTAACTTTGTGGATGGTGAAGGTGTGCGGAATTCGCTCTATGTGGCGGGCTGTATGTTTCATTGTGAGGGTTGCTACAATGTAGCGACCTGGTCTTTCAAGGCGGGGATTCCTTACACCAAAGAACTGGAAGAGCAGATTATGGCGGACTTGGCACAGCCTTATGTGCAGGGATTGACCTTGCTGGGTGGTGAGCCTTTTCTCAATACAGGTATTCTCTTGCCCTTGGTCAAGCGGATTCGCCGGGAATTGCCTGAAAAAGACATCTGGTCTTGGACAGGCTATATGTGGGAGGAGATGATGCTGGAGACCGATGACAAGCTAGAATTGTTGAATTTGATTGATATTTTGGTAGATGGGCGCTTTGACCGCACCAAGAAAAATCTCATGTTGCAGTTCAGAGGGTCGTCCAATCAGCGCATTATTGATGTACAAAAATCGTTGGCACAGGGAGAAGTTGTCATCTGGGACAAACTCAATGATGGCAAGGCGAATTTTGAGCAAATCAAACGAGAAGAATGAGCGTGGGACTCAATCGTGATTTCACAGAAATCGATTTTGTTGACACTTGCTTTGCAAGCTCCATTTCCAGATTAAAAAGATCTCCCAGACCTTTTTAACCCATCACCGCACAGTTCAGTTGACTAGCTTTAAAGGTCCAAGGAGGCTGGAGATAAGGTTAACAAAGTTAGCCTCAACTATTCGAAATTGCTTGCATAGCAAGGAATGAGAACATGTCAACCTCTGCGTCAAACTGCTAAAATTATAAAAAATCAAGAACCCAGGACTGAGTCCCAGGTTCTTTTTTCTATTTAAAATATGGTATAATGGCATGGCGATAGAAGAAAGAGAGAAGAAAATGTACGATTATTTGATTGTTGGTGCGGGTTTGTCGGGAGCAATTTTTGCCTATGAGGCGACTAAGCGCGGGAAAAAGGTTAAGGTGATTGACAAGCGCAACCATATCGGTGGCAATATCTACTGTGAAAATGTTGAAGGAATTAACGTTCACAAGTACGGAGCACATATCTTCCATACGTCCAATCAGGCAATCTGGGATTACGTTAATCAATTTGCGGAATTTAATCACTATATCAACTCTCCAGTGGCTAATTATCAAGGAAAACTCTACAATCTTCCTTTCAATATGAATACATTTTATGCTATGTGGGGAACCAAGACGCCGCAAGAGGTCAAGGATAAAATTGCAGAACAGACAGCGCATTTACAGGATACGGAGCCCAAAAACTTGGAGGAACAAGCCATCAAGTTGATTGGTCAAGATGTCTATCAGACCTTGATTAAAGGCTATACAGAAAAGCAATGGGGCCGCTCTGCGCTAGATTTGCCGCCATTTATCATCAAGCGTCTGCCTGTTCGATTCACATTTGACAATAACTACTTCAACGACCGCTACCAAGGGATCCCAATCGGTGGCTACAATGTCATCATCGAAAAGATGCTGGAAGGCATTGACTTAGAGCTGGAGGTGGATTTTTTTGCTCACCGTGCTGACTTGGAAGCCAGCGCTGAAAAAGTTGTTTTTACAGGTATGATTGACCAGTATTTTGACTATGAGTTTGGGCAGTTGGAGTACCGTGGTTTGCATTTTGAGCACGAAGTATTGGATATGGAAAATTTCCAAGGAAATGCAGTTGTCAACTATACAGAAGGTGAAGTGCCCTATACACGGATTATCGAGCACAAGCATTTTGAGTTTGGGACGCAGCCAAAGACGGTCATCACTCGCGAATACCCTGCTGATTGGAAACGTGGGGACGAGCCCTATTATCCAATCAATGATGCGACAAACAACGCCATCTATGCTTGCTATCAAGAAAAAGCGACAGCCATGAGGGACAAGGTCATCTTCTGTGGCCGCTTGGCGGATTACAAATACTACGACATGCACGCAGTCATCGAACGCGCGCTGAATGTTGTAAAAGAAGAATTCGGAGAATAAAAGGCATTGAATATAAAAATGAAGCTAGTGCAGAACTTAGCTTCATTTTTTAGTTACACAAAGTTTGTGTCATCAAGTTACTTGAACAAATTTACTTCAGATAAGCAAAAAAGCCCGTCAAATCAGGCTTTTCCTCATGTTCAACCATGCCCCCTGCAGGGCTCGAACCTGCGACCCATAGATTAAGAGTCTACTGCTCTACCAACTGAGCTAAGGAGGCTAAAAAAGCTGTATTGGTACCGGTGACCCGTGATTTGTATTGATCCCGCACGCTTATAAGCAGGTGGGCAACGCGTTTCTGACTTAGTCGCTTCCGTGTGAGACGGCCTGCATACTGCCAGAAAACCTTAGTTTCCCTAGTAATACAAAAATAGTCGGTCAACACTTAGATACGGATTCGTATACCACAGCATTTATTCTGTACATTTATCTTATCACAATTTTTAAAAAATTCAAGAGGAAAAATGAAAAATTGGAAACGGTCTCAATCAAAATCTGTCTCATCCCTTGGCAGAACTAGATTTTCCAGCTTTCAAATTTTTAATTTTTTCTTGTGTCAAACCAAGTGCACGCTCGTATTTTCCAGTTTCATTGGCAGAGAAGTAGTGAGCAGTTTTTAGCTTATCAGGCAGGTATTGCTGGTCAACCCATTTTTCCGGATAGGAGTGCGGGTAGAGGTAGGTTTGGGCATTGCCCAACTCCTTGCTGCCAGCATAATGTCCGTCGCGTAAGTGACGTGGAATAGGGAGATTTCCAGATTTTCGTAGGTCGGCTAGTGCGGCATCCATGGCTAGATAGGCTGAGTTGGACTTGGGCGAAAGCGCCAGATCAATGACAACATTGGCAATGAGGATACGTGCTTCTGGGAAGCCGATTTTTTGTGCCGCATCAAGGGCGGTCACGGTGTGTATCTGTGCTTCGGGATTGGCCAGGCCAATATCCTCATAGGCGATGACCGTTAGCCTGCGGGCCAAGCTCGGTAAATCTCCTGCCTCCACCAAACGTGCAGCATAGTGCAGACTGGCATCCACATCGGAGCCGCGAATGGATTTTTGCAGGGCAGAGAGGACGTCGTAGTGCCCATCGCCATCTTTGTCCATGGTAATGTAGCTGCGCTGCAGGGAATTTTCCATGATATCCAGCGTGATGTGTCGCCTTCCGTCGGCATCTTCAGGAGTTGAGAGAACGGCTAGGTCTAGCGAGTTATAGGCAGACCGCAGGTCACCGTTGGTAGCTGTCGCGATAAAATCAAGTGCTTCTTCGTCCAAGATAACCTCAAATGTAAAGCCACGTTCCTTGTCGTCAAGCACGTTCCGAACTGCTTTTTTGACGTCTTCGTTGGAGAGGGGCTCTAGCTCGAAAATCTGTACTCGCGAGCGGATGGCAGGCGTGACGGAGAAAAATGGATTTTCAGTGGTAGCACCAATCATGATGATGTTGCCATTCTCCAAGAGAGGAAGCAGAAAGTCTTGTTTGGTCTTGTCTAGGCGGTGAATTTCATCGAGGAGAAGGACGAGGACGCCTGAAAATTTAGCTTCTTCTGCGATTTCTTGTAGGCGTTTTTTGGTGTCAGTAGTGGCATTGAAGGTCCGAAAGGCATACTGAGTGGTGCCTGCGATAGCTGATGCAATGGACGTTTTTCCGATACCAGGAGGCCCATAGAGAATCATGGAAGACAGACGATTGGCCTCCACCATACGGCGGATAATTTTTCCAGCACCTACCAGATGAGTCTGTCCAATGACTTCATCAATAGTCCGAGGGCGCATCCGAAGAGCGAGATTATCGAGCATGGTCTTCTCCTATCCATTTTCCAAAAATCAAGCCGTCGACATACTGCCCTTCTAGGTAGAAATGGTCGGTGAGACAGGCTTCAACTTGAAAACCATAGTTTTCATAAAAAGCGACAGCTTCGGGACTTGTCCCCATGACATGCATGGCAATTTTTTTGTAGCCAAGTTCTGTGGCACGAGTCAAAAAACTCTCCATCAATGCTCTACCAATGCCCTGAACACGGGATGGTTCTGCCACGAGGATGCCAAATGTCAGAACGTGTTTTCCTGATTCAAAAGGGTAAAAAGGAGAGTAGTCTAAGGCTCCGACCATGTGATTATCGATTTCTGCGACTAGGGTATTTCCCTGATTCTTCAGCGATTTGCTTACTTGTTCGACGGTGAATATCCGCTGATAGACGGGAGAAGTCTGCACTGTCCAGCCAGTATTTTGCAGGTGGACATAAGCCTCTAGGTCACTGTCCGTGATTTCTCTTATCCTCATGTTTTTCTCCCTCAATCATGTTATAATAAAATTATACTATAAATTAGAAAAGAGAGTTGAGAAATGGCTAAATTTGGATTTTTATCAGTATTAGAAGAGGAGTTGGAGAAGCACTTAGACTTTGACTTCGCCATGAATTGGGACAAGAAAAACCATGCGGTAGAGGTGACGTTTGTCCTCGAAGCGCAAAATCAATCAGAAGTGGAAACCGTTGATGAAGCGGGGGAAGTCTCAGCAGAAGACATCATTTTTGAAGATTATGTGCTCTTTTACAACCCTGAAAAGACAAAATTTGATGCGGAAGATTATTTAGTAGCCGTACCTTATGAGCCAAAAAAAGGTTTATCGCGTGAATTTTTAGCCTACTTTTCCCAAATATTAAACGACGTCGCAACAGAAGGACTCAGCGACCTTATGGACTTCTTGAGTGACGACACCATCCCAGAATTTGGTCTCAACTGGGATGCAGAATCTTTTGAAAAAGGCAGAGCTGAGTTGACGGAGACGGAGTTTTACGGGTATCCGAGGTATTGAGATGAGGTACTATTCATTAGTTCCAGAATTATCTATTTCAAATTGGGAAAAGTCCCGATATTTTTACTGTGAATTGTTGCATTTATCAGAACTATATGAAAATAGAGAAAGCGGTTTACACGTTCTCTCGAATGCATGGGAAGATTCTCAAATTGGAATAGTCAGGTTGGTGGAAAAAATTAGTGTTGAGCCGGTACAACAAAATGTCAAGTTAACCATCTGTTTGGGACGCACTTATCAATATTTACCTGCAACTCTTGATAAGGAAAAGTATCCATATCACTATGACGATGATAGGAGGCTTTGTGTCTATGATCCAGATGGTTATTATTGGGGAATATGTGATTGATTTTATAGAAATTAGAGAGGTATTTTATGAACGCATGGAAAGAACTAACCATCACGGTCAATCGTGAGGCGGAGGAAGCGGCTTCCAATATTTTAATTGAGTCTGGGAGTGCTGGTGTGGCGATTGATGATAGCGCCGACTACATTGGGCAGGAGGACCGTTTTGGGGAATTGTACCCTGAGATTGAGCAATCCGATATGGTAACTATCACGGCTTACTATCCAGAAACGGCAGATATTGAGGCAGTTAAGGCGCAGGTCAATGAACGCTTGGCAGAGTTGACTGGTTTCGGTGTGGAAACAGGGGAAATCGCACTCAATACACAGGAACTGGCCGAGGAAGATTGGGCTGAAAACTGGAAAAAATATTACGAGCCTGCTCGGATTACCCATGATTTGACCATCGTCCCAAGTTGGACAGAAGACTATGTGGCGTCAAGCGGTGAAAAGCTCATCAAACTTGACCCAGGCATGGCTTTTGGTACAGGAACGCACCCAACTACAAAAATGAGCCTTTTTGCGCTTGAGCAAATCTTACGCGGTGGCGAAACGGTTATTGACGTGGGAACTGGTTCTGGTGTGCTTTCAATCGCAAGTTCCCTTCTCGGTGCCGAAGATATTTATGCCTACGACCTAGATGACGTGGCGGTGCGCGTGGCACAGGAAAATATTGACCTAAACGACGGGACAGAAAACATTCACGTGGCGGCTGGTGACTTGCTCAAGGGTGTTGCTATCGAGGCTGAGGTCATCGTGGCTAATATCCTTGCGGACATCCTCATCCACTTGACGGACGACGCTTATCGATTGGTTAAGGACGAGGGCTATCTCATCATGTCTGGCATTATCGCTGAGAAGTGTCAAATGGTCATTGATGCGGCAGAAAAGGCAGGCTTTTTCCTTGAGACTCACATGAAGCAGGGCGAGTGGAACTGTGTCATCTTCAAGAAAACGGACGACATTTCAGGCGTCATCGGAGGCTAGGATGCAGCAGTATTTTGTAAATAGCAGAGCGGAAAATCCAGTCACTATCACAGACAAAGACACGGTGAAGCACATGTTTAACGTTATGCGGCTGACCGAGGGAGATGAGGTAGTGTTGGTCTTCAACGATCATATAAAGCGCTTGGCAAAAGTGTTGGACAGCGCAGCCCATTCCTTTGAAATCATAGAAGCACTATCGGATAATGTAGAATTACCAGTCCAAGTGACAATTGCTTCAGGCTTTCCAAAAGGGGACAAGCTAGAATTTGTCGCACAAAAGGTAACCGAGCTAGGCGCAGCAGCCCTCTGGGCCTTCCCAGCCGACTGGTCAGTCGTTAAATGGGACGGGAAAAAATTGGCCAAACGCCAAGAAAAATTAGACAAAATCGTGTTGGGAGCAGCGGAGCAATCCAAACGCAACTTGGTCCCAGAAGTGACTTTGATTGAGAAGAAAGCTGATTTTCTGAAAAAGCTGGCAGACTTTGATAAGATTTTCATCGCTTATGAAGAATCAGCCAAGGAAGGGGAACAAGCTGTACTGGTACGTGAATTAGCGCAGGCAGAGGCAGGACAAAACCTCCTCTTCATCTTCGGACCAGAAGGTGGCATTTCACCTGAGGAAGTTGAGGTCTTTGAAGCGGCTGGAGCCCTCAAAGTCGGCTTGGGACCACGCATCATGCGGACAGAGACTGCACCGCTCTATGCCCTGTCAGCTGTCAGTTATGCATTTGAATTAGCCAAATAAAGACAAAGAAAAAGTCTGGGAAATCCAGACTTTTTAATATTCTTTTCCGTTGAAGGTGAAGCGGATATGAGCATAATCGTGCGCCGTATCTTTATCTGCCAGGAAGAGTTGGGCGTCTTTTTTGATCTGAACCAAGTCAATCCCTTGAGCCTGCGCAGCAAACACGCATCCACAGTAGCATTGGCGGTAGATGTCGTATTCGTTGCACATTTCAACTGAGCGCTTGTAACCTTGATTTTTCTTGAAATCACTTGGCAAATACTGCGTATTGTAGACCTGCTGGACTTCGATACCGACGGCGTTGATGGTCTGTGAATTTTTGTGTGGACTGATGGTAAGGGCACTGCCAAAGTAGTCAAATCCCAGCTCCACCGCCTGTTGTGCGGTCTTATCTAAGCGGTAATCGTAGCAAACCCGGCAGCGGTCGCCGCCTTCTGGCTCTTTTTCCAATCCATGCACCGTTTTAAAAAATTCATTTGGCACATAGTCGGCAGCAAGGAATTGAACACGTTGTCCTGTTTGCTGATTGAAATCATGGACGAATTTTTGTGTAACATAGGAGCGACGCTTATATTCAGCCTTGGGATGAATGTTAGAATTTGCAAAATAGATCGTTACGTCGGCCCACTGAGTCAGGTATTCGAGTGTGTAGGTGCTACAAGGGGCGCAGCACACGTGCATGAGAATTCGTGGCCGCTCATTTTTGCTTTGCCAGACCTTGACCATTTCTTGCATAACGCGATCATAGTTGACCTTTTGGTTGGGCTGCATGGTGGCTAAAATTTCTTCTACATCAATCATGTTAAAACTCCTTAAAATCGTCACATTCAGTGTACCATAAAAGTGGATAAATAATCAGCTAGTTTTGAATCCTTGCCTTTTTCTTTTTACTTTAAAATGGTAAAATAGTAGAAATAAATGAGGAGAGAACTGAAATGAAGGAAGTCAATCTTACGGGGGAGGAAGTTGTAGAACTGACTCGCGCCTACATGCCAGAAGAAGATGTGAAGTTTGTAGAAAAGGCATTGTATTATGCGGTTGAGGCTCACAAGGAGCAATTCCGTCAGTCAGGCGAACCTTATATTGTCCATCCTATCCAGGTGGCAGGTATTTTAGCGGGACTCAAGCTAGACGCAGTCACAGTTGCCTGCGGTTTTTTGCATGATGTGGTAGAAGATACGGATACGACTTTAGAAGACATGGAAAATGAATTTGGTCCAGAGGTTCGTTTAATCGTAGATGGAGTGACCAAGTTAGGGAAAGTCGAGTACAAGAGCCACGAAGAGCAATTGGCAGAAAACCACCGCAAGATGCTCATCGCCATGTCCAAAGACATGCGTGTGATTTTGGTCAAATTAGCAGACCGCTTGCATAATATGCGTACTCTTAAGCACTTACGCAAGGACAAGCAAGAGCGGATTTCACGAGAAACCATGGAAATATATGCTCCACTTGCGCACCGCTTGGGGATTTCTTCTATCAAGTGGGAATTGGAAGATATGTCTTTCCGCTATCTCAACGAGATTGAATTTTACAAGATTACCCGCATGATGACAGAGAAGCGCCGTGAGCGGGAGGCCTTGGTGACAGAGGTTGTGGATAAGATTGAGAGTTATGCGCGTGATCGCCACTTGGAAGGTCATATTTACGGTCGACCAAAGCACATTTACTCCATTTACCGTAAAATGCACGACAAGAAGAAGCGGTTTGATGAGCTCTATGACTTGATTGCTATTCGCTGTGTCATGGAAACGCCGAGCGATGTCTATGCTATGCTGGGCTATATTCATGAGTTGTGGCGTCCAATGCCAGGACGTTTCAAGGATTATATTGCCAATCCAAAGGCCAATGGCTATCAGTCTATTCATACGACGGTTTACGGACCTAAAGGTCCCATTGAGTTTCAAATCAGAACCCGTGAAATGCACCAAGTAGCCGAATACGGGGTTGCGGCTCACTGGGCTTACAAACGCGGAGGCGATGCAGTTGCCAAACAAAGCGAGCTCAAATGGATCAACAATCTGATTGAACTTCAAGCTGATGCAGGAGATGCCAAGACCTTTGTCGACTCTGTCAAGGACGATATTTTCACCGAGCGAATCTACGTCTTCACACCGGATGGAACGGTTCGTGAATTGCCTAAGGACTCTGTTCCCATTGACTTTGCCTATGAAATCCATACCAAGGTCGGGGAGCGGGCAACGGGTGCCAAGGTCAATGGTCGAATGGTGCCTTTGACGACGAAACTCCACACAGGGGACCAGGTCGAGATTGTAACCAATGCGAATTCATTTGGGCCAAGTCGTGACTGGGTCAATATCGTTAAAACCCACAAGGCTCGGAATAAAATCAAGCAATTTTTCAAAAATCAAGACAAGGAACTGTCTGTCTCTAAAGGACGTGAAATGTTGCAGACGCTCTTGCAGGAGCATGGTTATGTGGCCAACCAATACTTTGACCGCAAGCACATGGATGAAGTCTTGCGGAAGACCAGCTACAAGACGGATGAGTCCTTGTTTGCAGCAGTTGGTTTTGGTGAAATTTCTGCCATGTCTGTCTTTAATCGCTTAACGGAAAAAGAGCGGAGAGAGGCTGAGCGGGCAAAAGCTAAGGCAGAAGCGGATGAATTGGTCAATGGTGGTGAGGTCAAACAAGCCAGCAAGGACAGCATGAAAATCCGCCATGAAGGCGGGGTTGTTATCGAAGGAGCTTCAGGTCTCTTGATTCGGATTGCCAAATGCTGTAATCCCGTACCAGGTGACGAGATCGTCGGCTACATTACCAAGGGGCGTGGTGTCGCTGTTCACCGCGCAGACTGTATGAATCTCAAGGCTCAGGATAATTACGAAGCCCGTTTGATTGATGTTGATTGGGAAGATGAGCATTCTGTCAAGGAATACGTGGCCCACATTGATATCTACGGGCTCAATCGTTCAGGTCTCTTGAATGATGTCTTGAAAGTATTGACAAATTCAAGCAAGAATATTTCGACAGTCAGCGCTCAACCAACTAAGGATATGAAGTACGCAACGATTCATGTTTCCTTTGGTATTCCAAACCTAGCTAGTCTGACAAGTTTGGTAGACAAGATTAAGTCTGTGCCAGAAGTTTATTCTGTCAAACGGACCAATGGGTAAGATTTCAAACAAATAAGGCGAGAAAGATGAAAATTATCATACAACGTGTCTCTCAAGCAGCGGTGACAATCGATGAGAAAAAAGTTGGAGAGATTGGTCAGGGCTTGCTGCTCTTGGTGGGAGTTGGTCCTGAGGACACCCAGGAAGATATGGATTATGCCGTTCGGAAAATTGTCAATATGCGCATTTTCTCCGATGAAGCTGGCAAGATGAACCTGTCTGTGCAAGATATTCAAGGTTCTATCTTATCCATATCCCAATTTACACTGTTTGCGGACACTAAAAAAGGCAACCGTCCTGCTTTTACAGGAGCGGCCAAACCAGACATGGCTAGCGAATTTTACAATCGCTTCAATCAAGCCCTAGCAACTCTTGTTCCTGTCGAAACCGGGGTATTTGGCGCCGACATGCAGGTCTCCCTAGTCAACGATGGTCCTGTGACCATTGTGCTGGACACGAAAAACTAAAAAAAGCTGAGAATTTTCTCAGCTTTTTTCTTTTTCTACATATAAAACTTCTGCAATGCTCAAAGGGATGGTGAGTTGCTTCCCTTTGTAGGCTATGGTGATGGTCTGGCTAAATGTAAGGTCAATTTCGAGCACGTCCAATTGGTCTCCAACCGCTAGCTGATGCTGTTCCAGATACTGCAAGAGTTGGTAAAAGTCCTTGACGCGCAAGAGTCGGTAAGGGCCGATATCTGTCACATGGGCTAGTTTGGTTGAGTACCGTTCAACTAAGGGCTGGTCTTTTCTTGGAATGGTACCACCGTGTGGACAGATTTGTGGAAAACCGAGTACAGCATCTAGTCGTTCAACGAAAAGGTCTGAAATGGTATGTTCTAGTACCTCGGCTTCTTCGTGGACTTCTTCGGCTGAGTAGCCCAGTTGATTGACCAAGAATACTTCAATCAGCCGATGCTTCCGATAAAGGTCGGCAACCATTTTTTGCCCTTGAACTTCCAAGCGGTAACCAAGTTGATCATCTTTTTGGACCAATCCTTCGGCTAGGAGTTTCTTCATCATTTCAGAGACAGCTGGCGCAGAAAATTGCATGGTTTCAGCAATTTTTTTGTTGGTAATCTTTTGTCCGTCTAGCCCCAATTCGTAAATACATTTTAAATAATCTTCTTTATTTGGTGTCATCTTTGCTCACTTTCATTGTTATTATATCAAAAAATAATAGAAAAGGTTGACAAATCATCTTTTTTAATATATATTAAACAATGAATTAGGTATACCTAATAATATAATACACATAACATAAAAAGGAGTTTCTATGTTAAAGAAAATCATTGCAAGTTTGCTTGCCGTAATGTCGTGTTGTGTTTTGTTTGCTTGTCAATCCACAACAACTCAAAAAAAATCAAGCGAAAAACCAACTGTAACGGTAACCACATCGTTCCTTTACGATATGGTTTACCAGTTGGCGGGTGACGATGTCAAGCGCGAATTAATCATTCCAGCTGGCGAAGATCCACACCTTTATGTCGCAAAATCAAGCGACCTCAATAAGTTGAAAAATGCAGACTTGGTACTTTACCACGGCTTGCACTTTGAAGGAAAAATGGTTGATGCCTTGGAACAAACAGGTGTTGCAGTAACCAAAAACTTCCCTAAAGATAAAATCAACACAATGGAAGAGGATGGGAAAAAAATCGTCGATCCACATTTTTGGTTTGATATTAGCCTCTACCAATCAGCGGTTAAAGTCGCGTCAGCTCAACTGCAAGAATTGCTTCCTGCTAAAGCAGAAAAAATCAAAGAAAATGAAAAATCATATCTTGCTCAACTGGATGACTTGGACGCTTGGGTACGCAAAGAATTGAGCGTTATCCCAGAAAACAGCCGTTACTTGGTAACACCACATGATGCCTTTAACTACTTCGCTGCGCGTTACGGTTTCACACTGTATGCACCTCAAGGTGTCAGCACAGACTCAGAAGTTGCGAATAGCGATATGATTGATACAGTGAATTTGATCATTGACCACAAAGTGAAAGCAATCTTTACAGAGTCTACAACTAACCCTGAGCGTATGAAAAAACTACAAGAAGCAGTTGCCGCTAAAGGTGGTAAGGTAGATGTTGTGACTGGCGAAGGAAAAGAATTGTTCTCAGATTCCTTGGCACCAGAAGGTGAAGACGGGGATACATACATTGATATGTACAAACACAATATCAACCTCATCGTATCATCATTGAAATAAAATAATAATTGCATAAAAAGTCAGGGAGCGGGATGAAAGTTCTAAACTCTCCGACTTTTTCAGGTTGAACAGTTTGACGCAGGAGTTGACTGAATGCTCTCATTCCTTGCTGCGCAAGCAATTTCGAATCTTGTAACTAACTTCGTCAGTTTTATCTCCAGCCTTCAAAGCTCATCTTGGACCTTTGAAGCTAGTCAACTGTGCGGAGGTGGGAGTGAAACAGTCTGGGAATAGACTGTTTCAGCCCAAACCTAAAAATAAAAAGTGAGGGGATCGATTTCTACGAAATCACGATTTTTATCCCACTCTCTTTTAGTAGAAAGTAGGATTATCATGGAAGCAGCCCTTGAAATGCAGGGAGTGAACTTGACCTATGGTTCGGTTTCCGCTTTGGAAAATGTGAATTTGGTCATTCCTGATGGGAGTAGAACCGCTATTGTCGGGCCAAATGGAGCAGGTAAATCTAGTTTGATGAAAGCTATATTAGGATTAGAAGGACAAGTGACAGGACAGGTGTCGCTCTTGGGACAGTCCGATCAGCTTGGTCAGTTGATTCAGAAAAAGTTAGCCTATATCCCTCAAGCCAGTCAGGTCAATTGGCAATTCCCTGCAACGGTTTTTGAGATTGTTCTCATGGGGCGCTATGCTCATATAGCTAACTGGCTCAAACGTCCTGGAAAGAAAGACAAGGAAATCGTAGAGGCTGCGCTTGAGCGTATGAACCTGCAAGATTTGCGTTACCGTCAGGTTGACCAATTATCAGGTGGTCAGCGCCAGCGGGTCTTTATAGCTCGTGCCTTGGCACAGGAAGCGCAAGTCTATCTCATGGATGAGCCTCTGGCTGGGATTGACCAGATTACAGAGGCAATCATCATGGATACGCTAAAAGAATTTCAGGCTGAGGGAAAAACATCGATTGTGATTCATCATGATTTGACAACCGTTGCGGATTATTTTGACTATCTTGTCTGGTTGAATCGTACGGTTGTAGCCAGCGGTTCAGTGGACCAAGTCTTGACGACAAGTCATTATCAGGCTACTTATGGCGCTATGGGTGATTTCTTTCTGACCAAAGGAGGAGAGTGATACCATGTTTTCTCTTTTGACAGAATATTCCTTTTGGACAGTCGCCTTGGGAACCTGTTTGCTAGCGTTTGCCTCTAGCATGGTTGGTACTATTAGCGTGTTGACCAAGCAAAGTATGATTGGGGATAGCTTGGGACATGCGGCCTACCCAGGAGTTGTCTTTTCCTTTATCCTCTTTCAATCGCGCAATCCACTCTTGCTCATGCTGGGGTCTGTCTTGTCTGGCTATCTTTCTTATGCCTTGGTTCAATGGGTCAATAAAAATAGCCGACATAGTCTCATCAATATTTTAGCCCTCGTATCGGCCTCCTTTTTCGGTCTTGGAATGGTCTTGAAAAATTACATTCAGGGGAATGCGCATTATTCTCGGGCTTCTCAAGCAGGGCTTGCGACCTATTTATTCGGGCAGGCGGCCTTTATCCAAAAAGATGATATTCTCTTGATTTGTGTGGTAGCGGTGATTTGCTTAGGTCTCTTCTTTGTCTGCTATCAAGGATTTAAGCTCTATCTCTTTGATGCACAATTTGCGGAATTGGTCGGGGTTCGTGTGACCTTTCTCAAACGACTAACCATGTTCTTGATGATTTGCTTAATTTCTGTTGGTTTGAAGGTGGTCGGGGCAGTCTTGATGAGTAGTTTTTTAATTGCTCCAGCAGTTTTTGGTCTACTCCTTGGTCGAAATTATCGTCGTGTCTTACTCTTGTCTTCCGTGTCAGCAGTTATTTCTGCCTTTTTGGGAACCTGGGTTAGCTCGGCTGTGTCGGGGTTGTCGACGGGGCCAAGTATTATTGTGTGTATGACGTTTGTCACCCTACTTGCCTTTTTCTATGTGACCTATGTAAGGAAGGAGAATACTCGTGTTTGAAGTTTGGTTAGTTTTAGTATTGGTTTCTTCTTCTTGCGGTCTCATCGGTTCCTTGTTGGTCTTGCAAAATCAATCCCTGCTAGCAGATGCCCTATCGCATTCAGTCTTACTGGGAATTGTCTTGGGATTTTTCATCAGCAATAGCCTAGATTCCCCTCTTCTTATGTTGGGAGCGACGGTGTTTGGGGTTTTAGCTGTTTTGTCCATTGACTTTTTGCATAGCCAAAAAATACAGTACGATGCGGCAACAGGGCTAGTTTTTTCCTTTTTCTTTGCCTTGGCTGTTATCTTGATTTCCGTTTTTGCACGAAATGTCCACATCGATGTGGACATGGTTTTGATGGGGGAAGTGATTTTTGCACCTCTCCATCGAATGGATTTCCTAGGATTTTCAATCCCGGTTTCGGTCTTTAAGTCTAGCATCACCTTGCTGGCCAATCTCGTTTTTTTCCTGCTTTCTTATCAACATCTCAAACTCTATCTCTTCGATAAACGGCAGGCTCACCTCTCGGGTGTGGCTGGCAAGTCCATACGACTTGCAATTTTACTATTTGTATCTCTGACAACGGTTTTGGCCTTTGATGCTGTGGGTTCTATGACGGTCATTGTCTTTTTGGTAGCACCAGCTATGACAGTCTTACCTTGGTCTCGTCACTTTGGTCAATTTTTACTGTTTGGTCAATTGAGCGGCCTCTTGACAGCTAGTCTAGGATTTTTTGTGGGTAATAAACTGGACCTCACTTTATCAGGGACTTGTGTCAGTATCAGCCTCGTGATGTTTTGCTTGAGCATGATTCTTAGAAAAATAAAGAAAGCCTAGTTGGGAAGTGAAAATCTAAGTCAATTTTGCTAAGATAGTATAGAAAGAAACGGAGGAATTGAAATGGTACGTTTACAAGATGATTTTTACGAAGCAATCAATGGCGAATGGGCGAAAACAGCTGTTATTCCTGATGATAAGCCTCGTACAGGTGGATTTTCAGACTTGGCGGACGAGATTGAAGACTTGATGATGGACAAAACAGATGCTTGGTTGGCAGGACAAGACTTGCCAGAGGATGCTGTTCTCCAAAATTTTGTCAAGTTCCACAAGATGGTTGCTGATTTTGACAAACGTGAAGCACTGGGAACAGAGCCTGTGCAAGACTTGATTGCAGAATACAAGGCCTTGGGTTCATTTGCTGAGTTTGCTGAAAAAATTGCAGAGTATGAGTTGGCTGGTAAGCCAAATTATCTTCCATTTGGTGTATCTCCAGACTTCATGAATGCACAGATGAATGTCCTTTGGGCTTACGCTCCGCATACAATCTTGCCAGATACGACTTACTACGCTGATGATAATGAAAAAGGCAAGGAATTGCTTGCCAAGTGGCGTGAAATGCAGGAAGAACTTCTTCCCAAATTCGGCTTTACAGCTGAAGATGTCGCGGATATCTTGGATAAATGCATGGCCTTGGATGCAAAAGTTGCCAAGTACGTCCTCTCAAGTGAAGAGTCTTCAGAGTATGTCAAACTCTATCATCCATACGACTGGGCTGACTTTACACAGTTGACACCAGAGTTGCCACTGGACGCCATTTTCACAGCTATTTTGGGTCAAAAACCTGACAAGGTTATCGTACCAGAAGAACGTTTTTGGACAGACTTTGCAGCAGAGTTTTATTCTGAACAGAATTGGCCACTGCTTAAGGCTAGCTTGGTGCAAAATGCTGCGGTTGACTATGTCAGCTATTTGACAGATGAGATTCGTGTGCTTGCAGGTAGTTACAGTCGTGCCTTGTCTGGTACGCCTCAGGCCATGGACAAGAAGAAAGCGGCTTACTATCTTGCGCAAGGACCTTACAGTCAAGCACTCGGTCTCTGGTATGCAGCTGAAAAATTCTCCCCAGAAGCTAAGGCAGATGTGGAAGAAAAAGTAGCCACTATGATTGAGGTTTATAAGGACCGCTTAGCGAAAAATGACTGGCTCAAACCTGAAACGCGTGACAAAGCCATTACAAAATTAAATGTCATCACGCCACATATCGGTTATCCAGAAAAATTGCCAGAAACCTATAGCAAGAAAATTATCGACGAAAATCTTAGCTTGGTAGAAAATGCACAAAACTTGGCTAAGATTTCGATTGCGCATACGTGGAGTCAGTGGAATCAGCCTGTAGACCGCAGCGAGTGGCACATGCCTGCTCACATGGTTAACGCTTACTATGACCCACAACAAAACCAGATTGTCTTCCCAGCTGCCATCTTACAAGCACCATTTTACAGCTTGGATCAGTCTTCGTCAGCCAACTATGGCGGTATTGGAGCCGTGATTGCCCATGAAATTTCACACGCTTTTGATACCAACGGTGCATCTTTTGACGAGCATGGTAGTCTGAATAACTGGTGGACAGAAGAGGATTACGCAGCCTTCCAAGAACGCACAGACAAGGTCGTAGCTCAGTTTGACGGGATTGACTTTGCAGGTGGCAAGGTTAACGGGAAATTAACGGTTTCCGAAAATGTAGCCGACCTAGGTGGTCTTGCGGCAGCACTTGAAGCAGCCAAGAAAGATGCCGATTTCTCAGCTGAAGAATACTTCACCAACTTTGCGCGTATTTGGCGTATGAAGGCACGTGAAGAGTACCTTCAACTCTTGATCTCAGTCGATGTGCATGCTCCGGGTAAATTACGGACCAATGTGCAATTGCCAAACTTCGATGACTTTATCGAGACCTTCGATATCAAAGAAGGCGACGGCATGTGGCGCGCAGCAGAAGAACGTGTCATTATTTGGTAAAAAAAGAAGTCAGATGAATAATCTGGCTTTTGTCTATTTCAAATTCTTGCGATAGAAAAGGATTCAGTAGCTAAAGCAGAAAGAAAATTTATCATTAATTTGTGAAAAATTGTCTTTTGTAATTTTATTGAATAGTCTGAAAATACCTGTTTTATAGACTATTTGATAAAGCGATAAAGAAAAATATAATTTGTGAAAATTTCATAATTTTCATAAAAATTAGTGCTTTAATGATTGAGTTTTAAGATAATTATGCTACAATGAGTTTAAATATAAATGATCGTTTTTTGCGTAGAAAGATGAGGTTAAAATGGACGCAAGACTTAATCCCTACCCACCCCTAATTGACTTTTTTGCAAAAGTTATGGGGAAAGAGACAGAGATTGTACTTCAAGATTTTACAGAAGGGTTAGATCATTCTTTGGTTTACATTAAGAATAACCTATCAGGTCGCCAAGTTGGTGCGCCAGCTACGGACTTGATTTTGGAAATCTTACAATCAAAGGTTTATTTGGAGGAGGATTACGTTGTCAATTACCGCACAAGAACAGCTGCCGGGAAAGAGATGTATTCGTCAAGCTACTTTATTAAGGATGAAGGTCAACTAATCGGAGCTATCTGTGTAAATGTTGACAAGACAAAATTACTTGCTCTGAAAAATCTATTTGAAAGCACTTTGATTAGTTTGAAAGAATCTCTCCAATTGACAGATGAACCAGCTGAGCAAATCAGTTTCTCAGCAATTGAAAACTTCTATGAAACAGCAGACCAATTGATTGAAGATATTATTATTCGTGAAACCCAAGGGAAAGATTTGACCAAGCACCGGATGACACGCACTGAAAAGATTGCCATTGTCCGTTCGCTTTACAAGAAAGGATTCTTTGACTTTAAGGATTCAGTTTCCAAAACAGCAGAAGCTTTCCGGATGTCAGAAGTATCTATTTACAAGTATATCCAGCAAGTCAAACAAGAAGAATCACAAGAATAAGCTGAGCGTAAGCTCGGCTTTTTTTATAGTAAATTAAAGAGAGTTTTCTGCTTTTTTGCTATAATAAAAACTAAAAGAAAAGAGGGAAAACGATGAGAGTAGGATTGGTCTTAGAAGGTGGCGGCATGCGTGGGCTCTACACAGCTGGAGTTCTGGATGCTTTTTTGGACGCGGGCATCAAGGTAGATGGCCTTGTCGGAGTATCAGCTGGAGCCTTGTTTGGTGTCAACTTTGTGTCTGGTCAGCGTGGTCGGGCCCTTCGCTACAATAAGAAATACATTTCCTATCCAAACTATATGAGTTTTGGCTCTTGGTTGAAGACGGGAAATATGGTTAACAAAGACTTTACCTACTACGAAATTCCGATGAAACTAGATGTGTTTGATGAGCAGGCTTTTGAACAATCTGGTGTTGATTTTTATGCGGTCGCAACGGAAATGTCATCTGGTCAGCCAGCTTACTTCAAGATTGATAATGTTTTTGAGCAAATGGAGATTTTTCGGGCAAGCTCAGCTCTGCCTATCGTCTCCAAAATGGTCGAATGGCAAGGGAAGCAATACCTCGATGGTGGATTGTCAGACAGTATTCCGGTCGAGTTTGCACGCAGCCTTGGTTTTGACAAACTCATCGTGGTCCTGACTCAGCCAAAAGAATACCGGAAAAAACCATCTAGTGGACGAGCTTACAAGCTACTTTATCGCAAGTATCCAAACTTTGTAAAAGTTGCTTCTATGCGCTACAAACATTACAATCAAGCTGTCGAGCGCGTGATTGAGTTGGAAGAAGCTGGAGAATTGTTTGTCTTCCGTCCGCAGGAAAAACTAAAAATTGGCCGACTTGAAAAAGATCTGGATAAACTCCAAGAAATTTATGACCGTGGTTTGGAAGATACGCGGGATAGATTACCTGATTTAGAAAAATATTTAGCAAACTAAATACCCACCAAAACTGCTGTTCTGGTGGGTTTGGTTTGTCTAGGAAATTGTTGTGGGCTTGGTATACATTTTTGGCGTGAGATTGCGGATGCCCATCATAGCAAGGAAGCTGATGACGTAGAGGCTTGCAAGGAATACCATCACCATGGATACGCTAGAGGCATCAAGAATCATTCCAATGATAACAGAGGAGAAGCCACCGACAGCACGACCGACATTTAGAATGACATTGTTTGCAGTTGAGCGGATATGGTGGGGATAGAGTCGGGTAATCATAGCGCCGTAGCCCGCAAACATCCCATTGACAAAGAATCCGACAATGGCTCCGCCAACGAGCATGGCTGCCATAGAATTGGCGAATTGAAAGAGGTAGACGCAGACGGCAGAAGCTAGCAAGAAGATACCGTATACGAGTCTTGGTCCAAATTTATCTAGCAATTGACCAAAGACCAGCATCCCAACGCACATACCAAGAATAGTTGCAATCATCCATAGAGATGAATTTTTGACAGAAATATTGAGACTGGTCTGGATAATGGTTGGAAGCCAGTTCATCACGCCGAAGTAGCCCGCAATTTGCACAGTTGTCATGACCATGAGGGCAATTGTTTGCGCAGCGATAGCTGGTGTTTTGAAGAGTTCGTGGATGTTAATCGGCTCTTTTTTCTCTGCAGCAGTATTCCCGTTATCATTGATTGCTTGGTCGTTGATACTTAGTTGCATCCAGACGAGTAGCAGGATGGGAAGTAGTCCAAAGAGGAAGAGGCCTTTCCAACCAAGAGCAGGTGCGAGCCATCCAGCTAAGAGAGCAGAGCTGATAGATCCGACTTGACCAGCGATGCCGTTGAGTGAGGAAATACGCCCCATCTTACTTGGAGGGACGATACCCGCCATGATGGCAATGGCAATACCGTACTCGCCGCCAACCCCGATTCCTGCGATAAAGCGCATGAGGTAGAGGTAAGACAAGCTCTTTGTAAAGAAAATCAAACCTGTCGCTACTGAGAAAATGAGAATGGTTAGCTTGAAAATCTTGAACTTGTTGTAGCGGTCAGCCAAGAGTCCAAAGAGTAGTCCACCGACCAGCATCCCGAGATTGGTAATGGTGCCAATCCAGCCTGCTTGAGCTGCCGAGATAGATAGGTCCGATATAATCGTGGACATGGAAAAAGCCAGAAACATAACGTTCAAATCGTCAGTTCCAGAAGCAACAATGGCAGCGGTCAAAGCACGCCAATTGTTTTTATCAAGTTGTAATGATGACATTTCGTCTTCTCCTTTAATGATGGCTCACGGGCCAGCTTTATTAAATGGCATAAAAGTCCAAACAAGACCTTTAAAAACAATCATGCCATGCTGCTTGTCACATGCGCAAAGAAAAAACTCAAGGAAAGTCCTTGAGCCAGTAAACGTCCACAAAAATAGTAGGTAGTCAATGCTGAAAACCTCTTGTAGCGCTTATATGCCTCACGGGACATGATTAAAGCAGTATGTCATTTGGAATTAGTATAGAGGAAGTTGGTCTCCTTGTCAAGAAAATTTTGTGAAAAGCAGTTATTGGCGTGGATTTTCAGCTTTTTTATTACTATTATTCATGTTATAATAAAAAGAACGATATTTTTTGGAGAACATCAATATGGCAAACTTTAATCACAAAGAAATTGAGCCGAAATGGCAAGCCTTCTGGGCTCAAAATGAAACATTTAAAACGGGAACGGACGCGGAAAAACCTAATTTTTACGCTCTTGACATGTTCCCATATCCATCAGGTGCTGGTCTTCACGTAGGTCACCCAGAAGGGTACACAGCGACGGACATCCTTAGCCGTTACAAACGTGCGCAAGGTTTCAACGTGCTTCACCCAATGGGGTGGGACGCTTTTGGTCTTCCAGCTGAGCAGTACGCTATGGACACTGGTAATGACCCTGCTGAATTTACAGCGGAAAACATTGCTAACTTTAAGCGCCAAATCAACGCTCTCGGCTTCTCATACGACTGGGACCGTGAAGTCAATACTACTGACCCAAATTACTACAAATGGACACAATGGATTTTCACAAAACTCTACGAAAAAGGCTTGGCTTATGAAGCTGAAGTGCCTGTAAACTGGGTTGAAGAATTGGGAACAGCCATCGCCAACGAAGAAGTGCTTCCTGATGGAACATCTGAACGTGGTGGTTACCCAGTTGTCCGCAAACCAATGCGCCAATGGATGTTGAAAATCACAGCCTACGCAGAACGTTTGCTTGAAGACTTGGAAGAAGTCGACTGGCCAGAATCAATCAAGGACATGCAACGCAACTGGATTGGCAAATCAACGGGTGCGCATGTGACCTTCAAAGTGGCCAGTACGGATAAGGACTTCACCGTCTTTACAACTCGCCCTGATACATTATTTGGTGCGACATACGCTGTTATGGCTCCAGAACATGACTTGGTGGACGCCATCACTTCTCCTGAACAAGCAGAAAGCGTAGCCGAATACAAACGCCAAGCAAGCCTAAAATCTGACCTTGCTCGTACAGACCTTGCCAAAGAGAAAACTGGTGTTTGGACAGGTGCCTATGCTATCAACCCTGTCAATGGTCGCGAAATTCCAATCTGGATTTCTGACTATGTGCTTGCAAGCTACGGTACTGGTGCCATCATGGCGGTTCCTGCGCATGATGAACGCGACTGGGATTTCGCGAAGCAATTCGGTCTTGACATCATTCCAGTCCTTGAAGGTGGGGATGTACAAGAAGCAGCTTATACAGAAGACGGTCTGCACATCAATTCTGAATTCCTTGACGGCCTCAACAAAGAAGAAGCCATCAACAAGATGGTTGACTTCCTTGAGGAAAATGGTTACGGTAAGAAACAAATTAACTACCGCCTTCGTGATTGGCTTTTCAGTCGCCAACGTTATTGGGGTGAACCAATTCCAATCATCCATTGGGAAGATGGTACATCAACAGCTGTTCCAGAAAGCGAATTGCCACTTGTTCTTCCAGTGACCAAAGACATCAAGCCTTCAGGTACAGGTGAGTCACCACTTGCCAACCTGACTGACTGGCTGGAAGTCACTCGTGAAGATGGTGTCAAAGGACGTCGTGAAACCAACACCATGCCGCAATGGGCTGGTTCAAGCTGGTACTTCCTTCGCTACATCGACCCACACAATAATGAAAAACTAGCTGACGAAGAGCTGCTTAAAGCTTGGTTGCCAGTCGATATCTATGTTGGTGGTGCAGAGCATGCTGTTCTTCACCTGCTTTATGCCCGTTTCTGGCACAAATTCCTCTATGACCTTGGTGTGGTACCAACCAAAGAGCCATTCCAAAAACTCTTTAACCAAGGCATGATTTTGGGAACAAGCTACCGCGATAATCGTGGCGCCCTTGTTGCCACAGACAAGGTTGAAAAACGCGACGGTGGCTTCTTCAACATCGAAACAGGCGAAGAGCTCGAACAAGCACCTGCTAAGATGTCTAAATCCCTCAAGAACGTTGTCAATCCTGATGATGTAGTTGAGCAATACGGTGCCGACACCCTCCGTGTTTACGAAATGTTCATGGGTCCACTTGACGCTTCCATTGCTTGGAGCGAAGAAGGTCTCGAAGGGTCACGCAAGTTCCTAGATCGCGTTTACCGCTTGATGATAACTAAGGAGATTTCTGCGGAAAATAGCGGCGCTTTGGACAAGGTTTACAATGAGACTGTTAAAGCGGTGACAGAGCAGATTGAGCAAATGAAGTTCAACACAGCCATTGCCCAACTCATGGTCTTTGTTAACGCAGCAAACAAAGAAGACAAATTCTTTGCAGACTACGCCAAAGGCTTTGTTCAGTTGATTGCACCATTTGCACCACACTTGGCAGAAGAGTTGTGGCAAGGTTTGACCGCATCGGGTGAATCAATCTCATACGTGGCATGGCCAACATGGGACGAGTCGAAACTGGTTGAAAACGAAGTCGAAATCGTTGTCCAAATCAAAGGTAAAGTCAAAGCCAAATTGACGGTTGCCAAAGACTTGAGCAAGGAAGAATTAGAAGCTGCGGCTCTTGCAAACGACAAGGTCAAAGCTGAGATTGAAGGTAAGGAAGTCATCAAGGTTATCGCAGTGCCAAATAAATTGGTCAACATCGTGGTGAAATAAGCAGTGTATATCAAAATAACATGAGAGGGGCTTGCCTCTCTCTTATTTTTTTTAAAAAATCAAAATATGAACACTGATTTAGAAAGACGCTTCTTTTATAAGAAAAACAGAAACGAATAAAATGTTCGGTAAAAAATAGGTTCGTAAATAACCTATAAAAACCATAATAAACAAATTTGATGCATAAAAACGAATGTGAATGGTCGGTTACTGCTAAGTTATAAAGGTTGTTTTATAGGGAATATTCGTTATAATAGAAACGAAAGGAGTTTAATATGAAAAAAAATAAACTAATATTAACATTGGGTGCGATGCTATTTGCTAGTATGTTAGGGGCAACAGCTCAGGCAGATACACCTCTCTATCGTCTATATAATAAAGGTCTTAAAGTGCACCTTTATACAAAAGATACAAACGAATACGCTGTTTTGGGAACTCGTGGTTGGTCACAAGAGGGTGTGGCTTGGAATACTGAAGATCAGCAAGGTGAGCCTGTTTACCGCTTGTACAACCGTGGTCTGAAAGTACACCTTTACACGAAAGATGCCAATGAGTATGCTGTTTTGGCAACTCGTGGTTGGTCACAAGAAGGTGTAGCCTTCCGTTCATTTGGAGAAACGCCTGTTTACCGCTTGTATAACCGTGGTCTCAAAAAGCACCTTTACACGAAAGATGCCAATGAGTACGCGGTCTTGGCAACTCGCGGTTGGTCGCAAGAAGGTGTTGCATTTATGGCTTTGAGCAATAAAAAGGTCGAAGCTGAGAAGCCGGCACAACCAATAGAGCCAATGGCACCTACACAGCCAGTGGAACCAGCACAACCAGTAGAGCCAATGGCACCTACACAGCCAGTTTACCCAAATCAACCAAATCTTGAAAAAGATTTATATACTGAAAATCCAACCGAATATGATGTTCATGTTAGATATTTTACTGAAAATGATGGAATGGGAAGCATGACAATCAGTGGTGTAACAATTAGGCGCGGAGAGGTAGCCTCTTTACCAAGACCGTCAGGTTATAAAGTAAAATCTGCAATTTTAATGACCGCCACTTCAGATGCTTTTGGTGTACACAGAGGTGAAGTTATTATGGATCCAATCGAAAATAATCAGATGGGAGAACTGCCATTTTCTACTTTGGACAAGCTTTATGTTAAAACAAAGTATAGAGGATGGTATATTTGGGAAGTTACTTGGATCAAGGAATGATAAAATAGTCCAGCTCCGTGCTGGTCTTTTTGTGATATACTATTGTCATGGAATTTACACAAGAAGAAAAAGAGTATTATATGAGGAAGGCCTTGAAAGAGGCAGAGAAATCCTTGGCCAAAGAGGAGATTCCCATTGGCTGCGTTATTGTCAAAGAGGGACGGATTATCGGGCGTGGGCACAATGCGCGTGAGGAACTCAATCAAGCCATTATGCATGCAGAAATCATGGCCATCAATGAAGCCAATGCGACGGAAGGCAACTGGCGTTTACTGGATGCAACCTTGTTTGTGACCATCGAGCCCTGTGTTATGTGCAGCGGTGCGATTGGGTTGGCGCGCATTCCTCAGGTCATTTATGGCGCGGCCAATCAAAAGTTTGGGGGAGCAGGAAGCCTCTACCATATCTTGACAGACCAACGCCTCAATCATCGAGTTGAGGTGGAGACAGGTGTTCTTGCTGAAGAATGTACGATCCTTATGAAAGATTTTTTTCGGCAGGGGCGGAAAAAGAAAAAAGTGGCTAAACTTTTAGCCCAACAAGAGTCAAATAGTGATATAAGCGGGAATAATTTTTAGATTGATATTGACAAAATTGGTGAATAAGGTTAAACTTAACTAGTTAAATAACAACTAGTTAACAAAAGGAGACGTTGTGAAGTTGTGAATAAAAACAATCGTATTATGTATTTGGTAGGAATTACGCTGTCTTGTCAACTTGTTTTGACGGCTTGTCATATCGAACAAAAACAAACCACTAACCAGTCATATAAAGTGGAAAAGCAGGTTTCAAAAACCGATAAGGTTTCGGAAGAAGAGCTTGTTGTCGTAACTGCCATTAAAAAGGAAGGCTATCTGCGACTCCAAGGAGGGGATTCCTATTTTGTTCAAGGGCAAGTTCCGTATAGGGCGATGTTCTTGAAAGAGACCCTCCCAGATAAGTCCTATACCTTTAAAAAAGAAGATATTTTCTATAAGGTTGAGCAGGGTTACATTATTTCTGTTAACGGCTATTATCATTATTACCCGAAAGAAAAAGATGCCAATATTATCTCTCTGAAATACGCTAAAAAATTAACAAAAAATCAAAAGAGAATGGATGCCAAGGGTGTTGCTGGTATTGATTTTCCAACAGATGATGGATTTTTATTTGAAAAAGAGTCACAAATTATCAGTAAGACGGATGACGGGCTTGTCATTGACCATGATGGACACTCTCACTTTATTTTCTATAAGGATTTACAGAATAGCAAATGGGCTTACTTAATTCCTAAGCAATCTGGCAGCGGTACTAGCGCTAGCACAAAAAAAACTGGTGAGAAGGTTTCTTCTGGTGTGACACTAGATGATGGCTATGTTTTTGATCCTAAGGATATTGTTGCCGAAGATGAAAATGGCTACACGGTACGACATGGGGATCATTTCCACTATATCTGGAAAAAAGACCTTTCAGGAACAGAGCTCCCTAAGGTCAGTCCAAGGCCTCTAGGACATCTTAACAGTGGTGAGACAGGACAGGCTTTGGCTCCAAGTTCTAAAAAAAATCAGTCAAACGGTAGTCAGATACCATCGGTACCATCTGTTAAGAAGAGATTCCCAGGTGTCGATTATCCAACCAGTGACGGTTTTCAATTTAATGGTAGTGGCGTTCAAGGTCAGACAAGTTTAGGTCTGCTGGTAGACCATCATGGTCACACCCACCTGATTCCTTATAGTCATTTGGTTGCTAGTAAATGGGAAAGCCATATTCCTCAGGTCTACCTTGAAGTAGCTCGGAAAGAATATCAGGTCTTGGGAACTGTGACAGAGAAAGATTTACCACCTGTCAGCCCTCAAAAACCTCAAGAAGATGAAACTGCCAAGCAAATTCAGTCAAAGAAAGAATATTTGGCTCATATTTTGGGCCTTTCAGCGGACAGTATCAAAGTGGCAGACACCGAAGATGGACCAGTTTTTGTCTATCCCCACGGTGACCATTCCCATGCGATTTTGATTGATAAGGTTGATATTGGAAAGCCGATTGATGATCCTCATCAAGATCCTCATGCCCATGATAAAATCGGGATGGCTACCTTAAAATCATTAGGTTTTGATGACGAAATTATCGAAGATATTCTTCATGCGACAGCAGATCAACCATTTCCTTCGACAGAAACTGACCCTGAACGGATGAAAGAATGGTTGTTGACGGTTAAATACCTCAATATTGGTCAGCGTACAGATCCTTTGAAACGAAAGAACTTGGATTTGATGCCAAATCTTGAAGTCTTGGGTATTGGTTTTACAAAGATTGATGATGTTAGACCGGTTTTGCAGTTTAAGAACCTGAAACAGATCTGGATGACGCAGACAGGTATTAAGGACTTTACCTTCCTAAAAGAGTTGCCCCAGCTGGAAGGCATTGATATTTCTCAAAATGAGATTACAGACCTGTCCTTCTTGAAAGACTTTACCCATTTGAAAGTTGTTGCGGCGGCTGGGAATAATTTGACAGACCTCAGCCCTCTAAGTCAGTTAAGCAAGCTAGAATCCTTGAATTTGGACTATAACCGCATTTCTGACTTGACACCGATTTCCCATCTGACCAATTTGACAGCTGTAAGTTTGGAACACAACAACCTTTCAGATATTTCTGCGCTTTCTAACAAAGACAAACTTAATCGTTTGTTCCTGTCCTACAATGAAAAACTTGACTTGTCAACCTTGAAGGCAGAGAAATTGGAAGAATTGACAGCAACTAATAGTAAGGTTTCTAATCTTGAATTCTTAAAAAACAATCCAAGCCTGCGTGAATTGAATTTGACTGAGAACCAGTTGACCAATCTTAAGGGAGTGGAAGAAGCAGAGAAGCTGAAGACTCTCTCTGTGGAAAGAAATCATATCGAAACTTTAGCAATTGACGGTGAGCAGACTTCTGTTGAAACTCTAAATGTTTCTGGCAATCAACTGACAAACTTGGAAGGAATCAATCATTATAAGGCTCTTGAAAACCTGAATGCTTCAAACAATACGATTGAAACTTTGAAATTGTCAGAGACTAACCCAAGCCTCCAAACGATTGATGTCAGCAAAAACCATATTCCACAAGAAGAGCTTGTTCCTAATAGCGAAGGTATTCCACAAGCTATTGCCCAAAACTTCCCAGAAGTTAAGGGAGGAGACATTTCGGAAAATACTCCAAAGGAGGAAGTTGCCTCAACCGATAAAAATTAGTTTTTAAAGAATATTAAGCTAAGTGTGATAAGTTTTATCTGGTAAATAGTTGACTGTTTGAAACACACTTTTCAGTTTTTGGTGGATATAGGAAGCTATCTTAGACCGATTTTCTGCTGTAATGAGCGTCAGTAGTTTCTCCTTAGAGATAAATTCTCTGAGGAATCCGTTGACAAGTTCATGATACCTTTAGATTTGTATTGACTGGGTATCCCCCGCTTGTGAAGTATTCTTGTTTAATGATTTCTTAGATTTGTTTTATAGTGTTTTCAGTGCTATGGATTAGTAATTGTCTCTAATCGTTTTGGCGGTTACTTTAACCATCGTTTTTGGTTTCATTGGTAATCAGAATGATGACGCTTTGATGTTTCGTCTAGTGTAAGGATGTTGGATATTGTCAAGTTCACTCAAAGATGCAAACTCAGAGCTGTTATCAACGGCAATGTTTTTGATTAGTTACTTCTTGATTGGTAGATGTTGCCTTCTTACTTACTAGATAGAGTTGTATATTATTATTAACAATGAGCAGGTACCGAACTTGCATAAACTGAGATTTGTGGTATAATACTCTTTGGAGCAACATTTGTGCGTGAAGCGGGTCAGGGGAGGAATCCAGCAGCCCTAAGCGATGTCAGGTGTGTGCTCTTTTGCTTTATGAAAATTTCTTGAAAATGTGTAAAAGTTAACAAACTACTTGAAAAATTGCTTGTAAAGCGGTATCATAGAATAGATTCAAAAATGGAGGATTACTATGGCACATATTAAATTTGACTACTCAAAGGTCTTGGACCAATTTGTAGCACCACATGAGCTAGACTACCTACAAATGCACGTAACAGCAGCAGATGCAGCTTTGCGTGAAGGTACAGGACAAGGAGCAGAAATGTTGGGTTGGCTCGACCTTCCTGAAAATTACGACAAGGAAGAGTTTGCTCGTATCCAAGAAGCAGCTAAGAAAATCCAATCAGACAGCCAAGTCTTGGTGGTCATTGGTATCGGTGGTTCATACCTTGGCGCGCGTGCGGCAATTGACTTCTTAAACACATCATTTGTGAACTTGCAAACTGCTGAAGAGCGCAAAGCACCACAAATTCTTTACGCAGGAAATTCAATTTCTTCAAACTACCTTGCAGACCTCGTAGAATATGTAAAAGATAAAGACTTCTCAGTTAACGTTATCTCTAAATCAGGTACGACTACTGAGCCAGCTATTGCTTTCCGTGTCTTCAAAGAACTTTTGGTTGAAAAATACGGTAAAGAAGAAGCGAACAAACGTATCTATGCGACAACTGACCGCGTAAAAGGTGCTGTAAAAGTTGAAGCAGATGCTAACGGTTGGGAAACATTTGTTGTTCCAGATAGCGTAGGTGGACGCTTTACAGTATTGACAGCTGTAGGTCTTTTGCCAATCGCAGCTTCTGGCGCTGATATTACAAAATTGATGGAAGGTGCTAATGACGCTCGTAAGCACTATTCATCAAACAAGATTTCAGAAAATGAATCTTACCAATATGCAGTTGTTCGTAACATCCTTTACAGAAAAGGGTATGTGACAGAAGTTCTTGCTAACTATGAGCCATCTCTCCAATACTTCTCAGAATGGTGGAAACAATTGGCAGGTGAGTCAGAAGGTAAAGACCAAAAAGGTATCTATCCAACTTCAGCAAACTTTTCAACAGACTTGCACTCACTTGGACAATTTATCCAAGAAGGCTACCGCAACATGTTTGAAACAGTTGTTCGTGTAGAAAAACCACGCAAGAACATCACAATCCCAACTGAAGAAGCAGACTTGGATGGCCTTGGTTACCTCCAAGGTAAAGACGTTGACTTTGTAAACAAAAAAGCAACAGACGGCGTTCTCCTTGCTCACACAGACGGTGGCGTGCCAAATATGTTTGTGACACTTCCACAACAAGACGAGTACACTCTTGGTTATGTGATTTACTTCTTCGAATTGGCTATCGGTCTTTCAGGTTACCTCAACGGTGTTAACCCATTTGACCAACCAGGTGTAGAAGCTTACAAGAAAAACATGTTTGCCCTTCTTGGCAAACCAGGATTTGAAGAACTTGCAGCAGAATTGAATGCACGTTTGTAACCGATAAAACCGAAATCTCCAGTCGAATGACTGGGGATTTTTTTGTATTGAATCGGGTAAATTGCTTTGATATACTTGTTATGTATGATAATTTACGAGTTAAGGACATATCTTTTTAAAAGCGAAAAAAATAATGTCCTTAAGTATTAATCGCTTTCATTCTATAATAATGTTGAAAAAGACATTAGGAGGAAAGCGTATGTCAGATTGGTTAGGAATCTGTGACAAGGTCTATGTTGTGACGGGAGGTAGCTCGGGAATTGGTCTTGCTATTGTTCAGAGCTTATTAGAACAAGGAGCTAAGGTTGCAAATTTCGATATTCGAGACTCAGATTTTCAAGATGAAAATTTGTTATTTGTAGAGACGGATGTGTCAAGTGCTTTAGCGGTTCAGGATTCAGTTGATAGGGTAATTGAGCGTTTTGGCACGATTGATGGTCTAGTGAACAATGCAGGGATTAACCTCCCAAGCTTACTAGTAGATGCAGCCCAGCCACAAGGAACTTATGAGTTAGATGAGGCCAAGTTTGATAAGATGGTGGGAATCAATATCAAGGGTCTGTTCTTCGTATCGCAAGCGGTAGCGCGCATTTTGGTTGCTAAAAAAGAAGGAGTTATTATCAACATGGCTTCGGAAGCAGGACTTGAAGGTAGCGAAGGACAAAGTATCTATGCAGCCACAAAAGGTGCTGTTTATTCATTGACACGGTCTTGGGCCAAGGAACTAGCCAAGCATCAAATTCGAGTAGTAGGTATTGCTCCGGGCATTATGGAAGCGACAGGATTACGTACTCCCGCATACGAGAGTGCCCTCGCATACACACGTGGTAAAACAGTTGAAGAACTCCGCGCAGGTTACAGTAATACTAGCACCATTCCATTGGGACGCAGTGGGCGTTTGAGCGAAGTTGCTGACTTGGTTTGCTATTATTTGTCAGACCGGGCAAGCTATATTACTGGGGTAACGACTAATGTGGCAGGAGGTAAGACAAGAGGCTAGAAATGGAGAACTATGAGTCTAGAACGAAACAAAAAAGAATTACTATATTATTTGTCTTCTCATCCACATGTACATTACGAGAAGATAAGCTCTAGACTTCAACTTTCTAAACGATCAATTAAATTGTTGGTAGAGAGTTTACTCTATAGCTATGGTCACATTTTTTCTATACAGGAAAAGGGAGAACAACTTTCGTTATTTATCTATGATTCAGAGGCGTTTCGCTTGCTGATATCAGAACAATTATTGCTGTCAACAGATTTAAATTCATTTCATAAAAGACAAGCTATTTTCTTTAAAACCTTACTTGCAGTTGATGGTTATATTTCTGCAGATGATATAGCAGATCAACTAGGGATCAGCCGAAGAAGCCTCAGTCGAGATATGGCCAAAATGAAGCTCGTTTTGGAGAGGTATGGATTAGCATTGACTTCTAAAACGGGGATTGGAATTCGCCTAGATGGTGCAGAACTGTCAAAACGATTGCTCTATCTGTATGAAGTGATGGATTATGTTGAAGACGACATTGAATTGCCAAGCGAAGTTAATGAGACTTATCGTGACTTTGTTTTAAGTAAGAATCTTCCTTTGGATGTACAAAAAAGCTTTTTATATACCATGAAAATCACCTGGATACGCAAAGATAAGCCAGTGGACCTAGAACAACTTAAGTGGTTTACAAGACAAAATCAGTTGGATTTACCGACAATATTCTACGAAATTTTGGAATATTATTGGCAGCGTTCGATCACAGAAGCTGAAAAAGATTTTTTAACTTTTCCGATGCAGATTGGTTTGTTACCTGCAGAAATTCATCGTTCGGATGTTATGGAAGTTGTACAGGATACCTTGCGACGAACGGTTGAAGAATTTGGAATTCAGTTGGCAGTTAACGAAAGCGCTCAATTACTGGAGCAACATCTGATTTATTTGTTAAATCGAAGTACCATGCAATGGGAATTTTCAGAAGTAGGGCTTCGTGAACAGTTGATGCGATCTTCATTTTCGACAGTTGTTGCTCAGTTTTTTCTACAACAATTGGGAGCAGCCCTTCACATGCGCATTTCAGAAAAAGAAAGTGTTCTTTTAGCTGTATGGATGGATTTGCTACTAGCTAGAAATAGTAAACCTTTGATTTCACGGATTGCAGTCATTACTCAAGCAGGACTTTCATTTAACCAACTTGTGGAACAAGAGATAGTTCGTCTGTTCGGCAGAGATGTTCAATTGGATTTTCTTGAATTTACGAATCATCAACCGTATGAAGAGTTAGAAAAACGGTATGATCTGATTTTTACGGATAATTTACTTTGCAGTCAAGAGCTATTTCAATCTTTTTTATCCTTGACGTGGGTAACGAAAGAAAATCAAGCAGAGCGTGAAAGTATCGAGAGGATGGTGTTGGCTCGAAAAATTCAATTATATGGTCAGGTATTGACGGTTGATTTTATAAAAGAAGCATCTTACGAAGTCAATTTACAAACTTTGTTGGACACATTGGTAGATAAGGGATTTTTGATGCCAGAGGCGGTTCATAAGTTGATTGCAAAAGAGAAAAAGCACTCAGCAATTTCTGACAATGGCTTCGCTTTTCCACATTTAACAGTCAGCGGTCTTTCACAAATTACATTATTAGTACCAGAAGATGATGAAGTTTCTTTGATGACCATTCATGGTCAAGAGATTACAGATTTTATTTTATTACTAATTCCAGAAGAATTGAGCGAAGAGCACCAAGATTTACTCTATCAAATATTTGATAATACATTTCGTTTAGAACAGAAATCACAAATTAAAGAACGGTTGGGTTTTCCATTTATGACTGCTTTGCAGAGTATCAGGGAGATGGACTAGGAGGACAATATGAATAGTATTTATATATTGGGGGCAGTTGTAATTGTAGCCTATATTTTGCAAATTATATTGGGGTTACAGCAATTGAAGAATTTCAATAAGACCTACTCAGAATTACGAAAGAAAGGGCGTGTTGCGATTGGACGTCGAGCTGGAAAAATTAAATCAGGGACGATTGTCATGTTCGCTGTGGATGCTAACGGGATGGTGTTAGATGCACGTAAGATGCAGGGAGTAACTGTCTTAGCTCAATTTAAACCCATGCCTGATTATGTTGGACAAGATATTCATTACTTTGACACATACAACCCTCTGGTACGTAAGGAAAATAAATTACTACAAATCGCGATAGAGGATGCGCGTGAGCTCTATCTACGTGTGGAAGCAGGAAACTACAAAGAAGTTCCTAAATCTGCACCATTATTGGATGTAACTAGCCAATGGCAGCTCTTAAAAACACGGTTTAAACTACAATTTAATCATAAATAAAGGAGTTTGATTATGAACTACATTACAAAATTTGCAGAAGGTTTCATGAAATTGTTCCAATCAGGGGGCGAGACTTTCATTAGTTGGATGACTGGAATTGTACCAGTTGTACTGATGCTTTTGGTAGCAATGAATGCACTGATTGCACTTTTAGGAGAAGAAAAGGTTAATAAATTAGCAGAAGCATCTGCTAAAAATCCAGTGAGTCGGTACATGATTCTTCCATTCATTTCAGCCTTTATACTTGGAAATCCAATGGCCATCAGTATGGGACGCTTCTTGCCAGAGTACTACAAACCAAGTTTTGTTGCAGCTCAAATGCAATTCTGTCACACTTCAAACGGTGTATTCCCTCATATCAATCCAGGTGAATTATTTGTTTGGTTGGGAATCGCTTCTGGTCTTGAAACACTCGGTCTAAGTACAATGGATTTGGCGATTCGTTATATGTTGGTTGGTCTTGTGATGAATGCTGTGGGTGGTTGGGTAACTGACTTTACAACTTGCCTGGGTATGTAAACAACAAGGCGTTACATTGAGCAAAACGTTGAGCTAATAAGAGAAAGAGGATAAGAAAATGGCATATAATAGCATTAAAGTTGTTAAAGGTAGTGGCGGTTTTGGTGGTCCCTTAGTCATTACACCAACAGAAGAAAAACATAAATTTATCTATATCACAGGTGGTGGTGAAAAACCAGAGATTGTGGATAAAATTGTAGAATTGACAGGTATGGAAGCTGTAAATGGCTTTAAAACTTCTATTCCGGATGAAGAAATTGCTTTAGCAATTGTAGATTGTGGTGGAACCCTTCGCTGTGGAATTTATCCTAAAAAAGGTATTCCAACTATCAATATTGTTGCGACAGGAAAAAGCGGTCCATTAGCTCAGTACATCACTGAAGAAATCTATGTATCTGCTGTTGGGGTTGATCAAATTACACCAGCAACTGAAACAGGAGTAGCAGTCGAAAAAGTTTCAACTCCAAAACAAGCAACTTATGATACTAGCAAGAAAATTACAGAGCAACGTGCAGAAACAAGCTTTGTAGCACGTATCGGTATGGGAGCTGGTAAGGTTGTAGCCATCTTTAATCAGGCTGCACGTGATGCAATCCAAACTATGTTGAATACTATTTTGCCATTCATGGCTTTTGTATCGTTGCTGATTGGGATCATCAATGGTTCTGGTGTCGGAAATTGGATTGCGAAATTAATGGTTCCACTGACAGGAAATGTCTGGGGATTAGTGATTATTGGTTTTATTTGTTCACTACCATTTCTGTCTCCTCTCTTAGGTCCTGGTGCAGTCATTTCTCAAATTATTGGTACCTTGATTGGTGTTGAAATTGGTAAAGGTCACATTCCACCACAAATGGCATTACCAGCTTTGTTTGCCATCAATACACAAAACGGTTGTGACTTTATTCCGGTGGCGCTTGGTTTGTCAGAAGCAGAAGCTGAAACAGTAGAAGTTGGTGTGCCATCTGTGCTTTACTCACGTTTCTTGAACGGTGTTCCTCGTGTTATCGTAGCATGGATTGCAAGTTTTGGTATGTATAGTTAAAATAGAAGGAGAAAACAGAGAAGGGAATTGTAATGACAACATTATTTGAGACACATATTGTAGGTATTGGTCCAGAGGCTGAAGGGATGCTCTCTGAGGCAAATATGTTTATTCTTTTTGGTGCAGGTGCCCCGGTTGATTTGGCAGAGTATTGTTTCACCATTGACAATAAAAATCTTGCTGGAGAAATTCAAATCGGTGGGAAATTGTTGGTAGATGGTGTTGCCTATCCTATCACAGCAGTTGGGAATTTGGTAGAAACGAATCTTGCTAATTTAGGGCATATTACAGTTTCTCTAGATGGTAGTGAAGAAGGCAGTCTGCCAGGGACTCTTCACATCCAGGCAGAAACATTACCGCAATTAAAAGAAGGAAGCCTTATCCAAATAGTTGCATAAGGAGGGAATATGGCCTTTCTATTAGATAGTGCAAATCTTGCAGACATTCAACGATATCAAGAAATTTTTCCGATTGAAGGTGTAACAACAAATCCATCTATTTTGAAAAAGGTGGGAAAGGTTGACACCTATACTCATCTAAGAGAAATTCGAAAAATTATTGGACCAGAAAAAACGCTTCATGTACAAGTTGTTGGGACAGATGCGGATACAATGCTAGAAGAAGCCGATTGTATTTTAAAGGAAATAGATGCGACAGTTTTTATTAAAGTTCCGGTGACAACAGAGGGTTTAAAAGTAATAAAGACTCTCAAAAATAGAGGTGTTGGAGTTACGGCGACAGCAATTTATTCAAAAATGCAAGCTTTTCTAGCTATTGAGGCTGGTGCGGATTATATCGCTCCTTACTACAATCGTATGGAAAATCTGAATAGTGACATGACAGATACGATGACAGCTATTGTAGAATATATTCGAGATAGAAAAGTTGTGACAAAAATTTTAGGAGCGAGCTATAAAAATATAGCGCAAGTTAATCACACTTTAACATTGGGTGGGCATTGTGTTACGGTCAATCCAGAGTTGTTGTGGAATGCTGTCGAGACTCCTGCGGTTCAAAAGGCGGTAGTAGATTTTCAATCGGATTGGGAGTCTGTCTACGGCGGAGGAGCTAACATGTTGTTAAAATAAATTGGATTTCCAATGGAAATATCCAACCAGAAAAGGCAAGGTCTAACTGACCTAGCCTTTTTCTTTTGCGTTTTCCAAGCTATTTTATTATAGGTGAAAATGAAAAGTCTAGTTTTGCACACTTGGGTGTGTACTTATTGGTCTTTTTTAAAACGCTTACAAAAACTATAATGAACCTATAGAAAACAAATAAAAGAAAAGAGGTAGTTATCATGGATTTATTCCTAGCTCCCCTAAATTGGTTCTCGCAAAATATCTTGCAGAACCCAGCCTTCTTCGTTGGTCTCTTGGTTTTAATAGGATACCTTCTCCTGAAAAAGCCATTTCATGAAGTGTTTGCAGGCTTCATCAAGGCCACTGTTGGTTATTTAATTTTGAACGTTGGTGCCGGTGGTTTGGTAACGACATTCCGTCCAATCCTCGTTGCCCTGGCTAAGAAATTTAGCTTGGAAGCAGCCGTTATCGACCCTTACTTTGGTTTGGCAGCTGCCAATGCGAAATTGGAAACCATGGGCTTCATCAGTGTGGCGACAACAGCTTTGCTGATTGGTTTTGGTGTCAATATCCTGCTCGTTGCTCTTCGCAAAGTGACGAAAGTACGGACTCTTTTCATCACTGGTCACATCATGGTTCAACAAGCAGCAACTATTTCAGTATTTGTCTTGCTTTTGATTCCAGCCTTTCAAAATGCCTTCGGCGCTTGGGCAGTTGGTATCATCTGTGGTCTTTACTGGGCTGTCAGCTCAAATATGACTGTTGAACCAACCCAACGCTTGACTGGTGGCGGTGGATTTGCCATTGGACACCAACAACAATTTGCTATCTGGTTTGTCGACAAGGTTGCACCATTCTTCGGTAAAGAAGAAGATAACTTGGACAACTTGAAATTGCCAACATTCTTGGGCATTTTCCACGATACAGTCGTTGCTTCTGCAACATTGATGCTTGTCTTCTTTGGTGGTATCCTTGCTGTCCTTGGCCCAGAAATCATGTCCAATGCAGAACTCATTGGTGCTGGTGCCTTTAACCCAGCAAAACAAGCATTCTTCATGTATATCCTACAAACATCACTTACATTCTCAGTTTACTTGTTTATCTTGATGCAAGGTGTACGTATGTTCGTTGCTGAATTGACAAATGCCTTCCAAGGTATTTCAAACAAATTGCTCCCTGGTTCATTCCCAGCGGTTGACGTTGCAGCTTCATACGGCTTTGGTTCTTCAAATGCAGTACTTTCAGGATTTGCTTTTGGTTTGATCGGTCAATTGATCACGATCGCACTTCTCGTTATTTTCAAAAATCCAATTTTGATCATCACTGGTTTCGTTCCAGTATTCTTCGACAATGCAGCCATTGCAGTTTACGCTGACAAACGCGGTGGTTGGAAAGCTGCAGCAAGTCTGTCCTTCATTTCAGGTGTTATTCAAGTAGCGCTTGGTGCAGTTGCAGTTGGTTTGCTGAGCTTGACTGGTGGTTACCATGGAAATATCGACTTTGAAATTCCTTGGTTGCCATTTGGATACTTATTCAAATACCTAGGAATTGCTGGTTACGTGATTGTCTGTGTCTTCTTGCTTGCAATCCCACAATTGCAATTTGCAAAAGCAAAAGACAAAGAAGCTTACTATCGTGGTGAAGCACAATAAATGGAAGATTTCTTTATAGGAGGAAAACACAATGGTTAAAGTTCTTACAGCATGTGGAAATGGCATGGGCTCATCGATGGTCATTAAAATGAAAGTTGAAAAAGCCCTTCGTGAACTCGGTGTGACAGATATCCAATCTGCGTCTTGCTCAGTAGGTGAAGCAAAAGGTCTCGCAGCAGGATATGATATCGTGATTGCGTCAAATCACCTCATCCATGAATTGGCTGGTCGTACAAAAGGTCATCTTGTTGGTCTTGACAACTTGATGGATGACAATGAAATCAAAACAAAATTGCAAGCAGTTTTGTAAGCGAATAACAAGTGGGTGCTTTCAAGACGATTGAGAGCACCTTCTCTTTAGAAGATAAATAGGGAGAATTTCCATGAATCTCAAATCATCATTTATTGACAATCAATCCATTCGTCTGGGCTTGTCTGCGAAGACGTGGCAAGAAGCGGTTCATAAATCTGTGGAACCCTTGATTGAAAGCGGTGCGGCTACGGAAGAATACTACGAAGCCATCATCGCATCAACTGAGGAATACGGACCGTACTACATTTTGATGCCGGGCATGGCTATGCCACATGCTCAAGCAGGTGTCGGGGTCAATCGTGACGCTTTCTCACTCATTACCCTCACTGAGCCTGTGACTTTCTCAGATGGCAAGGAAGTTTCTGTCTTGCTTTGCCTCGCAGCAACATCGGCAGATATCCATACGACAGTAGCCATTCCGCAAATCGTGGCTTTGTTCGAGTTAGAAAATTCAATCGAGCGTTTGGTAAATTGCAAAACAGCCGAAGAAGTACTGGCAATGGTTGAAGAATCAAAATCAAGTCCATTCTTAGAAGGTATGGATTTGGAAAGCTAACAAAAGACGATAAGACAAGATAAAGAGAGGATAATACTATGACAAAACACATTCCAAATTTACAAGTTGCCCTTGACCATTCTGATTTGAAAGGGGCGATTACAGCAGCTGTTTCAGTTGGTGCAGAGGTTGATGTGATTGAGGCAGGCACCGTTTGCTTGCTTCAAGTTGGCTCAGAACTCGTTGAAGTCTTGCGCAGCCTTTTCCCTGAAAAAATCATCGTGGCAGACACTAAGTGTGCTGATGCTGGAGGAACAGTTGCCAAAAACAATGCCAAACGTGGTGCAGACTGGATGACGTGTATCTGCTCAGCGACTATTCCAACTATGAAAGCAGCCCTAAAAGCCATCAAGGAAGAACGTGGCGAAAAGGGAGAAATCCAAGTGGAACTCTATGGCCACTGGACTTACGAACAAGCTCAACAATGGCTTGACGCAGGTATCTCACAAGCCATCTACCACCAATCACGTGATGCCCTACTTGCAGGCGAAACTTGGGGTGAAAAAGACTTGACTAAGGTGAAAAAATTGGTTGACATGGGCTTCCGTGTGTCTGTCACAGGTGGTCTTGATGTGGATACCTTGAAACTCTTTGAAGGTGTAGATGTCTTTACCTTTATCGCAGGACGTGGCATCACAGAAGCTGAAAATCCAGCCCAAGCTGCTCGTGACTTTAAAGACGAAATCAGACGTATCTGGGGGTGAGGTCTATGACACGACCAATTGGTATTTATGAAAAGGCGACGCCGAAGCACTTCAGCTGGCTTGAACGCCTTAATTTTGCAAAAGAGTTAGGATTTGACTTTGTTGAAATGTCGGTTGATGAATCAGATGCTCGCCTCGCTCGTCTCGACTGGACAAAAGCTGAGCGTTTGGAAGTTGTCAAAGCCATTTACGAGACAGGTGTTCGCATTCCAACCATTTGCTTTTCAGGGCACCGTCGTTATCCACTAGGGTCAAACGATCCTGAGGTGGAGGCAACCTCGCTTGACTTGATGAAAAAATGCATTGAGTTAGCGCAAGACTTGGGTGTCCGCACGATCCAGCTAGCTGGCTATGACGTCTACTACGAAGAAAAATCACCTGAAACACGTGCTCGCTTTATTAAAAATTTACGTACCGCTTGCGACTGGGCTGAAGAAGCACAAGTCATGTTGTCGATTGAAATCATGGATGATCCCTTTATCAATTCTATTGAGAAGTACCTGGCAGTCGAAAAAGAAATTGATTCTCCTTATCTTTTCGTTTACCCAGATACGGGCAATGTCTCAGCTTGGCACAATGATATTTGGAGTGAGTTTTACAATGGACACCGCTCCATTGCAGCCCTTCACCTCAAGGACACTTATGCGGTCACGGAAACCTCAAAAGGTCAGTTCCGAGACGTGCCATTTGGTCAGGGCTGTGTAGACTGGGAAAACATGTTTGGGGTCATCAAAAAGACCAATTACAAAGGACCATTCTTGATTGAAATGTGGTCTGAAAATTGTGAAACAGTGGAAGAGACAAGAGCTGCCATCCAAGAAGCGCAAGCCTATCTCTACCCACTCATCGAGAAAGCGGGGTTACGCTAATGCCAAAAGATTTACAAGAAATGCGCGAGCGCGTCTGTGCAGCCAATAAATCCTTACCAGAACATGGTTTGGTCAAATTCACCTGGGGCAATGTCTCTGAAATTTGCCGTGAACTCGGACGCATTGTTATTAAGCCAAGTGGCGTTGACTATGACAAGTTGACTCCTGAAAATATGGTAGTGACAGACCTTGATGGGAATGTCATTGAAGGGGACCTCAATCCGTCATCCGATTTACCAACACACGTGCAGCTTTACAAGGTTTGGTCAGAGGTTGGAGGTATCGTGCATACTCACTCAACTGAAGCGGTGGGTTGGGCACAAGCAGGGCGTGACATTCCATTTTATGGGACAACGCATGCGGACTATTTTTATGGACCAGTACCATGTGCGCGTAGCTTGAGCGAAGATGAAGTCAACTCTGCTTATGAAAAAGAGACAGGAGCAGTTATCATCGAAGAATTCGCCCGTCGTGGCTTAGACCCAATGGCAGTGCCAGGTATTGTCGTTCGCAATCACGGACCATTCACTTGGGGCAAAGACCCAGCGCAGGCAGTTTATCACTCAGTGGTGCTTGAAGAAGTGGCTAAGATGAACCGCTTCACCGAGCAAATCAATCCACGTGTTGAGCCAGCGCCAAAATACATCATGGACAAGCACTATCTCCGTAAACACGGGCCAAATGCCTATTATGGACAAAAGGGTGATGCACACTGAGTACACTAGTCCAATGCATAATCAAAAAGAAGCTGGTAATGTTCCAGCCTCTTTTTACCTGTAAAGGATAGCGCTCACAACAAGTGCTAAATATGGTAGAATAAGACTACAGTCTAAAAAATTGTCATTGAAATAGTAACCTTTGTAGCAGAGGGTTAAAGAAAGGAGTGCACAGATGTTATTGGATAAAAAAAGTCACGAGCTCTTGCTGTATTTGCTTAAGTTAGAGTCTCCAGAGACGGTTATGACTATATCCCAAGCTTTAGGGCAATCACGTCGGAAGATTTACTATCATTTAGATAAAGTGAATGACGCACTTCCAAAAGATGTGGCACAAATCATAGCCTATCCTCGTGTGGGCGTTGTTTTAGATGAGCCACAAAAGGAAGCCTGTAGGCACCTCTTGGCCGAAGTGGATGATTACTCCTATGTCATGAATATCGATGAGCGTTTGCAGTTGATGCAGACCTATATCGCGGTTTCAATGGAGCGCGTGACCATCGACAAGCTCATGCAGTTGACCGATGTATCGCGCAACACCACACTTCATGACCTCAGCCTCATCCGAGATCGCCTGACGGAAGAATCCTACCAACTCCAGCTGATTGCCACAAAATCAAGTGGCTACCTTTTAGAAGGGCACCCTCTGACAAAATTCCAAAGTCTGTATTATTTGCTCAATACGATTTATTGGCAACGAAGTGATCATTTTTGGGATTTTTTCCAGAGGAAAATGGAAGAATTTGTAGCCATCGAATCGTATTTTTCGAGAGAGTTAGTGGATTTTATCAGTAATTTTCTAACTCAGGCTCAGAGCCAATGGGGGAAGAAGATTGGTCAGCAGGACAAGGCATTTATGCAATTTAGCCTCCCGTATATCCTGCTTAGTTACCGTAATATGGCTTTGGATGAGGACTTAAAAGCTGCCTATTTACGTGACTTTAATTTAATTCTACAGAGGAAAGAATACGAGATTGCCCAGCAGTTAAGGGCGAGTTTGAGTGATTCGTTTGACTTTGAGCTGGATGAGATTGAGGTCTCTATCATTGCGATGTTGCTTTTGTCATTTCGTAAGGAAAAAGACAGCCACTTGGAGAGTCGTGATTATGATGAAATGCGCTTGATGTTGGGGGTCTTTTTAGACGAATTAACTGCACGATATGGCTTGGTATTTGAACACCGTTCGGAGTTACTGCATCAATTATTGACCCATTGCAAGGCGCTTCTGTATCGGAAAACGTACGGTATTTTATCAAGTAATCCTTTGACGGACCATATTAAGGAAAAATACACCGAGCTTTTTGAAATGACCAAGGCTTGTTCAGAGGTGTTGGAAGAGGCTTGGTTTATCCGTTTGAGTGATGATGATATTGCCTATCTGACCATCCATCTGGGCGGGGAGTTGAGACGGAGTGAGTATTGCCCAAAGGCACAGCGCCTCATTATCGTCTGTGATGAGGGGATTGCTATTCAAAAACTACTTCTAAAGCAGTGTCAACGGTACTTGCCAAAGCAAACGATTGAAGCGGTTTTTACGACCGAGCAGTTTAACAGCGTGCGTGACTTAATCACAGCTGACTTGCTGATTTCAACGACGGATGCCTTGGATGCAAAGCAGCCGACATTGGTTGTGCATCCGATATTGACGGATGCGGACACGGTGAGATTGCTCCGTTTTGTTCGCCAACAAGGTCGAGACAATAATCAGGATTTGCGTCAGCAACTAGATCGCTACATCAAGCACTATGTCAAAGATGACAAATCTGCTTACGTTCTTCGCTCGAAAATTGAACAATTAATTCATCGTGAATTGCTGCTTGAAGCGGTTCATGAGTCATAAATTTTGGAACTCAGTTGGTAGCCAACTGGGTATTTTTAGTGCCAGAAGGTCCACTTTTGAACACTTGACTGTGTACTTCTTGGTCTTTTTTGAAAGGGCTATCAGCGTTATACTTATCATATAAGAAACATCAAAAACAATTATCAGGAGGATAGTCTGATGGGTAAAGTACAAGAAATTACACGTGAATCATGGATTCTCTCAACGTTTCCAGAATGGGGAACTTGGCTCAATGAAGAAATCGAAGAAGAAGTGGTGCCAGAAGGCAACTTTGCTATGTGGTGGCTAGGCAACTGTGGTGTTTGGATTAAAACACCTGGCGGTGCCAACGTGGTTATGGACCTTTGGGCTAACCGTGGGAAAGCAACAAAAAAAGTCAAAGACATGATTTGGGGACATCAAATGGCGAATATGGCAGGTGTTCGTAAACTCCAACCAAACCTTCGTGTGCAACCAATGGTCATTGATCCATTTGCCATCAATGAACTGGACTACTATCTCGTGTCACACGTTCACTCTGACCACATGGACATCTCAACATCAGCTGCCATTCTCAACAATCCAAAACTGAACCATGTAAAATTTGTCGGACCAAGCGGCTGTGCAGAAATTTGGAAAGGCTGGGGCGTGCCAGAAGACCGCATTCAAGTGGTCAAACCAGGCGACAGTTTTGAATTTAAAGACATTAAAATTACAGCTCTCGAATCTTTTGACCGTACCTGTCTTGTAACCCTTCCAATCGAAGGTTACGAAGAAAATGGCAATAGCTTGAAAGGTCTTCCAGTGACAGACGAACTCATGGCATCTAAGGCTGTTAACTACGTCTTTGAAACACCTGGTGGAACGATTTACCACGGTGCAGATTCACACTTCTCAAACTACTTTGCAAAACACGGTCGTGACTTCAAGATTGACGTTGCTATCAATAACTACGGTGACAACCCAATCGGTATCCAAGACAAGATGACATCTATTGACCTTCTTCGGATGGCTGAAAATCTCGGTGCAGAAGTCATCATCCCAGTTCACTACGACATCTGGTCAAACTTCATGGCATCAACAGATGAAATCATTGAACTATGGAAAATGCGCAAAGAACGCCTGCAATACAAATTCCATCCATTCATCTGGGAAGTGGGCGGCAAGTACACTTATCCGCTTGATAAAGACCGCATTGAATACCACCACCCACGTGGATTTGATGACTACTTCTTAGAAGATTCAGATATTCAATTCAAATCACTTTTGTAATCTATCATGTGAACCTAGGGCAAAAGTCCTAGGTTTCCATTTTATAAAATATCACATTAGAAAACGCTTTATGGTATAATAGAGCTATCTTAAAATTAGGAGGAACTTATGTCAATTCTTTCTGTAAATGCGATTCGTTTCCTTGGAATCGATGCAATTGAAAAATCAAAATCAGGTCACCCAGGAATTGTAATGGGTGCTGCGCCAATGGCTTACAGCCTCTTTACTAAACACATGCGCATCAATCCAGCACAACCAAACTGGATTAACCGCGATCGCTTTGTCCTATCAGCAGGTCATGGTTCAATGTTGCTTTACGCACTCTTGCACTTGTCTGGCTTTGCGGATGTGAGCATGGATGAGATCAAAAACTTCCGTCAATGGGGTTCAAAAACACCAGGTCACCCAGAATTTGGTCATACAGCAGGTGTTGATGCGACGACAGGTCCTCTTGGACAAGGGATTTCGACAGCAGTTGGTTTTGCACAGGCAGAACGTTTTCTTGCTGCAAAATACAATAAAGAAGGCTACAACCTCTTTGACCATTACACCTATGTTATCTGTGGCGATGGCGACTTGATGGAAGGTGTTTCTTCAGAAGCAGCTTCTTATGCAGGTTTGCAAAAACTGGACAAATTGGTCGTGCTTTACGATTCAAATAACATCTGTTTGGACGGTGAAACAAAAGACGCCTTCACAGAAAATGTCCGTGCACGTTACGATGCATACGGCTGGCACACAGCTTTGGTAGAAGACGGTACAGATGTTGATGCTATTCATGCAGCTATCGAAGAAGCAAAAGTTGCTGGCAAACCAAGCTTGATTGAAGTGAAAACAGTTATCGGTTATGGTTCACCAGCAAAAGCAGGCTCAAATGCTTCACACGGCGCTCCTCTTGGCGCAGAAGAAGCAGTTGCCACTCGTGCAAATCTTGGTTGGGACTACGCTCCATTTGAAGTACCTGCAGAAGTATATGCAGATTTCAAAGAAAATGTGACAGACCGTGGTGCAGAAAGCTACGCTGCTTGGGAAACATTAGTTGCAGACTACACGGCGGCCTTCCCAGAATTGGCAGAAGAAGTAACAGCTATCTTGTCAGGTAAAGACCCGGTTGCTATCAAACCAGAAGACTTCCCAGCTTTGGAAGCAGGTTTCTCACAAGCAACTCGTAATTCATCACAAGATGCCTTGAACGTAGCTGCAGATGTGATGCCAAACTTCCTTGGAGGTTCTGCAGACTTGGCTCATTCAAATATGACCTACATCAAAGCAGACGGCTTGCAAGATGCAGCAAACCCACTGAACCGCAATATTCAATTTGGTGTACGCGAGTTTGCCATGGGTACTATTTTGAATGGTATGGCTGCTCACGGTGGACTTCGTGTTTACGGTGGTACATTCTTCGTCTTCTCAGACTACGTAAAAGCAGCGATTCGTTTATCAGCTTTACAAGGTCTTCCAGTGACATATGTCTTCACACATGACTCTATCGCCGTTGGTGAAGATGGCCCAACTCATGAGCCAATCGAGCACTTGGCTGGACTTCGTGCTATGCCGAACTTGAACGTTATCCGCCCAGCAGATGCGCGTGAAACACAAGCGGCTTGGTACCTAGCATTGACAAGCACAACAACTCCGACTGCTCTTGTCTTGACACGTCAAAACTTGACTGTAGAAGAAGGTACAGACTTTGATAAAGTTGCCAAAGGCGCTTACGTTGTTTATGAAACTCCTGGCTTTGATACGCTCCTTCTTGCTTCAGGTTCAGAGGTCAACCTTGCTGTTGCAGCAGCTAAAGAATTGGAAGCAGCTGGCACAAAAGTGCGCGTGGTTTCTGTACCATCTACTGAACTCTTTGATGCACAAGATGCAGCTTACAAAGAAGAAGTATTGCCAAATGCAGTTCGCCGCCGTGTAGCGATTGAAATGGCTGCAACACAAAGCTGGTACAAATATGTCGGTCTTGATGGACAAGTCATCGGTATCGACAAGTTTGGTGCATCAGCTCCAGCAGCGACAGTTATCGAAAACTACGGCTTCACAGTAGAAAATGTTGTGAACGTGGTCAATAGCTTGTAAGAAAAGAACACAAAAAACTGACTTCGTTTGAGGTCAGTTTTCTCTATGTTTTGTAGAGTAGTTAATAAAGAATGTGGAGGGCTTTCTAGCTGATTGCAGTTTATAATACAGAAAAAACGAGAATTTCGGAGGTTCTTATGACAGCGACAGGTAGACGCATTTTTTCACTGGATGCAGGTCGAAAATATTTCTCACTAGAAGAGTTGAAAACTCTAGTAGCAAAAGCTGCCCAGCTTGGCTACACGGATATTCATCTCTTGTTGGGAAATGAAGGCCTACGCTTTGTTCTTGACGATATGTCCCTCGAAGTAGCAGGGCAATCCTATCCTCATGATGCAGTAGTTGAAGCCATCCGTATTGGTAACGAATGCTATTATGCAGAAGACAATGGTCGGTATTTGACAGAGGGAGAATTGACAAGTCTGATTCATCAAGCGGCCGAGTTGGGTCTGGGTTTCATTCCAGCTATCAATTCACCAGGGCACATGAATGCCATGTTGACAGCTATGGAGCACTTAGGTGTTGAGAGTCCACGCCACCATTATGGCGACATGACATCCAGGCAGACGCTAGATTTGGACAATGAAGTAGCTTGCGCTTTTGTAAAAGAATTGCTCAGTAAATACTTGGTCTACTTTAGAGATAAGTCAGATTATTTTACCATTGGTGCGGATGAGTTCGCAAATGACCTGTATGTTGAAGCGGCTGCCGCTAAAGGCATTACCAATGGATTTTCCGCTCTCCAACAAGTTGGGGAGTACAAAAACTTTATCGCCTATGTGAATGACCTAGCCAGCTTGGTAAAATCATTCGGCATGACACCGATTGTCTTCAATGATGGTTTCTATTTTGCAGGTGACACAACCTATCCTCTAGATAAGGATGTCATGATTTCTTACTGGACAAGCGGCTGGGAAGGCTATGACGTTGCGAAGCCAGCCCTGTTACACCAGCAAGGCCACGTCCTTCTCAATACAAGTGACAAATGGTACCACGTTTTAGGTCGTTTGGTAGAAGAAGATGGTTTCTATCATGTCGCGCAAACCAAGGCAGGGGTGGCTCAAGTGCCACTTGACCAACTACCAAGTCAGGAATCGGGGGAAATTCCTCAGTGGGGTGCAATGTTTGCCGTATGGAGTGACCAACCTGAAAAAGAATACCAGGAAGCCATTATCCTAGAACTCATGGAAGACTTTGCCCGGAACTTCGAAAAATAGAGAAAAGTAGGTAGAAATGCCTACTTTTTTGGTGGGAATGGCTTCATATCAATAAAGAAAACGCTTGACAAATTATATATATAATAAATGGGAATAGTTTTATATAAAAGGAGATTTTTATGAAAAGAATCAAATTAGCCTTTATGTCAGTGCTGGCTATCACTGCATTAACGGCCTGTTCGACCACATCATCGAAATTAAAAGATGCAGCAGCTTCTTTGAGTTCGAGTTCTGCAAGTTCAGAAGTATCTTCTGAAAAAGTTGAGTCTAACTTCGTTGCAGCAGATACATCAGATGCTACCATTGAGAGTATGGTTACTTATAGTAATTATCTAGATATGTATCAGAAAATTTTAGATGAGTATTATACAAATTATGGGAATACCATTGCGGGAACTGCTCTGGATGATGGCGGAGCAACCATTGAAAAAATGAAGCAAGAAAACCAAGCAGCTTTTGAACAACAAAAAGCACAGTATGAATCCATTAAGGACACAAAAATTATTGGCAAAGATACTTTGGTTAAGTTTTTGAAAGATTATAGAGATAATTTAAAACAAACTGTAGATACCATTGCTGCATCACTACAATAGTAAGGAGAAAATAAATTGAAAACAAAAACATTAGCATTGGCAAACGGAATTTTAGGTTTAGTTGGAGGAATTTTCCTTCTGTTTGGAATTTGGTTTATTTTAGGAGTTGCTGCAACTGGAGTGATGACCACTTTTGTATACATTGTGAAAATCGCACTTTTAGTATTGGGGATAGTTGGAATTGCCTACTATAAAGGAGATGAGAGAGTTGGAGCGGCTCCGAGCGTTCTTTTGATTGTTGGGGGAGCAGTTTCTTTGACTCCTTTTCTTGGATGGATTGGCGGAATTTTAGCAATTATTGGTGGTTCTCTCTATTTAAGAACGTTGAAAAAATTTGCAAAAAATTAATTTAAAAAAAGATTTCTGGATCCAGAAATCTTTTTTTAATATCAAATTTCCAAATTTTCTGAATTTTTGATATACTAAAAAGGTAAAATCTTTGAAAGAGGGAAATGTATGACTGCACAAAAAATGACTGCGCAAGAAATTATTGCTTTTATCGGTAATGCTGTGAAGAAAACGACTGTCAAGGTGACTTTTGAGGGAGACTTGGCTGCGGCCGTGCCTGAAACAGTGACTAAGCTTGGAAATGTTCTGTTTGGTGATTGGAAAGACATCCAGCCTTTGCTTGCTAACTTGACTGAAAACAAGGACTATGTCGTAGAGCAAGATGGCCGCAATTCTGCTGTGCCCTTGCTTGATAAACGTGCGATTAATGCGCGTATTGAGCCAGGTGCCATTATCCGAGACCAAGTGACCATCGGTGACAATGCTGTTATCATGATGGGTGCTGTGATCAACATTGGCGCTGAAATTGGGGAGGGTACGATGATTGATATGGGTGCTATCCTTGGAGGTCGTGCCACAGTTGGGAAAAATAGCCACATCGGTGCGGGAGCTGTACTTGCAGGTGTGATTGAGCCTGCATCAGCTGAGCCGGTGCGCATCGGCGACAATGTCTTGGTGGGAGCCAATGCCGTTGTTATTGAAGGCGTTCAGGTTGGCAGCGGATCAGTCGTAGCGGCTGGCGCGATTGTAACTCAAGACGTCCCTGAAAATGTGGTTGTGGCTGGTGTGCCAGCTCGTATTATCAAGGAAATTGATGCGCAAACACAACAAAAAACAGCCTTGGAAGACGCTCTCCGTAATTTGTAATCAATTAGAAAAAGCTTGTGGTGACACAGGCTTTTCTTCGAAAGGATAGAGAATGACACTAGATTTGATAAAGATTCGTCGGGACTTGCATCAAATTCCTGAAATTGGGCTTGAGGAGTTTAAGACACAGGCTTACTTGTTAGAACGTATTGCTGACATAACAGTAGGTAAGGATTTTGTGGAAAAGCGGACTTGGCGAACAGGAATTTTGGTTTTCGTAAAGGGGGCAAATCCAGAAAAAACTATTGGCTGGCGGACAGATATTGATGGCTTGCCTATTGTGGAGCAGACGGGTTTAGCCTTTGCCAGTACCCATGAAGGGCGGATGCATGCCTGTGGTCATGATATGCACATGACGGTTGCGCTCGGTTTGCTCAATGAACTGGTGCAGAAGCAACCCAAGGAAAATGTTCTCTTTCTCTTTCAGCCTGCTGAGGAAAATGAAGCAGGTGGTATGCTCATGTATGAAGACAGCGCCTTTGGCGACTGGTTGCCGGATGAATTTTATGGCCTTCATGTGCGACCAGATTTGAAGGTGGGCGATATTGCGACCAATACAGGAACACTTTTTGCGGGAACCTGTGAGATGAAGATTACCTTTAAAGGAAAAGGTGGACATGCGGCCTTTCCTCATATGGCCAATGATGCTCTGGTTGCTGCAGCGCATTTTGTGACTCAAGTACAGACGGTCGTAAGCCGCAATGTAGATCCCATCCAAGGTGGGGTTGTGACCTTTGGCGCCATGAGAGCTGGTACGACCAACAATGTCATCGCAGATGAAGCTTTCTTGCACGGGACCATTCGTAGCTTGACGCAGGACATGAGTCTGCTCATACAGGACCGTGTACGGACGATTGCTCATGGTGTTGCGGCCGCATTTGACATGCAGGTGGATGTGGAGCTCAAGCAGGGAGGCTATCTACCTGTGGAGAATAATCTAGCCTTGGCAGCTGACCTGATGACTTTTTTTGCAGAGCAGAATGGTGTCAATTTGATTGACTGCCTACCGGCTATGACGGGAGAGGATTTTGGTTATCTTTTGAATAAAGTGCCTGGCGTTATGTTTTGGTTAGGAATTGATACTCCATACGCTCTTCACCATCCCATGATGAGCCCAGATGAGGCAGCCCTTGCCTTTGGCGTTGAGCATATCGGAGCATTTTTGAAGAAGAAAGCGGGTTGAGATGGAGAAAAAAGAGCTTCGAGCGCAGATGCTATCTTTTCTGAAAAAGCAGGAAAAAGAAGGGAAAAATCGTCGAGATGAGTTACTCTTGCAACACTTTACTTATATTTCTGCCTATCAAACAGCCAAAACGATAGCAACCTACTTGTCCACAGAGCTTGAGTTTAACACCCAACCCTTGATTGCCCAAGCCTTAGCAGATGGAAAACGAGTGGTCGTTCCCAAGGTCTTGCCGGGACGGAGAATGGTTTTTATGGTCTATGATGCTGGATCGATTCAGACTTCTGCATTTGGAGTACCTGAGCCGATTTCAGGGGAGATTGTGGAAAAGTCAGCTATTGACTTGATTCATGTGCCAGGATTGGCATGGAACGATGCTGGCTTTCGTATCGGATATGGCGGCGGATTTTATGATCGTTATCTAGCTGATTTCCAGGGGAAAACAGTCAGTACCATCTACGATTTTCAAGTCCAGGCATTTGAGGCAGAATCATTTGATATAGCAGTTCAGACTGTTTTAACACCTAAAAAAGAAGCCTAATGAAGGGCTTCTTTTTGTAATTTTTTTCTTAAAATCAACGTACTTGGAATGAGTACGAGCACACTTCCAATCCAAGCGGCAGGATTCGCAGCTGCAACACCATTGAAGCCGAAGTAAATCAACCCAATAATAGCGACGCCAGCCCGCATAATTAATTCCATAAACCCAGCCAAGGTTGGCACAAATCCATATCCCAACCCCTGAATAAAACTACGTAGGATGAAGAGAATGGCCAGAATCCAATAACAAGAGCCGTTGATAACATAGTAGACCAAGGCCAGGTGGAAGACCGCAGGATTGCCATCGGATAAGAAAAGATTGGAGAAGAAGCGGTTAAAGACCACCAGTATAATAGCAAAGAAGATAGCCCAGATAATATTGATGAGCAGGGTCTTCTTGAGTCCGTCGAGGATGCGCTGGTATTTTTTAGCGCCATAATTCTGGGCACTGAAAGTAGAGATTGCCAGCCCTAGGTTGATCATAGGGAGCATGGCAAGTTGGTCGGTTTTACTGGCAATGGCTTGCGCTGCAACGGCATCTGTCCCCAGTTTATTGAGAGTGACCTGCAGTGTAATGGAGCCAAGAGCGATGATACTTGCTTGAAAAGCCATGGGAAATCCCAGTCTAGCATGGTGCTTGAGGTTGTCCCTATCCAGATGTAAATCGCTCATTTTTACTTGGAAATAGGGCACCCGAAAATGAATATAGACCAACAAGTAAACTACCGAGAAAATCTGAGCAATCACAGTTGCTAAGCCTGCCCCAAAGACACCCATATGAAAGTTGAGGATGAAGATAAAGTCCAAGGCAACATTGATGCAGCAAGCGATGACCAGAGCGACTAAGGGCGTTTTTGAATTGCCCAAAGCCCGCACAGCGCTAGAGAGGTAGTTAAACAAAATCGTAAAGACCATTCCACCAAAAATAGCTAGCAAGAAACGATGAGAATGCTCGATGAGTTTGTCAGGAGTCTGCATGAGGACCAGGAGAGGCTTCAACCATATCAAGGAGAGTACCGTCAGGACAAGGCTGACTAGAATGGAATAGAACAAGCCATGCACAAAACTAGAACGGATCCCAGCCTCATCACCTGCACCAAATTTTTGGGAGGTGACAATACACAATCCCGAAGTTAGCCCTTGAGCAAAACCAATAATCAAGAAGGTTAGACTGCCCGTTGCTCCGACAGCCGCAAAAGATGTCTGACCAAGTGTGTGCCCGACAATCATACTATCGGCGAAGTTGTAGGCCAACTGAAAAAAGCTACCGATTAGCAGCGGGATGGTAAAAGCTAATATGACTCGTAGAGGATTTCCTTTAGTTAAATCGTGCACGTTTTTCTCCTTTTTCAACCGTCATTATATCATGATTTTACAGGCATGATTAGTAAAAATCAAGTAAACTTGCCCAGCAACTGGAATTGTGCTACTATTACAGTATTTTAAGGAGGATGAGATGGGACAAGTATTTAAGAAAGAATATCCTATTACAAATAGTTTATTGGCTATTACGACGGCTGTATTTTTGGCGATGCAAATTTTTCGTTTTGGACAAGCGACTAGCGCACAGACGATTTTTGACTTCGGAGGCTTGTTGGGGCTTGCTGTGGAGCAAGACATCACGCAGATATGGCGGTTGGTGACGCCAATTTTTGTTCATATCGGCTGGGAACATTTCCTCTTCAATAGTTTCACCTTGCTGATTTTTGGTTATCAGGTGGAAGATATATTTGGGAGTTGGCGTTTTTTAGCCCTCTATCTTTTGTCTGGCTTATTAGGAAATGTATTTATCTTGTGTTTCACTCCAACTGTTGTTGCAGCAGGGGCTTCGACGTCTCTGTTTGGCTTGTTTGGGGTAATGGCGGTGCTCCGTTACCAGTCTCGCAGTGCCTATGTCCGTTTTTTGGGTCAGCGCTATGTGGGCTTGCTGATTGCCAATCTGATTGTGACAGCTATCACTCCCAATATCAGCGTTGCAGGTCATATTGGTGGCTTAGTCGGAGGTGTCCTGTGTGCATTTATTTTGGTCTTACCTAGAGAACCCTGGCTCTTTACCAAGCAACAACGATGGCTTGCAGCGGGAGGCTACATTCTGTTGACAGGCTTCCTTCTCTTTTGGGGAATAAAATAGGCTCGGAAATTCCGAGCCTATTTTCTATTTCTCAGCTGCTTCTAATTCCTTCCCTAATTCGATGATGTATTTTTTCAAATCATCTTTGGTTTGAGGGTGGTTGAGTCCGTAGTCAATTGATGTCTTCATGTAGCCAAATTTATCTCCGACATCATAGCGGTTGCCTTTGAATTCACGGGCAAATACGCGCTGTGTTTTATTGAGGGTATCGATGGCATCTGTCAATTGGATTTCGTTACCGGCACCAGGTTTTTGATTTTCCAAAATATCAAAAATTTCAGGCGTCAAGAGGTAGCGACCAATGATTGCCAAGTCAGAAGGAGCATCTTCTGGAGCGGGTTTTTCCACGAAAGTTTCAACGCTGTAAAGACCATTTACGCCTTCACCTTGAGGAGCGATGACACCGTAAGCTGACACTTCTTCGTGTGGGACAGGCATAACAGCGATAGTAGATGCATGTGTATGTTTGAAGTCGTTAATTAGTTGTTTTGTCAGTGGTGTGCTTGTACCGTTGATGTCCATTAGGTCATCACCAAGCATAACGACAAATGGCTCATTTCCAACGAAAGCTTTGGCTTGAAGAACGGCATCACCAAGGCCACGAGGATGACTTTGACGGATGAAGTGAAGTCGGATACCAGTTGTTTCGTCAACTAATTTTAGTAAATCCGTTTTTCCTTTTTCTTTGAGGTTGTACTCCAATTCAAAGTTTGAGTCAAAGTGGTCTTCAATAGAACGTTTTGACTTACCAGTCACCACCAAAATATCTTCAATGCCAGATTTGAGGGCTTCTTCAACGATAAATTGGATGGTTGGTTTATCAACGATTGGCAACATTTCTTTTGCCAATGCTTTGGTAGCAGGGAGGAAACGAGTTCCCAAACCAGCAGCTGGAATGACTGCTTTTCTAACTTTTTTTGTCATATTGTCTCCTTTGAGATAATGTAATAATTGTTGAGATTAAGACCATTCGTTTTCTTCGCGGAATTCGCTAGACATGATGGTTTTGATAGCTTGGTCGATTGTAGTACCTTGGTAGATAACACTGTAGATGGCTTGGGTGATTGGCATATAGACACCGAGTTCTTGAGCTAATTCGTAAGCTGCTTTTGTAGTGGAAATTCCTTCGATGACCATGCCCATGTTGCGCTCGATATCTTCTAATTTTTCACCGCGACCGAGCTGATCACCTGCACGCCAGTTACGTGAATGCACAGAAGTTCCGGTTACAATCAAGTCCCCCACACCAGATAGACCGCTGTAAGTCAGGGGATTTGCGCCTAGTCGAACACCGAGACGTGTAATTTCAGTCAATCCACGAGCGATGATAGCTGCTTTGGCATTGTCGCCGTAGCCAAGACCGTGAAGAGCACCAGCACCAACTGCGATGATATTTTTCAAAGCGCCGGCTGTTTCCACACCGATAACGTCATTATTGGTATAGAGGCGGAAGTAGTGGTTGCTGAAGAGATTTTGCACGTACTTGGCAGTATCCAAGTCTTTTGAAGCTGCTGAAATCAAGGTAATATCACGAACGATTGTTTCCTCAGCATGACTTGGTCCGGATACAGCAACGATTTCAGAGCGAAGACTTGCTGGAATTTCTTCTTCCAAAACTTGAGAAAGACGCTTGTGCGTATCTGGTTCCAATCCTTTTGAAGCGTGCATGATAACAACTTTGTGGTCTAGCGTTTCAGCGACTTGCTTGGCAACAAGGCGAGTTACTTTTGTTGGGACAACAAAGAGGACGGCATCTACACCATCTAGGGCTTGCGCTAAGTCTGTATAGGCCTTGATAGTTTCGTCTAATACCACATCTTTGAAATAGCGTGTATTGGTGTGTTTTTGGTTGATTTCATCGATTTGTTCAGGGACATTTCCCCAGATGCGTACTTCATGTCCATTGTCGTTTAATACTTGAGAGAGGGCTGTTCCCCAAGAACCTGGCCCTAAGACTGCAATTTTTTGTTTTTCCATTCGGATTCTCCTAGCCTAGTCTATTCATTCCATTTTACCATATTTATTGATAAAAAGCGAAAGGATAAAAGCCTTTTCAGCAGCATGTGTAATTTGTCAGTTTTCCCATCTTATGTTACTATGGAAAGATAGTTAATATTTACATAAGGAGAAATTATGCTCTTTCATCTCTTGAAAAAGTACAAATGGCAGGCTATCGGGTCAGTTGGGATGATTCTCATCTATGTCCTTAGTAGCCTCTTGCAACCGCGTTTTTTACAGAATGTCTTGGCTGCTGTCACGGCAAATCAGCAATCTGAAATTATGCGATTAGGAGTCTGGCTCTTGGTCATTGCGGTTATCGGTCTAGCTGCCGGAGCTTTGAATACAGTTCTAGCATCCTACGTTTCCCAGTCTGTCGCAGCAGATTTGCGGGAGAAGGTTTTTCGTAAAATTCAAACCTTTTCCTATGCCAATATTGAAGAATTCAATGCTGGAAATCTGGTTGTTCGGATGACAAACGACATCAACCAAGTACAAAACTTGCTGATGATGGCCTTCCAGGTTCTCTTGCGCATGCCGATTTTATTTATCGGTGCAACGGTTCTGGCCTTGACGACTCTGCCGCAATTGTGGTGGATTGTTGTGCTGATGATTGTCTTGATTGCTATCGCTATGATGGTCATTATGGGGATTATGGGGCCACGCTTTGCTATTTTCCAAAAGCTGATGGACCAGATTAACGCCATTGCCAAGGAAAATCTTCGTGGCGTTCGTGTCGTAAAATCTTTCGTTCAAGAGAAAAATCAAGCTGATAAATTTCAGAAAGTTTCTGACGAACTTTTGGAACAAAATCTCTTTATCGGAACTGGTTTCGCCTTTCTAGAGCCGGTCTTCATGCTGGTTTCCTATCTTGCCATCTATGCGACAATTTACGTGGTTTACACGATGACAGGCAGTCAGCCAGATGCAGTGACTAAGTTGGCTTCTTTCAATACCTACCTGATGCAAATCATGTTTGCCATTATCATGGTAGGATTTATGGGAAGCAATATCACTCGTGCCATGGTTTCCATCAATCGGATCAAGGAAGTCTTGGATACGGATCCAGCCATGACCTTTGAGGAAAATGGTGTCACGGACGTAGCGGGGACTATTTCATTTGAAAATGTGACCTTTACCTATCCACACGATGAATATCCGACCTTGAAAAATATCTCATTTGAGATTGAAGCGGGTCAGATGATTGGTGTCGTCGGTGCGACGGGTGCTGGTAAGTCAACCTTGGCCCAGCTCATTCCACGTTTGTTTGACCCACAAGCAGGTCAGATTAAAATCGGCGGAGTTGATATAAAAACCATCAGCCAATCGACGTTGCGTGATACGGTATCGATTGTTTTGCAAAAAGCCATTCTCTTTACGGGAACGGTGGCTTCCAATATCCGTCAAGGGAAATTAGATGCACATGATACCGAGATTGAACGTGCGGCTCGGATTGCTCAAGCGCGTGAATTTATTACCCGGATGCCGGACCAATACGACAGTCAAGTCGAAGAGCGCGGTAACAACTTCTCAGGCGGTCAGAAGCAACGGATGTCCATTGCTCGCGGTCTCGTTTCCAATCCAAAAATCTTGATTTTGGATGACTCGACTTCAGCCCTAGACGCCAAGTCTGAAAAATTGGTTCAAGAAGCTCTGGCTCATGATTTGAAGGATACAACGACCATCATTATTGCACAGAAAATCTCGTCTGTTGTCAAAGCGGATAAGATTTTGGTCTTGGATGAAGGACGTTTGATCGGGCAAGGGGCCCACGCCGAATTGGTAGCAGGAAATGCTGTTTACCGAGAAATTTTTGAAACGCAAAAAGGAAAGGAGGAAGACTAATGCAGACAGCACGTTTTTTCTGGTCTTATTTTAAACGCTATAAACTTCAGTTTTTCATCATTTTCTTAGCGGTGATTGCTTCGGTTGCCATGCAAGTTCTCTCGCCGGTCTATATGGGACGAGCGGTGACAGAATTGACTCATTTTGTTCAAGATGGTGGAGCGGATACCAGCGCATTTTTTGCCACTTTGCACAATTTACTCTTAGCAGTTGTCCTCATGGCTGGCGCTTCTATGGTTTACTCGCTCTTGTTTACACGGGTTATCGCCAATTCTACTAATGAAATGCGTAAGGGGTTGTTCGGGAAATTGGAACGATTGACCGTTTCCTTTTTTGACCGTCATCAAGATGGAGAAATCCTTTCTCGCTTCACGTCTGATTTGGACAATATTCAAAATGCCTTCAACCAATCAGCAGTAACGGTGGTTACGCAAGCGGTGCTTTATGTTGGAATTCTCGTCATGATGTTCCTGCAAAATGCCAAGCTTGCCTTGGTCACGACAGCCACGACGCCGATTGCTCTTCTCTTCCTCTTCTTTATCATCAAGACCGCTCGAAAATATACGGATCTGCAGCAAAAAGAAGTAGGAAAACTCAATGCCTACATGGATGAAAATATCTCAGGTCAGAAAGCCATTATCGTTCAAGGCTTGCAGGAGCAAGTCATTGACGGATTCCTAGAGCAAAATGAAAAAGTACGCAAGGCAACTTTTAAAGGGAGAATTTTCTCAGGTCTTCTTTTCCCAGTGATGAATGGTTTGAGTTTGATTAACACAGCCATTGTAATCTTTGCAGGTTCTAGCATGGTACTGCAGGACAAGAGCTTGTCAGTAGCCGCAGGACTTGGTCTAGTTGTGACCTTTGTCCAATATTCGCAGCAATATTATCAACCAATGATGCAAATTGCTGCCAGCTGGGCGGAAATGCAGTTAGCCTTCACAGGTGCTCACCGCATTCAAGAAATGTTTGATGAGCCGGAGGAAGTACGGCCACAAGCGACACCAGCCTTTACCGAGCTGACAGACAAGGTCGAAATTGACCACGTAGACTTTTCTTACGTGGAAGGCAAGCCAATCCTTCGCGACGTGACCATTACTGTGCCGAAAGGTCAGATGACAGCTGTTGTCGGACCAACTGGTTCAGGAAAAACGACCATCATGAACCTCATCAACCGCTTTTACGACGTTAATGGAGGAGCTATTAAGTTTGATGGGCGCGATATTCGCGAGTATGAGCTCAATAGCTTGCGCCAACATGTCGGCATCGTGCTACAGGAGTCGGTCTTGTTCTCAGGCACCATCGCAGAAAACATTGCTTTTGGTGGGGAAAATATCAGCCAAGAAATGATTGAAACAGCAGCGCGTGCCACTCATATTCATGATTTTATTATGAGTTTGCCAGATGGATACGAGACTCATGTTGACGACGAGCAAAATGTTTTCTCGACTGGACAGAAACAGCTGATTTCCATTGCTCGTACACTTTTAACAGACCCACAAGTTTTGATTTTGGACGAAGCAACATCCAATGTAGACACGGTGACAGAGGCTAAAATCCAAGCAGCCATGGAAACCATTATTGCTGGACGGACAAGTTTTGTCATTGCTCACCGCCTCAAAACCATCCTCAATGCGGACCAAATTATCGTCCTAAAAGATGGAGAGGTCATCGAGCAAGGCAATCACCACGAATTGCTGAAATTGGGTGGATTCTACGCGGAACTCTACCACAATCAGTTTGTCTTTGAATAATCAAAATAAATAAAAATAGCCAAGTTGGCTATTTTTGTTATCTTAAATATGTTGAAAGTTACATAAACTAAATTTATGTAAGCATTAAAATTTATATATTTGTAAATTATTGAAAAAAGATGGTAAAATAGATTTATCGCATGAAAGGGAGCCATCAAGTGTTTTTACTTGTATCCTAGCATGATTCTCGTGTAACGATAGAAACCCCAAATTAACTCCTGTTAGACGGGAAGCAGGCTTGCCAAAAGGAAGCTCATTCCAATCCTTTTGATGCGATTTTTTATTGCCTGTTGAAAAGTTCGAGATTCGGACTTTTTTATTTCTTCAGAAGCTCAGGTATAGTATAATGAAAAAAACGCTTTGAGGAGAAAAGATGAAAATTCGTGGATTTGAATTAGTTAGTGCCTTTACAGATAAAAATTTATTGCCAAAAAGAGAGACGGCTCATGCGGCTGGCTATGACCTGAAGGTGGCGGTCGAAACGACGATTGCACCCGGAGAAATCCAGCTAGTACCGACGGGTGTCAAGGCCTACATGCAGCCCAGCGAGGTACTCTACTTGTATGATCGCTCATCCAATCCTCGTAAAAAAGGCTTGGTGCTCATCAACTCGGTTGGGGTGATTGACGGAGATTATTATGGCAACGCTGGAAATGAAGGTCATATTTTTGCTCAAATGAAAAACATCACCGATGAGACGGTTACACTAGAAGTGGGAGAACGGATTGTCCAAGCTGTTTTTGCACCATTTTTGATGGCTGATGGCGATGATGCAGATGGCGTGCGGACAGGTGGATTTGGTTCGACAGGCAATTAAATACGAATAATCAATAGGGTACTTGCAATAAGTTACCCTTGTTTCATGAAAGAAAGAGGAATGAATGGCTAAGAAAAAAACGACCTTTGTCTGTCAAAATTGTGAGTACCATTCACCAAAGTATTTGGGACGATGCCCCAACTGTGGTGCCTGGTCTAGCTTTGTCGAGGAAGTGGAAGTGGCAGAAGTTAAAAATGAACGCGTCTCATTGACGGGTGAAAAGATACGACCGATGAAGCTCAACGAGGTTTCCTCAATCCAAGTTGCGCGCACGAAAACGGAGATGGATGAATTCAACCGCGTACTTGGCGGTGGTGTCGTTCCAGGAAGTCTGGTTTTGATTGGCGGGGATCCTGGTATCGGCAAGTCCACCTTGCTCTTGCAAGTATCCACTCAGCTATCGACGATCGGAACAGTTCTCTATGTATCTGGGGAAGAATCTGCCCAACAAATCAAGCTGCGTGCGGAGCGCTTGGGGGACATTGATAGCGAGTTTTATCTCTATGCCGAGACCAATATGCAATCTATTCGCACGGAGATCGAGAAAATCAAGCCAGATTTTTTGGTTATTGACTCCATTCAGACCATTATGAGCCCGGACATTTCCAGTGTGCAGGGGTCAGTCTCTCAAGTACGGGAAGTGACCAATGAGCTCATGCAGATTGCCAAGACAAATAACATCGCGACCTTTATCGTTGGACACATGACCAAGGAAGGAACCTTGGCTGGACCACGGACGCTGGAGCATATGGTGGATACGGTGCTCTATTTTGAAGGGGAGCGCCAGCATACCTTCCGTATCTTACGGGCTGTGAAAAATCGCTTCGGTTCAACGAATGAAATTGGTATTTTTGAAATGCAGTCTCAGGGATTGGTTGAAGTGACCAACCCAAGCGAAGTCTTCTTGGAAGAACGCTTGGATGGTGCGACAGGGTCAGCTATTGTGGTGACTATGGAGGGAACACGTCCAATTCTAGCTGAGGTGCAAGCCTTGGTGACGCCGACTATGTTTGGCAATGCAAAACGGACGACGACGGGTTTGGACTTTAATCGGGCGAGTCTCATCATGGCAGTCTTGGAAAAACGCGCCGGCCTCCTCTTGCAAAATCAAGATGCCTACCTCAAATCGGCTGGTGGCGTGCGTTTGGATGAACCGGCAATTGACCTAGCTGTGGCGGTGGCCATTGCATCATCCTATAAGGATAAGCCGACCAATCCTCAGGAGTGCTTCATCGGGGAAATTGGCTTGACAGGAGAAATCCGTCGCGTCAATCGAATCGAGCAGCGTATCAACGAAGCAGCTAAACTTGGATTCACCAAGGTTTATGCCCCTAAAAATTCTTTAGCCGGTATTCAACCGACAAAAGATATTCAAGTTGTCGGTGTCACAACGCTGAGTGAGGTCTTGAAGCTAGTCTTTGCCTGAGAGCTTGAGTCGGACAAATGGGATGAAAAGTGATAAGATAAAGAGGTACTAGTTTGATAACCAAACAATTTCTCTAAAAGGAGACCTCTTATGTCCTATTTTCAAAATTTTATGAAGGCTAATCAAGCCTATGTTGATTTACATGGTACCCAGCATTTGTCGCTGAAGCCTAAGACAAAAGTAGCCATTGTGACCTGTATGGACTCACGGCTTCACGTTGCCCAGGCTCTTGGACTAACCTTGGGAGATGCCCATATTTTGCGGAATGCAGGTGGGCGCGTGACGGATGATATGATTCGTTCGCTGGTCATTTCCCAGCAGCAAATGGGGACGCGCGAAATTGTCCTTCTCCACCATACGGACTGTGGCGCGCAGACATTTACAAATGAAAGTTTTGCAAGACATATCCATCAAGAGATGGGTGTAGATGTCACTGGTCAAGACTTTTTACCCTTTACGGATATTGAAGAGAGTGTTCGTGAAGACATGGAGCTATTGAGAAAATCTCCCTTAATTCCAGACGATGTGGAGATAAATGGTGCCTACTATGATGTAGATACCGGTCGGATTATCGCAGTGGATGATTGATTGTAGCAGCAGTTAAATAAACCATCAGACAAGCCAAATTCTAACAAAGATAGGCTTGTTTTTTAGTTATCAGTTGACAGATTCTAAGTCGAGGATTATAATTGTGTTATAAAAATAGTACAAAACGACAAAAACTAGAATTTCTCTAGTCACATGTCATTTCCTCGATATAAAAGGAGCACACTATGTCAGATAATCGCATGAAATACACTATTGACCCTACAATGCAATTTCCCTTGGTAGAAATTGAGCTTGAGGCAGGGGAGTCAGCCTACATCCAGCAAGGAAGCATGGTCTACCACACACCAAGTGTGACTCTCAATACTCGACTCAATGGACGCGGATCAGGTTTGGGAAAACTGGTAGGAGCTATCGGACGTTCTATGGTGTCTGGTGAGTCTATGTTTATCACCCAGGCAATTTCTAACGGGAACGATGGCAAGCTGGCCTTAGCACCCAACACACCAGGTCAAGTGATTGCACTTGAGCTCGGAGTCAATCAATACCGCTTGAATGATGGTGCTTTTTTGGCATTGGACGGCTCAGCCCAGTATAAAATGGAGCGACAAAGTGTGGGACGTGCCTTGTTTGGTGGACAGGGTGGCTTCTTTGTCATGACAACAGAAGGGGAAGGAACGCTTTTAGCCAATAGTTTTGGCTCAATTAAGAAAATGGAGCTCAATGGCAATAGCATCACCATTGACAATGCCCATGTCGTGGCTTGGAGCACCAGTCTGGACTATGACATTCATCTAGAAAATGGCTTTATGCAGTCTATCGGTACTGGTGAAGGAGTGGTCAATACATTTAGAGGTTACGGCGAGGTCTATATTCAAAGTCTCAATTTGGAACAGTTTGTCAATCAACTCAAACCCTTTATTCCAACTGGAAATTCTTAAAAGGGAACATTTTACGAATAGAATAAGAGCCTAGATGAAAAAATCAGGGCTCTTTTTACTTACCGTTCTACACCACTTAACCTTGTATATCTACCGCTTACTGAAAAAGACTTGAAAATGTGGACGGACTTGCTATAATGAGTACATAGCTTAGGATTGAAAAAACAGAGAGAGGAGATGGCATGAAGATTCGTATTGAAATGGATCCGACTTGTGAGGAGATGGAAATTGTGTTGCGAACTAGTCAACTGACTCCGCAGGTTCAGCAGATTCAAGAAGCGCTGGCAAAGCTAGATCGAAAGCCGCTTATTTTTTATAAAGGAACCAGCGAATTTTTTCTTCCACTGGAGGAGATTCTATTCTTTGAAACGGATGGAAACAAGATTTTTGGTCACACCAAGGACAATGCCTATGAAGTGCGCTTGAAACTCTACGAATTAGAAGATTATCTTCCGACAAGTTTTTGTCGAGTTGCCAAGTCCGCCATTGCCAATATCCGACAGATTTATGCCCTGGACAAATCCTTTTCGGGAACCAGCACAGTTCAGTTTTATCAGACGCAGAAGCAGGTGCACGCCTCGCGGCACTATTATCAATTATTAAAAGAAAAATTGCAGGAAATGAGGTAGGAAAATGAAAAAAACACTAACAGGAATTGGTTTGATTGTCTTAGCGGTGGCCATCTTATTTAGAGACCAGCTATCCTTTCTTAGCTATGGTATGCCATTATGGCGCCTAGCCTTGATTGTTTTCTTTGGGGTAGAAACTCTTCAAAACGCCTTTAGAAAGGATGTTAAAGCGAGTTTTATTGGTTTGGCCATTACCTTCATTTTGCTCAATGGTCATTTTCAATGGTTGCAAGTGGGAACAGGGACGCTGATTATTGTTACCGTCTTGCTTTACTTCGGATTTAGCATGATTTTGAAACCAAATAGAATCAGCATGAAGTATTATAAGGGCAAAAAGGGTAAATTTGTGGGCTGGACAAATAATCCTGAGTTTAAAGAAAGTTCGGACACCGTTTTTGGTAACGCCACTCGTTATGTCAATGACGATAATTTTGTCAATATTGGCGGAGATGTCGTCTTCTCTGGCACGTCTATCTATTTTGATCAGGCTATTATTCTGGGTGATACAGCTAGCTACTCTGGGGATGCTGCCTTCTCAAGTGTTAAACTTTTTGTTCCAAGAAATTGGAAAGTAGAATTTACAGGAGACCGCGTCTTTAGCTCAATTGAAGCCAATCCAAGCGGTCTACCAACTGATAAAACATTGGTTGTCAGTGGAGACTATGTCTTTAGCCGCTTGACGGTTTACTATATCTAAAATTCTTTATGGCGCTAAGGCTTTTGTCTTGGGGCTATTTTTGATATAATGTAGGGAACGTAAATTTTACAGGAGAATGCATCATGGCAAATAAAATTCGTGTGCGTTACGCACCAAGTCCAACTGGATTGCTACATATCGGTAATGCGCGTACGGCGCTTTTCAACTATCTATACGCACGTCACTACGGTGGTGATTTTATCATCCGTATCGAAGACACTGACCGTAAACGTCATGTGGAAGATGGGGAACGTTCTCAGCTTGAAAACCTTAAATGGTTGGGAATGGATTGGGATGAAAGCCCCGAAACACATGAAAACTACCGTCAGTCAGAACGTCTCGACCTTTACCAAAAATACATCGACCAATTATTGGCAGAAGGAAAAGCTTATAAATCTTACGTGACGGAAGAAGAATTAGCTGCGGAGCGTGAACGTCAAGAAGCTGCTGGTGAAACACCTCGCTATATTAACGAATACCTTGGCATGTCTGAGGATGAAAAAGCAACCTACATTACTGAACGTGAAGCTGCTGGTATCGTGCCAACTGTTCGTATCGCCGTTAACGAAACTGGTATCTACAAATGGACGGATATCGTTAAAGGTGATATCGAGTTTGAAGGTGGTAACATCGGTGGTGACTGGGTTATCCAAAAACGCGATGGTTACCCAACTTACAACTTCGCCGTAGTTATCGATGACCATGATATGCAAATCTCACACGTTATCCGTGGAGACGACCACATTGCAAACACACCAAAACAATTGATGGTTTATGAAGCTCTTGGTTGGGATGCGCCTCAATTTGGTCACATGACATTGATTATCAACTCTGAAACGGGTAAAAAATTGTCTAAACGTGACACCAATACCCTTCAATTTATCGAAGATTATCGTCAAAAAGGTTACCTTCCAGAAGCTGTCTTCAACTTTATCGCTCTCCTTGGTTGGAACCCAGGTGGTGAAGATGAGATTTTCTCACGTGAAAAATTGATTAAACTCTTTGATGAAAACCGTCTCAGCAAATCACCAGCCGCCTTCGACCAGAAGAAATTGGACTGGATGAGCAACGAGTACATCAAAAATGCAGAACTTTCAACGATTTTTGACATGGCAAAACCTTTCTTGGAAGAAACTGGTCGTTTGACTGATAAAGCGGAAAAAATGGTTGAACTCTACAAACCACAAATGAAATCTGTTGATGAAATCGTGCCATTGACTGACCTCTTCTTTGCAGACTTCCCGGAATTAACAGAAGCTGAAAAAGAAGTCATGGCAGCTGAAACAGTGCCAACTGTTCTTAACAGCTTTAAAGAAAAATTGGCAGCAATGTCAGATGAAGATTTCAAATTAGAAAATATCTTCCCACAAATCAAGGCTGTTCAAAAAGAAACAGGCATTAAAGGGAAAAACCTTTTCATGCCAATCCGTATTGCCGTTTCAGGTGAAATGCATGGACCAGAATTGCCAGATACGATTTATTTATTAGGGCGTGAATTAGTAATGTCCCGATTAGAGAGTTTTTTGTAACAACGTACATATGTATAATATTAAAAGGATATATTTTAGGGAAATTTTATTTGATTTCTTTAGGTTTTTGTCCTCTATAAATAAGAAAACGTTTACATACTGTTAGAAGTGTGTTAAAATGACATAAAAGGCTCATCTGAACAGAGAGGAGAAAATGAATGAGGTAAAATCATGAAAAAGATAATAGGAACGTTTCTTACTAGTTTATTATCAGTTGTTGTTGTCTTGGGGTTCATACCAGCGGTTTCAGCAGACTATCTACGAGAACCGGTTTCTGAACAAGAGCGCGGGCAGTTTCCGAATAGTTTGACTTATGCTTGGAATATTACAAAGGGTGATGGGCGTGTGATGCGTTGTACAGGTACCTATATTGGCGACAGACTGTTTTTATCGGCTGGACACTGTGTAACTACTCGAGATGGGGATTCGAAAAAAACGAAGAGTGCAGAAACTGAATCAAATGGCAGTACTCACCCTGTAGACTTTAAGATGTATAAAAAGAATTTTTTGAGTAAGAACCCTTTTAAACCAATGCCTGGATATAGCGGCTTTACAGATTTGAAGAATGATGTAAGTATTACGACGGTTACAGAACCTAAAACTATAAATTTGGATACAAGTAATGTTCGCCTAGCTGCTTATTCAGATTTACAACAATTAGTAGGGAAAGAAGTTACAACTGTTGGTTACTCGAATTATTTCTATGGAGATCTTACAAAAACCTCGGGTCGTGTTCTAGCGGTTGAAGCTGATGGTACTTTAACAGTAGATTTTTATGTTGCTGAGCAAAATTCAGGATCCGCTGTTTATTTAAATGGGGAGATTATCGGAATTTTGACAGCGACTGCTGACATTGAAGAATGTCGAGGAAGTGCTATGTGTAAACTTGCAACTGTCACACCATTTACCAAAGATATAAAAGCTAAATTATTTGATCCAAATGGAGTAAATGTACTTGTGCATTAAGCGAAATAGCTTTAAACGAATGACGATGATTTATATGTAATTGAAAATTTGGTATTAAGTACAGATATAAGAAGAGGAATATTTCTCTATAATAAAAATTATTCAATTATGTAGTGTATCTGTTTAGATGAGTTTTATATTGATTATTGATGCAGACAAATCAGGAAATACTGATTTGTCTCTCTTTTTTTACTTACGTATAATTCACTTTAGATGAAATACATGGAAGGCTATAAAAAAATATATAGGGCAATTATGAATAATATGAAAATGTTTTACGGTTTTAAGGTCTTGTTTTAGGGATAATTCGACATAAAAATACTATACGATGTATAGTATGGGAGTTGACTGTTAAAAATGGGATATACTGGGAATTCAAAGTAGTTGCATAAATGTATTTTTTATGATATACATATTTACAAGACTAATACAATAAAGGGGGGCTTTAGAGAGCCTTTTATGAACACAGAGACAGACAAGGTTTGGTTTGTCTACCTTTTTGTTGTTAAAAAGCATCAAACTAGTTGACAACTCGTGTATAAAAGGTTAAATCGGTAGCCGGTTTGTAGGGCTACAATAAAATGAGGTTCAGTATGGGGGAGAGTTTGGTAAACTCAATACGCCAAGAACCTTTGTGTGGTTGTGTGTTGGTTGAAGCCAATAGTTATTGTTTGTGTTAATTTTAAAAAGGAGAAATCAATGAACAAAAGAATGAAAAAATTCGCAATTGCATCAGTAGTCACTTTATTTTCTACTAATGTCCTTTCTGTGGCGACTCTTCAAAATCTTCACCTTGGTAATAACGCAGGTGTAGTACGAGCGGAAGAACCTCCTGCGGATGAAGATGTTCCGAGCGGTGCTGAAGTGCAACTCATCAATGAAGCACGCACGATGCTCGAAGATGTTCGTTCGGTATTAGCTGAGAATGATCTCGAATTTGCGAAGGAGCTCTTTGAAGAATTCAATCATACAGCTCTTAAGAACATTCCAAAATTAGATGTGAAAGCACCAGGGTTGTTAGCTGAAATCGAAAAACTTCGTGGAGAGTTGTACGGAACAGCACCAACTCCTACGCCAACACCAGTGACAAAGACAGAAGCCATTCCTGTTACAACTCGCTATGAAGCGGATCCAAACTTGGACTATGGTCAACAGACCACAAAACAAGGGATTCCAGGAGAAAAGACTTGGACTGAGACAAATGGTGTAAAAGATGCGGGGTCAGAAAAAGTTACAAAAGAAATGGTGCCGACAGTTGTTAAAGTTGGTACGAAGACAAAAGTTGAAACAGTTACAACTCCAGCACCAACTGGCGAAGTTTTGGAAAACAATTCAAACTTAGACAAAGGTGTCAAGCAACTGAAAACAGCAGCGGCTCCAGGAAGCAAGACAGTTACAACAACATATACACTTGTTAGTTCGACTTCTGCGGATGTTACAACTGCAACAAGTGAGTCAAATGTTGTTCCAGGTACACAAGCGGTCTACTATATTGGAACGAAAGAAGCTGTTGTGACACCGACTGAAACAATTGAAAATATCGTAGAACGTGAAACAGTTGCTGTTACTACCACTCGTGTCGCAAATCCAAACATGTATGAAGGAGAAGAAACACGTACACTGGGTGTTGCAGGAACTGACTTGGTAACCTACAAAGTGTATAAGCTGAACGGTGTAGAAACAAAACGTGAAGAAGTGAGTCGTGTACATGAAAAAGCGATGGTACAAGAAGTTGTTGAATATGGTACGAAGAAAAAACCAGTTACAGCGATTTCTGAAATCAAAGTTGATGAACCAATCAGATTCACAAGCCGTACAGAAGAAAATCCGAACCTTCCAAAAGGTACACGCAATGTGAAAATTGAAGGAAAAGATGGTATAAAAACTGTAACGTATGCAGTGACAACTGTTGATGGCGTGGAAACAGAGCGTGTTAAAACAGGTGAAATTGAGAAAGTAGCGCCAGTTCAAGAAGTTATTGAAATTGGAACAAAAGAAGTCATCGACCAACCTTGGACACCAATCATTGTTCCTGAAGTTAAATCTGAAACAACAACTGAAGTTATCAAATTCACAAGCCGTACAGAAGAAAATCCAAATCTTCCAAAAGGCACACGCAATGTGAAAATTGAAGGGAAAGATGGCTTACGTACAGTTGTTTACACAGTGACAACTGTTGATGGTAAAGAGGTCAAGCGTGTAGTGGCATCTGATACAACAACACCAGCGATTGAAGAAGTGATTGAGGTTGGTACGAAAGTAGAACCAGTGCCGCAACCACGTCCGAATCCAGAACCACAACAGGAACCAACACCAGTACCACAGCCTAAAGATGGTCAAAAACCGGCTCAGAAGGAAGGTGTACCAGAAGAAAAACAACCAGAGTCCTCTATTAAACCTGTATCAGCAAAAGCTGAAAATCAGAAGACTTTGCCACAAACAGGTGAACAAGGCTTAAGTCTTGCGGCAATTGGAGCGGTGCTCTTAACAGGTTTGGCAGGTTTGGCAGGTTTGGCAGGTTGGAGGAAAAAGAAGAACTAATAGGAGAAATGGAAAATATATGAAGACAAATTCTAATAGGCGGAGAGCAAATTGGTTTATGAGCTGGATTAGCACCATGAGCATTTTGTTTCCGATGTTGCTTAGTCTAGTAGGAGGCTTAATGGTGTCCGCTGAGGGGGGTGGGAATGTCTCAACTAGTGCCACTGATCCTAAGGTCATTCAAGAGGGGTGTGCTATTAAGATTGAAACGACTGAAAATGTGTCGTGGGCATTACCGCGTCAGCCGATTGATCTGGTCATCTTACAAGATACTAGTGGATCTTTTGCTAATACAATTGGGAATGTACAATCGGCATTGCGTGAAGTGACTACCCCGGTTGCATTAAAAGATTATGATGAAAAAAATCCGCGTCTTGTTTTCACAGGAGATGAGAAGACAACAGATCGTGTCATGGTTGCTACGTTTCAAGGGATTGATCAAATTAGGTACTATAGTGCAACCACTGCTTCGGACCATGCTACTTTGAGTGGGGTTAGCCAAGTGGGAGGTGCTGGTAAGGTCTATACTTATGGAAACTCAGGACTACTAACAAACAATACTCAAGTTCAAAATTTTATCAACAGTTTTTCAGTAGGCGGGGGGACACCAACAGTTCCTGCAATAGAAGATACACTTGCAAGATACGAGGCGGCTAAAAAGTTGGGTGGAGGAATGCAGAATAACCGTAAAACGGTTTTCCTTCTAATAACGGACGGTGTAGCCAACGGATATCGGGAAACCAATGATGGGAATGTCTATTTTGATTCAAGTCTAAAACGAAGAGATTCATTCGCAGCTGTTCACAAAATAAATAATCTAGAAGTTACTAATGATTATTTAAAGCGTTCAAAAGAAGTTGAAGCTGCTGGGAACAAAATAAAACAGGCTATTGGAACTACAGGTACTGTAGTTGTTGGTTTTTGGGAAGATGTTGCGAGCTTTGAAAAAATAACTCAGTACGCAGATGGTTACCGTGGAGATTTCACTGGATATAATTTTAATACGAATGGGGACAAGCGTTCAGTTCAATCAGTCTTTCATTCTGCGTTGGAAAGTGTAGCCTCTCCAGCAAAAGAAATAAATGGAGAAAGTGTTTCTTTCTATGTAAACGAGCAAAGTGATGCGAAGGTATTTGCTGACAAAATTTTAAAAGCAGTAACAGCTGCTTTTGTAAAGGAAAACGTTTCAGGTGAGTTCGAAGTTACTGAAGGTTACAAAGTAGGATCCGTTACTATCAACGGTAAAAAAGTAGTTGATAAAGTCAAGGATGAAGCCAAAGAAATTCCTGGCACTGTTAAACAAGACGGCCGTAAGGTAACGATTTCTGTTCCAGAAAGTGTCTTCAATCCAGGTAACAATAAGTTCGATTATGAGTTGAAACGTACAGAGGAAGCTGAAAACTTAGACGAGGCTGATGAAACAGAGCCCCCAGCAGACTATAAGCCACAACAGGTAGAACGTAAAGTGGGTCAGTTGGTCGGTACCTTTAAAGTTGGTGACTATGAAAGTGCCAAAATAGGCTCAAAAGAACCAACAAGTGTTACAGTTAACGATTTGAAGTACTGTTACCCACGTGTGACGAAAGATGTCAAAGATAAAGATACCTCAAATGATAAAAATGGTGATGAGGGCAAAGGTGGATTTATCGCACAAGACCCACTGCTTGTGAATGTTGATCCATCTAAGACCATTAAGCGTTCCTCTTATGCGGCTACCTTGACAGAAGAGGGGGAGACGTTTACATATGCTGTTGATTACAATATGTACAACGTTGCGCTTGAGATGAAACAAAACGTTATGTTTGTGGATGCACTTGACTACCGTGTGAAGTATATTGATGCAAAAGTAACGGACGAAAAAGGTACAGTATTACCAGACTTCAAGGTTTCGACGAAAGCAACTGTAGATTCTAAAGGTAAGTCGAATACGACGGTTATCGCAACAGTTCCTGAAAAAGCAGGAGAAAAGACTGCTACTGTAAATGAAGGGAACTACGGTGGACACAAGTTTAAGAAATACCGTCTTGTAATTACCGCAGAAATCAAGGATGAATACAAACTTGAGAAAAATGCGACAGAATACTACAAGATGATGCAAGAGAACGAGGGACGTGGTTTTGCAAACCAAGCCTCTATCGTTTGGAACGGAAAAACAGATGATCCAATAGATTCAACTGCTAAAGTCCGTCGTTCAAATAACGTGTTTGTAACGCCACCACTTGATACAGATATTACCAAAAAAGTGACTCAAACCTTGGATCCGAAAACAAAAGGTTCAGAGCACTTGGACTTGCCAGCAGTAGATGATGAATACTATTATACGATTGAATCAACCTGGCCAGGTCTCTTTGATGAGTATATCATTGAAGATATTCTTGTTCCAGAATTGGAATCATTGAACGCAGCTGGTGAAGACACTGTCTATGTTAATGGAAAAGAATCTACAGTATTGAAGAAATACTTGAAGGTAGATGCAGCCAACTCACAACGTGTTTACTTTGAGTTGAACAAAAAGGAATTGTCACGTACAGAGCTTCTTCGTATTAACCGTGAGATTGCTAAATTGAACGAAGGTAATGACGGTCCAGCGAAAATTAAGCTAGGTATCAAAGCCAAAATTCGTGAGAATGCGGACCTCAGCAAGTACCGTGAAAATGGAAATGGTCAAGTTAAGGTGCCAAATGATGCGACCGTTAAATTAAACAACAAGTCTAAGACTTCTAAGAAAGTAACGGTTACTCCACCGGGCCTACCACCAAAACCAGAGAAGACGGTTGATAAAAAAGCATCCCTTTCTCTTGATGCAATGGAACAAGTTTTCACATATGAAGTGAAAGCGACTGTGCCAAAAGAAGTAACTGGCTTTACGAAGTTTGAAATCAGCGATGATCTTGAGGACATCTTGACGATTACAGAAACAAAAGTAACTGTAGGCGGAAAAACAGATGCGTCCGTTGTTGTGACAACTGCTGCAGCAGCCAATGCGAACGCCACAACGAAAGGTCTTGTTGTCGCAAGCTTGCCAAAAGACAAGATTGCAGCTTACAAAGGCCAAGAAATGGTTTTGACAATCAAGGCTCGTATTAAAGAAGGTGTTACAAGTGAAGAGCTTGCGAAGTATGTCGATAATACGATTCCGAATAAGGCAACCTTGAAGGTTGGTGATAAACCAAACCAAAGTGAAGATACCGAAAATGTACCTGTCACTCCTCCAGGAGAAACACCAACACCTAAGAAAACCGTTGATGAACAAGCTAGCTTAGATCTTACAGGTCTAAATCAAGAATTTACTTATCGCGTAAAAGCAACTGTTCCACAAAATGTGACCGGCTTTACGAAGTTTGACATCAGTGATGACCTTGAGGACATCTTGACAGTCACTGGAACATCAGCTACTGTTGATGGTCAATCTGATGCAGCGGTGAAAGTAACATCGGTGGATGCAGCTAATACTGCAAACGGTAAAGTAGTAGCAAGCTTGCCAGCAGATAAGATTGCTGACTACAAAGGAAAAGAAATCGTATTAACCATCAAAGCACGCATCAAAGCAGGTGTAACTTCAGCTGAGTTGGCGAAATATGTATCAACAGACAATACGTCTGGTTCAATTCCAAATAAAGCGAAATTAACAGTCGGCGACAAACCAGAACAAAGTAAAGATTCAAACGAAGTTCCGGTTACTCCTCCAGGAGAAACCCCAACTGTAGAGAAGAAGATTAATGGTAGCGAAACAAAAGCAGTTGTCTTGCCAGAGTCCAACTATACTTATAACATTACTTCAACGCTTCCAAGCGACATCACTCGCTATAAAGCCTATAGTAT
>NZ_JBEPMK010000005.1:0-171917 GCF_040545695.1 Streptococcus gallinaceus | reverse complement strand
GATACACCTGTACCCATGCCGAACACAGCAGTTAAGCCCTAGAACGCCTGAAGTAGTTGGGGGTTGCCCCCTGTGAGATACGGTAGTCGCTTAGCAATTGGGAGTTTAGCTCAGCTGGGAGAGCATCTGCCTTACAAGCAGAGGGTCAGCGGTTCGATCCCGTTAACTCCCATAAGCGGGTGTAGTTTAGTGGTAAAACTACAGCCTTCCAAGCTGTTGTCGCGAGTTCGATTCTCGTCACCCGCTTTGGACTTTGTCCATTACCACTCATTCGAAAGAATGTTTGGGCGCGTAGCTCAGATGGTTAGAGCGCACGCCTGATAAGCGTGAGGTCGGTGGTTCGATTCCACTCGTGCCCATTAATAATATGGTCCGTTGGTCAAGGGGTTAAGACACCGCCTTTTCACGGCGGTAACACGGGTTCGAATCCCGTACGGACTATATATTGGAGGATTACCCAAGTCCGGCTGAAGGGAACGGTCTTGAAAACCGTCAGGCGTGTAAAAGCGTGCGTGGGTTCGAATCCCACATCCTCCTTACACACATCGCGGGATGGAGCAGCTAGGTAGCTCGTCGGGCTCATAACCCGAAGGTCGTAGGTTCAAATCCTGCTCCCGCAATATTGGCTCGGTAGCTCAGTTGGTAGAGCAATGGATTGAAGCTCCATGTGTCGGCGGTTCGATTCCGTCTCGCGCCATTAAAACTTTATATTCTGGAAGGGTAGCGAAGAGGCTAAACGCGGCGGACTGTAAATCCGCTCCTTCGGGTTCGGGGGTTCGAATCCCTCCCCTTCCATACCTTTACGGGCATAGTTTAAAGGTAGAACTAAGGTCTCCAAAACCTTCAGTGTGGGTTCAATTCCTACTGCCCGTGTTACAATATGGCGGGTGTGGTGAAGTGGTTAACACATCAGATTGTGGCTCTGACATTCGTGGGTTCGATTCCCATCACTCGCCTATTTTATTATTGGGGTATAGCCAAGCGGTAAGGCAAGGGACTTTGACTCCCTCATGCGTTGGTTCGAATCCAGCTACCCCAGTTAACACTAAGCCGGCGTGGCGGAATTGGCAGACGCGCTGGACTCAAAATCCAGTGTCCGCAAGGACGTGCCGGTTCGACCCCGGCCGCCGGTATAGTTGAAAAGACAAGGTTTCTATGCCTTGTCTTTTTGATTTCTTTCTGATTTTATTTTGCAATAGTTACTAAAAATTTCTAATTTATAATATGTCGTCTAGTTTATCAGCTAAATCCTTTTGCTTACTTGGGTATAAGTGAGAATAGGTATCGATTGTAGTGGTTATAGAAGCATGTCCTAGACGTTCTTTTACAACTAGGTAATCTTCTCCCTGGTTTATTAGTAACGAAGCATGTGAGTGCCTAAAATCGTGTATTCGTATCTTTTTAAGTGTTTCATCGCGTTCAAGAATTCTTTTATACTGTTTTTCAATGCTATTTTTTGTTATCATAATCGGGCTATTCTGAAACACTTGTAAGCTTTGTGGGTCTTCGGTATATTTGTGTAGTAGTTCTGACTGTTGTGTTTGCCAAGTTGATAATTGATTGCTTAATTTACGATTTATGACAATTCTTCTAGTACCTGCTTTGGTTTTTGTTGTACTAACGTGACTTATTCCTTTATTAACATAGATAGATTTTGTAACATGAACTATGTTGTTTGTAAGGTCTATGTCATACCACGTAAGGGCAAGTGCTTCTCCAAGTCTTAATCCTGTAAAAAAGAGTACAGTAAATAATAATTTGATATTGTACTCCTCTACTTCAAAGAGATTTAAAAACTGCTGAAATTCTTTAACTGTCCAAAACTGCATTCTAGTCTTTTCAACAGGCAATTTTTTTAGTAACTTTGCTGGATTTGTATTGTAATAACCATTTCGCAAACCTACATCAAATATTTTTTTGAGCAATATCATTATTTTATTGATTGTATTTGTGCTTAATGGCTTATCCGAATTTTGGGCTACTTTTTGCCGAAGATGTTCCCTGAATTGATAGATGTCTTCATAAGTCAATTTTCCGACATTATCGACGTTTGAAAAATAATCTTTAATGTGTCGGTTGTAGTTATTCTCTTGCGTGTTGATATAGCTAACCTTACGATGATTTATTATATCTTCTTCTTTGAGTAATTCATATAGCATAGAAACGCTTATTTTAGCTCCAAAGTAGCGTTCCTTTAGTTCTACACTACGTAGATAGTTTTCTGCCTCAGTTGCTTCTTTTTTGGTTTTATAGCCCTTTCTGATTATTCTACGTTGTTTTAACGTTATCGGGTCAAAACCGTTACTAATATCGACAATCCAACCACTACCATTTTTATCTTTTCGGATTGCCATTTTTACCGCCTAGCTAATGGGCTATTTTGCACATCAAAACCTAATAACTCTGTTGCAATTGTTACTGGAATAGTTCCTATACGCTTATTCTGGTAAACAGTAAATCCTCTTTCGACAAGTAAGGCTTTACCTTGTTTAATAATTCTTCTTGAAGTTCCTTCGGAAAAGCCTAGTTGGATAAGGTCATCTTTAGTAATAGTTGCTATCATATAACGTAGTCCCTTGTGTCAAATCTCTATCATTGACACTTTCCTTTCTTATGCTATAATCTAGTTAGTTAATTTTGGAGGCGACTTGTATTTCAGGTCGTCTTTTCTTCTCCCCATAATAGAGAACTATTCTGCTCTCGAATATATTGCTCTATATCTTTTTTATCGCTATCTGTTAGTCTGGACAAACCTTCTGTTAAAAGACCTTGAATATAACTCTCAGCTTTTTCAACATCGTAGGCTTGATGTTTTGCTATGTAGACTTTTGCCAAGGTCTTTGCAACCTGCTTCTCTGTCCATTCCTCTGACTGACGTAGTGTTGGCTTAGTCCTTACAACACTTAAGACTGTTTGATTTTCTGTCTTTAAATAATCTATCCACCATTTAACTTTTTTTCTTCTCCAACGGTTACTATCCGTAGCATTAGGCTGAACAAACCGATAATGACCGTTTATAGCCTCAAAATAGATAGATGATAGAGGGCGCTTTAGAAATAGTTGCTCTGCAATAATATTGGCTTTTTCCTGCCAACATCTCAATTCTGCACGAATCCAAGACGGATATTCTACAATATCTTGCTTGGCAAGTTGCTCCATGCGTTTATTATAAATACACCATTGCTGATTACCCCTCGAGCCTATGGCGACTGTTTCTCCTACCCGTTCTCCATTCTCTAAAACAGATTTTTCGTGATATTCAAAATGTTTTGCTTTTGAGATACATAGCCCCTTTTTACAGTAATCATAGAGTCGTTGAACATCTAAACTATCGTCAAATATATCGTGAGCAATATCTAGTCTAGTAAAGTTGACAGTATGCTGATACAAACGCTTAATTAAGGCAATCCAATTATTTTCGTGACCATCTAAAAATTCTTCATATTGGCGACAGCCTTGCCCCTTTAATTCGATAAAAACTCCCATTGATAGTCTGTCTTCATTAAAATATACTTTTATCTCTGAACAGGCATAATGTCGCTGATACTTATTGATTCCCCAGTTATTCAAAGTGAAATTTTCCAAAGGAATCAATAGTATTTCAGTCAAAACCTTTTCAGGGGGGACACTCTTAACCGTTACCGCAAAATAGTCTATTCGGACAGTATTCATAGGATTACACTCCTAGAACTTTAATATCCTCACATACTAATTTTACGCCTGACCAGTTACTCCTAACCATATTCCAAGCTAGTCTCACTTTAGGCTGAATCAATTCAACAGGAACATTCAATAAAGCCTCATTTTGAGCAAGTTTTGCAATCTTATCCAGATTACCTATAATTTCTAGGTTAATAGCTTTTAAGTCATCCGTAGAAATTCCCATTTCAGTGAGAACTTTCACTTTGTCAGCGTCAAGAACAGTACAAGTAATTTTACTTACTTCATCAGTCTTTACATTTTCGCCGTTGACTTCTTTATATTTGTTATTCACCCTAAGTGATAAAATCACTACTTTCTTAGGAATATCAAACTGTGACATGTCAAGGTCAAGCAATCCAATTTTAATGTTTGTATCTGTCATATTGTAAGTCATAATAATTTACTCCATTTCTATATAAAACCGTATCCTACATGATAAGTGCCGTTTTCCCTACTCTCACAAGGGTTTCAGTCTTATTGGTACAAGCAACAAGCCGTAACCCCTTACGTATCAAGGGCTTAGACAACATTTCATGTATGTGTGTACCCCCTATTAGTATTGGGGGCTTCTTTCTGACCTCCTGCAAAGCAGTCGGTGGGCTCTTTCTCCCTAGCGAAAAGAGGAGCGCTCCGCTCGATTCTGCCCCCTGGGCAATCGTCCCTATTTCGCTAGTTAGAAAGACCGTCATTATTCCTAACACTCCAATAGCGGTCACAAGCTCGGTCAAAGTATCTTTCAAAATCTAAATCATCAGATTTGAATGGCACTTCTACATATTTAGGGGTAGGGATAACTCCGTCTATCTGAATGTAACCTGTTCCAATATCGCAAGTTTTGTAATCAACATCTTGACTTGAAAATATCATACGGCAAGAATCCGAATCTGAGGTGGTTGAACCCAATAGGAGAGCTGTGCCAAAATTTTGTCTCATATATGTAGGTATAAAGTCGCTAGATGCTCTTTGCAAACCGACAATAATTTCTATGGAGGCTTGACGAGATTTAACCAAGAGACTCCCAAGATTAGACATTGCCTCTTGATAGGCTTGCTTACCTTCTTTAGTGGTTTCGGCCTCTGTCTTAAAAGCAATACCTTCATCTAATACAATTACAAGTGGATAGTTCCCTTCAACATCCGCCCAAGACAGCACTTTCCCTTTAGAAATATATGTTTTTGGGTTATCTGCCATAACTTGAAATCTCCTATTCATTTCTTCGACCGCCTCTCTTAAAGCCCCTGCGATTTGAAAAGGAGAATTATAAACCACCTTATAGCCTAGCCTATCCTCTAGCTTTTGCCCTACAAGCCAAGAAAGCTCTCCCTTTTTAGGGTCTAGCAATTTAATTTCAGAACCCAAATTCAAGTACTGAGCCACAAGATTTTCAATCATCACCGTTTTTCCTGACTTTGTCGAACCTGCCAAAATGACATGGGGTGGAGAGCCAAATTGCCAGCCTACTTTTTCGGAAACTGTCAAACTTGTAGTTTTTAGGGTGTCTTCCCAAGTCAACCTCTTCTCTGCAAACTTAGGAAAAGTATAACTTACTTGATTGATGGTTTCTGTCATTTCTTCCAAGTTCAAAGAAAGTGAACTGGATAAAAGGGAGCCAATTTTTGAAGTTAACTCATTATATTTGTCACCGTACTTCATAGCATATACTTCTACGGTGCTTTCAGTTTCCCTATATTTAAGCACCAAATGATTGGTAATATATTCTTTTCCATCAACTAATTTACTATCATAGAACTTATTAGTTATAATTAAATAGTTGAGAGATTGTGAAATCCCATTAAAATACCTACGTTTTAACTTCCTCCAATAGTTAAACACCAAATAAAATATAGTTGTAAATACAAAACCTACAATTGCAGTAGCAAAATTCTCTTGGAAAGATAAAACAGTTGCCAATATAAATATGGCAAGAATAATATAAAAAACTTTTGCAATTATATCGCTATAACAAAAAGGTATGTATAAATTAGGTTCAACAGTTCTAAGCCTCTGTTTGTTCCAGCTTATTAGTTGCTTTATCATTTTCAACACTTCCCTTCTCGCTCTCAATTGAAATAAGGTCAAATGCCCACAAAATTAGAGGGATAATAAGCACACCTCCAGCTACAAAAAATGTGTTAATTATCGGGCTAATATCATCAGTCAATTCAAAATTAAAAAATACAGATACGATAAGTGCCGAGTATGTAATGTAAAATAAGAACTTATAAATTTTCATTGTAATTTCCTTTCGTAAAACCAAAGGGGAGGATTTGCTCCCCCTACATCACTAAGCTTCAATTATAGAGTTATAAAAAGAAGCGTTTCTGTACCCTTGATAAACTGGTTCATTCATTAGGGAAATCCTAGTTTTATCAGAAACACGATGTTTCTGCCGATTTAAGATAATAATGTTTTCTGCTAATTTCTTTAAAGTTGGCTCATAAATTCTACCAAGTGGTGGTAAATGTTTCCGTAAAAAGTCTCGTGAATCATCATCTAGCCTGAAACTTACGGACATATCTGAATTGAAACGTTGCAATCGGCAAATACCAACCTCGTTAGGCATTTCCATTTTTTCACTATCGAAGATGTCTTTAAATGTCTTCATGTTTTTCTCCTTTTTACTTACTGAATCATTTTTTATCAACAATTAATAATTTTTCTTAATAGGTGACGCTCTTGCTCCCATATCTTCTCCTTATTTGGGTGGTTTTGTTATCCCGTAATAAACTAAATTTTAAACAGAGTTTCTACGCTCTGTTTAATAATCACTATTCTACTTATTCATAAGTAATAAGTAGTGAAATTTTAAGCATAATCTGACACAAAAAGCTCGATGAATTCGTTTAGCTTGAAAGACCTCCAAAAAGTAATTTTGCAATTCAGAAATTAAATCAAGCACATCTTTTTCTAACATAAAGGATGTTTGATAATTCCAGTCGTTACTCTCTTTAGGAGATGATAAAACTAAATTTCTTTTCTTTAAAGCTTGCCAGTCAATTTCATGCATTTTTGGAACAGTTTTCCTAATTGCTTGACTAACAATACTAGAATAACTGGCTTCAAGACCAATTTCTTCAAAAATTTGTTGCTGTAATTCATCTAGTATTAATTTTGATTCAGTTGCTAAACGCATACGAATGTTTTCTTTTTCCATGACTTCTCCTTTACAGATAAGGTGGTTTTTTTATCCCGTAAATACATAGTAACAGACTTTTTTGGTCCTGTCAATACTTTTATAAAAATAATTTAATTGGAACAACTGTTAAACTCTTATTATGTATGCTATAATTAGCTTCATGGTACAACTATACTTGAAGAGGGAGATAAAATAGGATACTGGGATGACGTAATTCAATTCGTTAATGAATGGTGTCCTGTCGATTATTTTGTTACTGAACACGAAGACTTTGAAGCAGTGAAACAAAGAGTAATTAAAGATTTTCAACATTATCTAGAATTACTTGATGATGGTACTGAGGAAAGTCGTGACAAAGTTTATAAGGCTTTTACTTTTAGTAAGTTGTATGGGGATGAGCTAGGTACTGACGAGGATATTGATAAGTTAAGTAAAGAAATAATGGATAGATTGAGGAAAAGTAAATCCTAAAAAGTTACTAAAAATAAAAAAACTATCGTTTTTATGATAGAAGTAGTTTCTTGAAAACTTGATTTTATGGGATTTGTGAAGTTAAGAATATCATAGAACCAAACTCAAAATCCAGTGTCCGCAAGGACGTGCCGGTTCGACCCCGGCCGCCGGTATAGCTTAGTAAAGAACCTTTGGGTTCTTTTTTTTGTTTTAAAGAATATGGGGAAGGGGCTTTACTTATCAAGAAAGTTAGCTATTTCCAAAAATTTGCAGAAACGCTTCATAATTCTTGTCAAAAGTATTTTTTTAATGTATAATTAACTAGTTAATTAACAAGTTTACGAAAAATGAGGTACTTCATATGAATCAAGTTGCGCATCAGATTGATCAAGCTTTGCGTGAGATTGTGTTATGCTCTGAAAATCAATTAGAAATTTTAGTTGGTCATTGTCAGAGTGATGTGACGTTGACCAATACTCAGGAGCATATTTTGATGTTGATTGAGGATTCGTCTTTTACCAATTCTGAAATTGCTAAGCAATTAAATGTTAGTCAGGCTGCTATTACTAAGGCGATTAAGTCTTTGATGGCGCAAGGGATGTTGTTGGCAGTTCGGGATGAGAAGGATGCTCGTGTTATTCATTATCAATTGACGGATTTGGCTAAGCCAATCGCTGAGGAACATAGCCATCATCATCATCATACGATTGAGTCTTACAATGAGCTTCTGACGGCTTATTCTGACAGTGAGCAGGAAATTATTAGTCGTTTTTTGAATGATTTGATTGGAAAGATTCGTAAATAAGATGAGATACATTACAGTTGAAGGGTTGTCTTTTCATTATGACAATGAACCTGTTTTGGAGCATATTCATTATCACTTGGATAGTGGCGAATTTGTGACCTTGACGGGTGAAAATGGTGCTGCGAAGACAACGTTGATAAAGGCAACTTTGGGGATTTTGAAACCCAAAGAAGGTAAGGTGACGATTGCAGAGAAGAATATTCAAGGGAAGAAATTACGGATGGCTTATTTGCCGCAGCAGATTGCTAGTTTCAATGCTGGATTTCCGAGTACGGTTTATGAGTTTGTAAAATCGGGTCGTTATCCTCGTAATGGCTGGTTTCGTCGTTTGACCAAGCATGATGAGGAGCATATCAAGGCCAGTTTAGATGCAGTTGGTATGTGGGAACATTGTGATAAGCAATTAGGAGCACTTAGCGGTGGTCAGAAGCAGCGTGCGGTCATTGCTCGAATGTTTGCTTCAGATCCAGATATTTTCATTCTAGATGAGCCTACAACGGGTATGGATAGTGGGACAAAGGATGCTTTTTATGAATTGATGCATCATAGTGCAAAGAAACATGGAAAGTCAGTTTTGATGATTACACATGATCCAGATGAGCTTGAGAAATATGCTGATCGAAATATTTACTTGATTCGTGACCAGAAGTCTCCTTGGCGTTGCTTCAATGTGCATGGCGTTGAAGAAGGAGGTGCGGAATAGTATGTTTGATTTTTCTATTTTGAATTATGATTTCATGCAACGTGCTTTTCTAGCGATTATTGCGATGAGTCTCTTCTCGCCAATTTTGGGAATTTTCTTGATTTTACGTCGTCAGAGTTTGATGAGTGATACGCTGAGCCACGTTTCATTGGCAGGGGTTGCCTTTGGATTGGTATTGGGGATTTCACCGACTTTGTCAACGATTATTGTGGTCATTGTGGCAGCTGTTTTCTTGGAGTACTTGCGTACGGTCTACAAAAATTTCATGGAAATTGGTACGGCCATTCTCATGTCGACAGGGTTGGCAATTTCCTTGATTTTGATGAATCGTGGTGGCGGTAGTCGTAGTAGTGTTAGTCTGGAACAATATTTGTTCGGTTCTATTGTGACCATCAATCAGGAGCAGGTCATTGCTTTATTTGTGATTGCGCTTGTCGTGATTGTTTTGACCTTGCTATTTTTACGCCCAATGTATATCTTGACCTTTGATGAGGATACTGCCTTTGTGGATGGTTTGCCGGTTCGTGCCATGTCGATTGCATTTAATGTGATTACGGGTGTGGCTATTGCTTTGATGATCCCGGCAGCTGGAGCACTCTTGGTATCGACGATTATGGTCTTGCCAGCTTCGATTGCCTTGCGTCTTGGAAAAAGTTTTAAATCCGTTATCTTTATTGGGATGGGGCTTGGATTCTTTGGTATGGTGACTGGTTTGTTTGCCTCTTACTATGCAGAGACGCCTGCTAGTGCAAGTATTACCTTGATTTTTATTAGTATCTTTTTAGTAGTAAATGTGTTCAATAAATTTTTGAAAAAATAGGAGAAAATCATGAAAAAATTAGCAGTTTTAGGGTTGAGTTTGTCAGCTCTAGTCTTAGTTGCTTGTAGTAATTCAGCCGAGAAAAAGAGTGAGTTGGATATTGTAACAACTTTCTATCCGGTCTATGAATTTACAAAACAAGTTGCAGGAAATACTGCAGATGTAGAACTCTTAGTTGAAGCTGGTACAGAGCCACATGACTACGAGCCTTCTGCAAAGGACATTGCTGAAATTCAAGAAGCAGATGCTTTTGTATACGAAAATGAAAACATGGAAACTTGGGTTTCTAAACTTGATAGTAAAAAAGTGAAGGCTATCAAGGCGACTGAGGGTATGGTTCTATTGCCAGGTGGTGAAGAGGAAGAGCACGATCATGGGCATGAAGAGGGGCACGAAGGTCACCACCATGCTTATGACCCACACGTGTGGTTGTCACCTGAGCGCGCTATTAAAATGGTAGAGTCTATCCGTGACCAATTGAGTAAAAAATTCCCAGATAAGAAAGCTACTTTTGAGAAAAATGCCGCAGCTTATATTAAGAAGTTGACAGCTTTGGATAAAAAATATGACGACAGCATGGCACAAGCTAAGCAAAAAGCCTTTGTGACACAGCATACAGCCTTTGCTTATCTTGCTTTGGATTACGGTTTGAAACAAGTCGGAATTACAGGCGTTTCTGCTGATACAGAACCAACAGTTGCTCGTTTGGCTGAATTGAGCAGATATGTGAAGGACAATGGTATCAAGTATATCTATTTTGAAGAAAATGCTTCTAAGAAGGTTGCTGAAACTTTAGCTAAAGAAACAGGTGCTGAAACGGCTGTCTTGAATCCTTTGGAAAGCTTGACGGAAGAACAAATGGACAAGGGTGAAGATTATATTTCTGTCATGGAAGAAAATCTGAAATCTCTTGAAAAGACAACTTCTCAAGCTGGTCCTGAAATTAAACCAGAAACTGCTGCTGAAACAGCTAAGACAGTTTACAATGGTTATTTTGCGGATGCGGATATCAAAGACCGCGAGTTGTCAGACTACGCAGGTGAATGGCAATCTGTTTATCCACTCTTGAAAGATGGTACTTTGGATCAAGTCTTTGATTACAAAGCAAAATTGAAGGGGGACATGACAGCGGCAGAATACAAAGCTTACTATGACACAGGCTACAAATCAGATATCAGCAACATCAATATCAAGGGTGATACAATGGAATTTGTAGTAAATGGTAAATCAGAAAAACATACCTACAAATATGTTGGTTATAAGGTATTGAATTACAAAAAAGGAAATCGTGGGGTTCGATTCCTCTTTGAAGCAACAGATGCAAATCCTGGTCAATTTAAATACGTTCAATTTAGTGACCACGGTATTGCTCCAAGCAAAGCTTTCCACTTCCATATCTTCTACGGCAATACTAGCCAAGATGAGATTTTGAATGAATTGGAAAACTGGCCAACATTCTATCCAAGTGATAAATCAGGTATTGAAATTGCACAAGAAATGATGGCTCACTAATCAGATTAATCCACTGCTAGGCAGTGGATTTTTTGTATGTAAGAGGCAAGAAAATTTACACCTATAATTTGTTTTATGAAATCTATACTTTGTGGCTTATACAAAATGAAAGCGCTTATTATAATTAGAATATAAAAACGAGTTCAACAAAAGGAGGTTGGCAAATGAAGAAAGCGACCACGAAGAAGAAAAAATCCTTTTGGAAAAACGTATTTCGCTATAAGGCGCTATTGCTGATGGTCTTGCCAGGCTTTGTCTGGTTTATATTTTTCTTTTACATACCAGTGTTAGCCAATGTAGTTGCCTTTAAAAATTTCCATTATTCAGCGGGTGGTTTTTTTCAAAGTTTGAAGGAAAGTCCATGGGTTGGATTTGATAATTTTAAATACCTCTTTGCTTCAAATGACGCTTGGCTGATTACGCGTAATACAATTGGTTACAACTTGGTCTTCTTGGCCTTTAATGTATTTTTTGCGATTGCCTTTGCGATTGTCATGAGTGAGTTGCGCAATAAGAAACTGGTGAAGGTTTACCACACAATGTCCTTGTTGCCTTACTTCTTATCGTGGGTAGTCATTCAGTATTTCTTGGGAGCCTTTTTAAATCCAGACCGCGGTTTGATCAATAGTTTGATTGTTCAACACGGAGGAAAAGGAATCATGTGGTACTCCACCACGACGTGGTGGCCGTTCATTTTGCTCTTTATGAGTGTCTGGAAAGGTCTTGGCTACAATAGTATTATTTACTATGCTTCTATCATGGGGATTAGTGATACCTATTATGAAGCTGCAATGGTGGATGGTGCTAGTAAGTGGCAACAAATCAAGAATATTACGATTCCTCAGCTTTTGCCAATGATGTCAGTGCTGTTGATTATCAACATCGGAAATATCTTCCGTTCAGATTTTGGTCTTTTCTATCAACTTCCAAAGAATTCGGGTGCTTTGTATGAAGTAACAAACGTTTTGGACACCTACGTCTACAATAGCTTGACTGCGACGGGAGATATCGGTATGGCTTCAGCTGCTAGTCTCTATCAGTCGGTAGTTGGAACCTGTATTTTGTTGATAACAAATGCGATTGTTCGACGTATGGATCCTGACGGCGCGTTGTTCTAGGAGGCAGAAATGGAGAAAAAGAAAAAAGTAAAAAAAGTCAATGTACGGACGTTTGATAAACGAACAGATTTTATTTTTAATGTTTTGATAGCCCTGTTCTCTCTCTCTTGTATTATTCCCTTTGTCTTTGTCATCATTATCTCGCTAACGGATGAAAATTATCTATTGGAGCATGGATATAGTTTCTTTCCAAAATTGATGTCGTTACATGCTTATCATTATGTTTTTGAGGGAGCAATGGCTCAGCGGATTATGCGTTCCTTTGGGGTATCTATCTTTGTAACTGTGGTGGGAACCATCATCAATACAACGATGACATCGACCTACGCTTATGCGATTTCACGGCCGTATTTCCCATATCGTCGATTCTTTACAATCTATGCTTTGATCACCATGCTCTTTTCATCAGGGATGGTAGCAAACTACTTGGTTGTGACCAATCTTCTCCAGCTCAAGGATTCGATTTGGGCCTTGATTTTGCCGATGGCATTGGGGCCATTCGGGATAATGATCATGCGGACCTTCTTTAAGAAGACGGTTCCAGATAGCATTATCGAATCTGCTCGGATTGATGGCGCGAGTGAATTCAAAGTATTTGTCAAAATTGTTTTACCGCTGGCCGTGCCAGGGATTGCGACAATCAGTCTCTTTTCAGCCTTGAGCTATTGGAATGACTGGTTCCAAGCGCTACTTTACATTCAAAATGATGCGCTGTTTCCAATGCAATTCTTGCTGATGAAAATCCAAAACAACTTACAGGCTTTAGCAGAAAATGTTGGTATGAGTGCTCAGGTGTCAGAAGGTCTGGCTTCCTTGCCAAAAGAGTCTGTGCGGATGGCCATCGTCGTGATTGCAACATTACCAATTGCTGTCACCTATCCATTCTTCCAAAAACACTTTGTTGGTGGTTTGACGATTGGTGGGGTAAAAGAGTAGGATTTGGATGGCAGGCCGTGTGGTCAATTCATTTAATTTGTCTTAACAAAGAAAAAACTTAGGAGGTTCACTTATGAAAAAGTGGCAACGACTATTATGCTTTGCAGGTACAGCTTTAGCAGCTACCAGCTTGGTTGCATGTGGCAGCGGAAAATCTGCTTCAACTGAAAAAGGTGGCAACACCAAATTATTGATGTACCAAATCGGTGAAAAACCTGATAACTTTGATAAGTTGATGGAAATCGCCAACAAACGCATCAAAGAAAAAACTGGTGCAACCATTGATATGCAGTACATCGGTTGGGGTGAATGGGGGGATAAGATGAGTACGATCATCGCTTCAGGTGAAAGCTATGATATTGCTTATGCTTACAACTATGTGGTAAATGCGCAAAAAGGTGCCTTTGCTGATTTGACAGATTTGATGCCAAAATATGCCAAGGAAACCTATGATAATCTTGAACCAGCTTACATCCAAGGGAACTTGGTAAATGGTAAATTGTATGCCTTCCCAGTAGATGCCAATGTTTATGCTCAACAAATGTTGTCATTCAATAAAAAATTCTTGGATAAATACAACTTGGATATCTCAGGGATTAAATCCTATGCAGATGCTGAACCAATCTTGAAAGCTTTCCATGAAAAAGAACCAAACGTTGCAGCATTTGCTATTGGTCAAGTATTTAACCTTTCAGGTGACTATGATTACCCACTCAACAAAAACAATCCATTTGCAGTGAAAGTTGATGCCGGAAAAGCAACTATTATCAACCCATACGCTGAAGATTCTTTCAAAGCAAACTTACGTTTGATGCATAAATGGTACCAAGAAGGTTTGATTCCAAGTGATGCGGCTACAAACACTGAAGGTTACCCACTTGATGGTGACACTTGGTTCATGCGCGAAGAAACACAAGGTCCTATGGACTACGGCGACACCATCCTTACAAATGCTGCCGGCAAAGAAATCGTTTCTCGTCCATTGACAAAAGCCTTGAAGACAACTTCACAAGCCCAAATGGCAAACTTTGTCGTATCAAATGCTTCTAAGAACAAAGAAAAGGCAGTTGAAGTATTGGCGCTTTTAAACAGTGACCCAGAATTGCTCAATGGCTTGGTATATGGTGTAGAAGGCGAAGCTTGGGAAAAAGTCGGCGACAAGAAAATTAAATTGCTTGACGGCTACAAACCAGGTACACACATGTCAGCATGGAACACTGGTAACAACAAGATTCTCTACACACAAGAATCTATCACAGATGAGATGATTGCAAAACGCGACCAATCTATCAAAGATGCAGCTGAATCACCAATTCTTGGTTTTGCGGTGAATACAGACAGCATTAAGACTGAGTTGTCAAACATCTCAAACGTTATGAACCGGTACAAAGCAAGTTTGAACACAGGTACCGTTGATCCAGATGCCACTCTTCCAAAATTCTTGTCAGACTTGAAAGATGCTGGATGGGACAAAGTTCAAGCTGAATTGCAAAAACAATTGGACGAATTTGTTGCACATAAAAAATAAGATGTAAGACTAGATGTAAAGATAGTGAGAGGGCTAGTGATAGCCCTCTTTGTGGAAGGAGAGAGTATGGTAGATGGAAAGATGACAGGGGTGGAAAAATTATTTTACATCACTTGGAAATTGATGCAATTGACCTTCCTCTTTCATTTGTTGACAATATTGGGGGGAGTTGTATTTGGGATTGGTCCAGCTTGGGAAACAATTGTCACTCTTTTTTTAGAAACAAAAAGTTATGAGAAGAATTATTCGATTAAAAGAGCTTTTTCAGTATGGAAGTCCTCTTTTGTGAAGGCGAACCTTTGTTTCTGGCTCTTCAGTTTCATTGCTGTTTTCCTTGTTTTCAATCTCTATTGGTCTATCCAATTCCAAAATTTACTCTTTTGGATGGTTTCTTTCCTCATTATGCTTGCAATTGTGATTAACTTCATGATGTATGTGTACTTGATTTTCTACAACGCTGAGTATGACATTCCATTTTGGGAGAATATAAAGCTCTCTTTTATCAGTGTCTTTCTTAGTTTCAAGCAATTTCTCTTGACCATGTTGGCGCTCTTTGGGGTTTTAGTGCTGACGTGGCAATATAAGGGACTCTATCTTTTTCTTACTTTTGGGTTGCTGGTCTTGTTTCTGCATCAGGTGACTCAACCGAATCGTCAGTTGATTGACCAAATGATTGAATCAGACCAATAAAAGCAGAGGTTTTTACCTCTGCTTTTTAATGTGGTTTAGGATGAGAAGGTGAGTTTTCGTGCGTAGATAGAGAAGGGATTTTGCTCTTCTGAGCGGTGTTCGTAGAGTAGTATGAATTCGTTGGCGGAAAGTTGTTGAAGGGAATTGTAGGCAAATTCACCTTCCTGGATAAGGTGGGAATAAAGCCAAGTGAAGTCACCATTTTCTTCGACTTTAGCAATACGAAGGTGCCCATTGGTACGGCCAGGTCCCTCTGCATTGGCGAGGAGGATGTATTCTTCGTTGTTTTCTTCAAGTTGTATAGCAGATAGTTGGACATAGGCATCGGTGATGTTGGGATATTCCTGAATGGTAGTTTCCCAGCTTAGACCGCCATCTTTGCTGGTTGCAACTTGAAGGTGGCCATTGAGATTGCGCATGAAGAGTTTGAGATTTCCATTTTTTAGTTGAACAGCTACGGACTCAGTATTTTGAGCCAGTTCATTGTCCATCGTTTCAGAATGAATGATTTCTTCTGTTGAAAGCCTACGATGATCGTTAATAGCTTGCCCTATTTGCCAGGTTTGTCCAGCATCGTCGGAATAGATGACGCGAGAACTTTGGGATCCTGTGAGGTGAGAAACAAAGTTAGTAGTATAAGCTGGAATGATGAGGCGCCCAGTGTATGATCCGTATTTTAGGACGATACCTGCTCCAGGAGAAACACCTAGGAATTTCATTTGTGGCGTACGGAGTTGGGCTGTGATGTCACGGGGACAGGACCAAGTTTGACCGTCATCGTCACTGTGGGATAACCAGATATAACTGGTTTTGGCAACGCGGAAAGGGGCAGTCTGATTGCTAGTATGGAAGACATTGCCCAAATATTTTCCTTCTTGATAGAGATTTCCTAAGTCTGAGTAGGGAGCCTGGGTGGATTCTATGGTTACAAAAAAGTCCGTTGGTTCATTTTCTGGACTAAAGATTTGTCCATTTTCCCTGATAGTATAGGCTTGGTTTTTTTTATTGCAATAGAGGTTGAGATAGTACTTTTCTCCGATGCGCGTGTGGGCTGCTTCAAACTGCTCTGCCATACCAAAAATGCCACGTCCTTCAGGATACATATCATACAAGGCAAAAATACGTTGGCTACTAGGCTCTTGGATGAGGGCGGTATCAATGGTAAAGGCTGCTTTTTCTTCGTCTGTAGCAGGATTTGGATTGTCTGCCAAATCAACCACAGTTGTAATAGGATTCCAAGTTATCCCCTTGTCCTGACTTCGTCTGATAACAGTTCGGATATCCCCCCAATCAAAGTGATGCTCCATTCGTTGGTCAGCTGCAGCCAATAGGTTTCCAGAGTGTGTTAGGAGAAGAGCGGGAATCCGATAGCTAAATACGCCGTGAGAACTTTTCTGATCTTGTTGACCACCTTCAAAAATTAGTTGAGGAGGACTGACAGTCAGATTTTCAAAATTTATCATTTGTCTTTCTCTTTTCTATTTTTTTCCACAGTATCACAAAGTTGTGCACGGAACAATGTCCATTTTCCTATGCCTAAAATCTGTAGAAGAAGGAATAAAGATTGTAGAAGGAGCGAGCCATTCTTGACAAAAAGAGATTACAAATGTAAACTTAGAATCAAATAGGTGATGGCAGAGGGGGAACCAAGGGTACAGCTGTCATGGTGGAGCGCATAGGTGAGAAGAAAACTACTAGTCTGGCTAGTAGTTTTGATAAAATGATGTTAGAAATAGCAGTTGATTTGATGTTGGAGAAAGATATTTTGATACTCGACAAGGTCCTCAGGGTGATAAGGTTTTGCATCGGACATGGTATAGTTTCGTCCCAGTAGTTTGTATTTGTTTTCCCCAAATTGATGGAATGGCAAAAGTTGAACGGTAGTGATCGACAGTTGGTTAAATAGCTGAGCAAATGCGGCAGCGTCTTCCAAGCTATCATTGAAGTCAGGGATAACGGGGATACGTAAAACGATTTGTTTTTGTTGAGCAAAGGCATAGTGAATATTTTTGATGATAAGGCTATTATTTACTCCAGTAACCTTACGATGGTTTAGTTGGTTATAATGCTTCAAATCTGTATAAATGAAGTCAACATATTCAATGAGTTCTTTAAATTCTTCAGGCTTTGCGAATGCCGTTGTTTCAATAGCTGTATGGAGATTGTGTTTTTTTGCTTCTTTCAGAATTGCGATAGCAAAGTCGAATTGAGCAAAAATTTCTCCACCAGACAGTGTTATACCCCCGCCAGATTCCTCATAGAAATCACGGTCCTTTAGGACCTCTTCCATAATTTCTTCAACTGTACGATATTCTCCGATGGTTTCGAGAGTATTTGTTACTTGATTGAGCATGCTCTCGGGTTGTCTATTTTGTGACTCGGGGTTGGCACACCAAGGGCAACGTAAAGGACAACCTTTTAAGAAAACAGTAGTTCGAATACCAGGACCGTCATGAATGCTGAAGTGTTGAATATTAAAAATAATACCAGATTGTTTTTCGTCCATACTACATCGTCCTTTTCTCTATTTGTGATAAGTTTATCATAGTTACGAAAGAAATTCAATTACGAACGTAAAAACATTTATCTTCAAAAGAAAGGGAATAATGTGGTAAAATAGATAGAGAGGTCTTATTATGAAACGATTAGAAAAAATTATTCAGTTAGTTAGTCAGGAAACACGGATTGATGTGAATACATTGTCAGAACTGTTAGAAGTGTCTAAGGTTACGATTCGCAAGGATTTGGACAAGTTAGAAAGCAAAGGATTATTGCATCGTGAGCATGGCTATGCTGTGTTGAATAGTGGTGATGATTTGAATGTACGTCTATCTTACAATTATAATTTGAAGAAACAGATTGCTCAAAGAGCTTTAGAGCTTATCCAAGACAATGATACTATTATGATAGAGTCGGGTTCAACCTGTGCCTTGCTTGCCGAAATGATTTGCCAGCAGCGGCGCAATGTTCGAATAATTACGAACTCTTGCTTTATCGCTAATTATATTCGTAGTTATGATACTTGTAGTGTATTCTTGCTGGGAGGAGAATATCAAACGAACTCAGAGGTCACTGTTGGTCCACTTTTAAAAGAAATGATTCGTCTGTTTCATGTTGATAAGCTATTTGTTGGAACGGATGGCTATGATGAGAATAGTGGCTTTATGTGCAAGGATTTGATGCGTTGTGAAGTTGTTAATTGTATGGCCGAGCATGCGGAGGAGTTGATTATTTTGACAGATTCGTCTAAGTTTACGAAACATAGTCTTGTCAAACAATTCTCGCTAGATCAGGTCTCATACGTCATCTCTGACGCAGCGATCCCTAAGGAATTAAAAGCTACATTGGCTGATAAATTGTTGGCAGTATCAGAGTAATTGGGTAAGACTGATGAAGGTGGAGAAGAAAAGATTATTGGCTCGAGTTGCATATCTTTACTATGTAGAGGACAAGAGTCAGGCTCAAATCGCCGAAGAGTTGGGAATCTATAGAACGACAATTAGTCGAATGTTGGAGAGAGCAAAGCGAGAGGGAATTGTTCAAATTTCAATTAAGGAATTTAATCAAGATCTCTTTGCTCTAGAAGAATATCTTAGAAAAAAGTATGGATTAAAACAGGTTGAGTTGATAGAAGTATCTCAAGGGGCCACTAAAGATGAAAAGTTAGAGGAAATTGCTAGTGCTGCTGCAGAGATGATAAGGGGGATTGTCCGTTCAGGAGATGTGGTTGGCTTATCTTGGGGTTCAACCTTGAGTCGGACAATTGATAAGATAGGGTATAAGAGCTTGCAGGGGGTATTAGTCTGTCCATTGGCGGGTGGCCCAAGCCATATCAATTCTCGTTTTCATGTGAATAGTCTTGTCTATAGACTTTCGCAAGCTTTTCATAGCCAAAATATCTTTATCAATTCTATCGCAGTGCAGGAAACGAGTGAATTAGCAGAAGGTATTCGTTTTTCTAAGTATTTTGAAGAATTGAGAGAAGCTTGGCACAAAATCGATGTGGCGATTGTTGGAATAGGGGGACAATTGACCCCCTCAGAAGATAGTCAGTGGAGAGATTTGTTGACGGCTGCAGATTATCAAGTATTACTTGACAATCACGCTGTGGGGGAAATTTGTTGTCGATTCTTTGATGAAAACGGCTCTCCTGTCCATAAAGAATTGCAAGAGCGTACGATTGGCATAGAGTTAGGGGGATTGGCGCGTATCCCTAAAACGATTGGGATAGCCTACGGAGACCAAAAGGTGGCAGCGATTTTAGCAGCTATTCGGCAAGGTTACATCAATCATTTGGTGACAGATAAAGAGACGGCAATGAAGATGCTGTGGTTAGATCATGATAAATTTGAGTTTTCTGAGGAATAAATCAGTGGAAAGTCATAGTATGTAGACTATGACTTTTTTTATATTTTAATGAAAAAATATTTAAAAATGCACAAAAGTGCCAAAAAAAAGAATGCGAGGAAAGGTATTGAAAACGTTTGCTTTGAATGATATATTGAATATGTCAAATGAAATCGATTTGTTTACGAACAAAACAAAAAGAGTCTATTGAAATCATAGCACTCGAAAATAAAGAGGAGGAATATTGATGGAAATTATTGTAGCAGATCAAATTATTATGGGACTTATTTTTAATGCTGGTGACGCGAAGCAACATATTTATCAGGCTTTGAATCTAGCAAAAAAAGGGGAATTTGATAAGTGCCAAGCGGAGATTGATTTAGCAGACAACGCATTGCTAGAAGCACACAATCTACAAACACAATTTTTAGCGCAGGAAGCGAGTGGAAATAAGTCGGAAATTACAGCATTATTTGTGCATTCACAGGACCACTTGATGACCTCTATTACAGAGATCAATCTCATCAAAGAAATTATTGACCTACGTCAAGAACTATCTCAAAAATAAATTTAAAGGAGTTTTATCATGGTGAAAATAGCATTATTTTGTGCAGCAGGTTTTTCTACAGGAATGTTAGTGAATAACATGAAGGTGGCAGCAGGCAAGCGTGGATTGGAAGCAGAGATTAATGCTTACTCTCAAGGAAAAATTGCCGACTATGCTCCAAATATTGATGTTGCTCTACTTGGCCCACAGGTAGCCTATACTTTGGATAAGTCAGCAGTTATTTGTAAAGAACATGATGTGCCAATAGCAGTTATTCCGATGGCAGATTATGGTATGTTGGATGGGGAAAAAGTGCTTAATTTGGCGCTTGACTTGATTGCCTGATAAAAGAAGAGGTGTGAAATGGCAAAATTTGATACTCAAAAAGTGATTACCCCAATTATGAAATTTGTCAATATGCGGGGGATTATTGCTCTGAAAGATGGGATGCTCGCTATTTTACCACTTACTGTAGTGGGAAGTTTATTTCTTATTTTGGGACAGTTACCCTTTGAGGGATTAAACAAGGCGATTGCAAATGTATTTGGTGCCGGATGGACGGAACCGTTTATGCAAGTGTATGCAGGAACATTTGCTATCATGGGCTTGATTTCTTGTTTTGCGATTGGGTATGCTTATGCTAAAAATAGCGGTGTTGAACCATTACCGGCAGGAGTTCTTTCCGTTTCTTCTTTCTTTATTTTATTAAAATCTTCCTACATACCAGCTGAGGGAGAAGAAATAGCAGATGCGATGGCTAAGGTATGGTTCGGAGGGCAAGGTATTATTGGTGCAATTTTAATAGGTCTAGCAGTCGGCGCCATCTACACTTGGTTTATTCAACACCATGTTGTTATCAAAATGCCTGATCAAGTTCCACCAGCTATTTCGAAGCAGTTTGAAGCCATGACTCCAGCTTTTGTTGTCTTCCTGTTGTCTATGCTTGTGTATATCTTTGCTAAAGCAACTACTGGCGGCACCTTTATTGAAATGATTTATGCTATTATTCAGGTGCCATTGCAAGGTTTGACGGGTTCGCTTTATGGTGCCATCGGTATTGCCTTTTTTATCTCATTTTTATGGTGGTTTGGGGTTCACGGTCAGTCGGTGGTCAATGGGATTGTTACAGCACTTCTCTTGTCCAACCTAGATGCCAACAAAGCTCTCTTAGCGGCAGACAAACTTTCTCTCGACAATGGTGCGCATATTGTGACCCAACAGTTCTTGGATAGCTTTTTGATTTTATCAGGTTCAGGTATTACTTTTGGATTGGTTGTTGCGATGATGTTCGCGGCAAAATCAAAACAATATAAAGCGCTTGGGAAAGTGGCAGCATTTCCTACCTTATTTAATGTAAATGAACCAATCGTTTTTGGTTTCCCAATCGTGATGAATCCAGTTATGTTTGTTCCGTTTATTTTAGTGCCAATCTTAGCAGCTCTGATTGTTTACGGCTCGATCGCAATTGGCTTCATGCAACCATTCTCAGGAGTAACTCTTCCGTGGAGTACACCAGCCATTATTTCAGGATTTATGGTGGGTGGTTGGCAAGGTGTGGTAGTGCAGCTGATTGTCTTGGCTGTTTCCACAGTGGTTTATTTCCCATTCTTTAAAATCCAGGACAATATTGCCTATCAAAATGAATGTGCGTCTGAAAAAGCATAATGTAAAAAGCTGAGGCTATCTCCCTAGCTTTTTAATAAATTGATTTGCAGGAGTAAGAAATAAAAAATTGCACAAATGTGCGTCTGGAAACCAGTTTACCTAAACTTGTATTTTTACTTGAATTATAGCATTACAAGCGATATAATAATTTCGAAAGTAAACAAAAAAATTACAAACGAAACAAAGGAGCCGCTTATGACAGTCCAACGTTTAACACAAAAATACAACAACGATGTCCAACAAAATTCTCAAAAACATTTTGGGTATTTGACTGAGCGCATGTACGCTTATCGAGACAAGGTCTTGGACAAGAAGCCTTATATCGATGCAGAGCGTGCTATCTTAGCTACAGAAAGTTACCGTCAACATCAAGAAAAACCAAATGTATTGAAACGCGCTTATATGCTTCAAAATATTTTGGAAAAAATGACTCTTTATATTGACGATGAAACAATGATTGTTGGGAACCAAGCTTCATCAGATAAAGACGCTCCAATCTTCCCTGAGTACACACTTGAGTTTGTCATGAAAGAGCTGGATCTCTTTGAAAAGCGTGACGGTGATGTTTTCTACATCACAGAAGAAACAAAAGAGCAGCTACGTGAAATTGCTCCTTTTTGGGAAAATAACAACTTACGTGCGCGTGCAGGCGCAATGCTCCCTGATGAAGTACAAGTTTATATGGAAACAGGCTTCTTCGGTATGGAAGGTAAGATGAACTCAGGAGATGCCCATCTAGCGGTAAACTACCAAAAACTCCTTGAATTTGGCTTGGTTGGCTTTGAAAAACGTACTAGAGAAGCGAAAGCTAAACTTGATTTAACAGACCCAGCAAGCATTGATAAGTACCATTTTTATGATTCTATTCTTATTACGATTGCAGCGGTTAAAACCTATGCTACTCGTTTTGCAACCTTGGCCAAAGAAATGGCAGAAACAGCAGATGAGAAACGTCGTAAAGAACTATTAGAAATTGCAGCAATCTGTGAGCGCGTGCCCTACTATCCTGCACAAACATTTGCAGAAGCTGTTCAGTCAGTCTGGTTTATCCAGTGTATCCTCCAAATCGAATCTAATGGGCATTCCTTGTCTTATGGACGTTTTGATCAATACATGTATCCATATGTGAAGGCAGATCTAGAAGCAGGTCGTGAAACGGAAGATTCAGTTGTAGAACGCTTGACCAACCTGTGGATTAAGACAATCACTATCAATAAAGTTCGCAGTCAGGCTCATACATTCTCATCAGCGGGGAGCCCACTTTATCAAAATGTTACAATTGGTGGACAAACACGTGATAAGAAAGATGCAGTTAATCCATTATCCTTCTTAGTACTGAAATCTGTTGCTCAAACTCACCTACCACAACCAAACTTGACAGTTCGTTACCATGCAGGACTGAATCCTGATTTTATGAATGAAGCAATCGAAGTAATGAAACTTGGTTTTGGGATGCCAGCTTTTAACAACGATGAAGTTATTATTCCATCATTCATCAATAAAGGTGTTGCAGAAGATGATGCCTATGATTATTCTGCGATTGGCTGTGTAGAGACAGCAGTGCCGGGTAAATGGGGGTACCGTTGTACAGGTATGAGTTATATCAATTTCCCTAAAATCTTGCTCATTACCATGAATGATGGTATTGATCCAGCATCAGGTAAACGGTTTACTCCAGGTTATGGTCATTTTAAAGATATGAAGACCTATGCAGAACTGAAAGCAGCTTGGGATAAGAATCTTCGTTATCTAACTCGTATGAGTGTTATCGTAGAAAATGCAATTGATATCAGCCTTGAGCGGGAAGTGCCGGATATCCTTTGTTCGGCGCTTACAGATGATTGTATCGGTCGCGGGAAGCACCTGAAAGAGGGCGGAGCAGTCTACGACTATATCTCTGGGTTACAAGTTGGGATTGCCAATCTGTCAGATTCTCTAGCGGCATTGAAGAAACTAGTATTTGAAGAAAAACGCTTGACGACAGATGAATTGTGGGATGTCTTGCAAAGTAATTATGCAGGTAAACGTGGCGAAGAAATTCGTCAAATGTTGATTAACGATGCACCAAAATACGGTAACGATGATGACTATGCTGACAGCCTCGTCCGCGAGTGCTATGATGTCTACGTTGACGAAATTGTGAAATATCCAAACACTCGTTATGGTCGAGGACCAATTGGAGGTATCCGCTACTCTGGCACATCCTCAATCTCTGCTAATGTGGGTCAAGGTCGTGGCACGTTAGCGACACCAGATGGTCGCCATGCAGGAACACCACTAGCAGAAGGTTGCTCGCCATCGCATAATATGGATAAAAAAGGGCCTACTTCTGTTTTGAAATCTGTTTCTAAATTACCAACGGAAGAGATTGTTGGTGGTGTTCTTCTTAATCAAAAAGTGAACCCACAAACATTGGCCAAAGAAGAAGATAAGCAAAAACTTATTGCTCTTCTCAGAACGTTCTTCAATCGCCTTCATGGCTATCATATCCAGTACAATGTTGTATCGCGAGAAACCTTGATTGATGCGCAAAAACATCCTGAAAAACACCGTGACTTGATTGTACGTGTTGCAGGGTATTCAGCCTTCTTCAACGTTCTTTCCAAAGCAACACAAGACGATATCATTGCACGTACAGAACATGCTCTTTAGGAGAATATTATGGAATTTTTACTAGATACTTTAAATTTAGAGGCCATAAAAAAATGGCATCATATCTTACCGTTGGCTGGTGTAACTTCTAATCCAACCATTGCCAAAAAGGAAGGTCAAATTGACTTTTTCCAACGAATTCGAGATGTTCGTGAGATTATTGGACAAGATGCTAGTTTACATGTCCAAGTAGTAGCAAAGGATTATGAAGGCATTGTTAAAGATGCGCAGAAGATTCGTGAGGAGACAGACGACCATGTCTATATCAAAATTCCTGTAACCCCGGACGGTCTTGCAGCGATTAAAACCTTGAAGAGCCAAGGGTTTAATATCACAGCAACCGCCATCTATACAACAATGCAAGGGTTGTTAGCTATTTCAGCAGGTGCAGATTATCTAGCTCCATATTATAATCGGATGGAGAATCTGGATATTGATCCGATTCAAGTGATTGGCGAATTGGTGGATGCAATTGACAGAACAGGTTCGTCTAGTAAAGTTTTGGCGGCGAGTTTCAAAAATGCAAGTCAGGTGACAAAAGCCTTGGCCCAGGGAGCACAATCTATCACGGCAGGTCCAGATGTGTTTGAAGCAGCCTTTGCGATGCCTTCGATTGCAAAAGCGGTAGATGATTTTGCAGCGGATTGGAAAGCAACACAAGGCAAGGATTACATTTAATAATAACCCTACCTAATTTTAGGTAGGGTTATTTTGTGAGTCTGTGTGCATCTAGCGATGTTTGATGCATAGCCTCCATGCCTAGACGGAAATACATTTCCTTGACAAATGTTGATTACAAATGTAAACTAAAAGTGGTTAGGAGGTCTTTATGATAGAACAAATCATGTCTGCGGCCGAGTGGCAGGCTATGCGTGTTGTGTGGTCTCATCCAGGTTCCAACTCACAATTTATCATATCATCTCTGCAGGAAGGCTTTGACTGGCAGGCGGCTACGATTAAGACCCTGCTGGGTCGTTTGCGGAAAAAAGGCTATTTAGAGATGGAAAAAGTTGGGACGACCTATCGTTACCAACCCCTGGTGACAGAAAAAGAGCATCTCAGCGGGCAAATCCAGACCATATTGGACAATGTTTGTTCGACGAAAAATGGTCAACTGGTGGAGGCCTTGTTGGAGCAGGGGCAATTTTCCACGTCGGACTTGCACAAGATTTTGAGCAAAATAGAGAATTTGACAAAAAATTCACCAGAAACCCTGATTTGTCATTGTTTATCAGGTCAATGTACCTGTGGTCATCACCACTAGAAAAGAGAAAAAGATGAAACAAACACTTACAATCGAGCACATGTCTTGTCAAAATTGTGTGAAACATGTCACAGAACACTTGTCTGCTCTGGAGGGAGTGATTGGTGTCAGCGTGGACTTGGATGCAAAACAAGCAACAGTTGACACACAGACCGAGCGTTCGCAGACGGACTACCAAACGGCACTTGAAGATACGATCTACGAAGTCATTGCAGTCGGCTAAGTAGAAAATGAAAAGAGAGTGGGACTCAATCGTGATTTCGCAGAAATCGATTTTGTTGACAATTGCTTTGCAAATTTTATTTCCAGCTTAAAAAGGTCTCCCGGTGCGTCAATCTGTTAAAATTACAATAAAAGTTAAGAACCTAGGACTGAGTCCTAGGTTCTTTTAGATTGTCTTCAAAAAATTGTTCAGGTCCCAGTCTTCTGTCGGGATTTCAAGTTTGTCCCAAAATCCGTCATTTTTCCGTCTAGGAATCAAGTGCAGGTGGAAGTGGGTCCCAGTATCCATCAGCTCCTTGTCATTGCTGGCACTTGTAACACCAGCAATTGGCAAACTCGTTTCAAGCGCAGCAATCAGTTTGGCTTGTAACTCGATGAGTTCATGCAAGAGTGGCTTTGGCAATTCGGTCATACTCTCGTAATGGTCTTTTGAAATGATGAGGAGATGACCTGTCTGGATAGGGTCTATATCAAAGACAACTTTGAAGTGAGGTGTTTGGTGGATGATTTGCTTCTCTGTGATGAAGTTGCAAAAGATACAATTTTCCATAAAATCTCCTTATGAAAAAACGAGCCGAAGCTCGTTAAGGGTATTAGTAAGTTACGACGAAGTGTTTTTTCTTACCACGACGGATAACAGTTAATTCATTTTCCAATTTGTCTTGGTCTGAAAGGACGTAGTTGAGGTCTTGGATGCGATCGCCGTTGACGTAGATAGCGCCATTTTGCACATCTTCACGCGCTTGGCGTTTTGAAGTGACAACACCAGCTGTTACGAGGAGTTCAACGATGTTGAGGTTGTCGTCAGATTTCACTTGGTGATTTGGAACGCCACGGAGACCTTGCTTGAGTTCTTTGACAGAAAGACCTTTGATATTGCCAGCAAAGAGTTGCTCAGTGATGTTGAGGGCTTGGTTGTAGGCTTCTTGACCGTGAACAAGTGTGACCACTTCGCGTGCCAATGTTTTTTGTGCCAAACGTTCGTGTGGTGCTGCTTCAAATTGAACGCGGATGTCTTCGATTTCTTCTAGTGTGAGGAAAGTGAAGATTTTCAAGAAACGAACAGCGTCGGCATCCATAACGTTGAGCCAGAATTGGTACATTTCGTATGGTGATGTTTTGTCCGCATCGAGCCAAACGGCGTTACCTTCAGATTTACCGAATTTTTTACCAGTTGAATCGGTGATAAGTGGCACCGTTACAACATGACCAGTTTTGTCTGCTTTACGACGAAGGAGTTCGGTACCTGCGGTCATATTTCCCCATTGGTCAGAACCACCGATTTGAAGTGTGACATTGTATTTGTCGTTGAGTTCGTAGAAGTCATAACCTTGCATAATTTGGTAGGCAAATTCAGTATATGAAATCCCTGTTTCAATCCGTTTTTTTACAGATTCTTTGCTCATCATGTAGTTAACAGTGAAGTATTTCCCCACATCACGAAGGAAGTCGATAAAGCTCACGCTACCAAACCAATCGTAGTTATTGACCATGACAGCTTTGTTGTCCCCATTTTCAAAGTCGAGGAAGCGAGAAAGCTGTCCTTGGATTTTTCCAACCCAGCCATCAACGGTGTCTTTGGTTTGAAGGCTGCGCTCTGCATCTTTAAAGGATGGGTCACCGATCAATCCAGTTGCGCCACCAACAAGAACATAAGGTTTGTGACCAGCCAATTGAAGACGACGAGATGTCAAGATAGCAACGAGGTGGCCTAAGTGAAGACTATCAGCTGTAGGGTCGTAACCAGTATAATAAGAGACAGAACCCTTTTCTAACGCTTTACGAAGCGCCTCTTCGTCTGTTGTCTGAAAGACAAGCCCACGTTCTTTGAGTTCATCAAAAATGTTCATAAATACACCTACAGTTTCTAATTAATATTCTATCTTTCTATTATATCAAATAGGAAATTTTCGTCAAATACAAGAAAATGTGATAAAATAGGGGTAATATGAGGTTTTTTATGGTAAATAAACAGGATAAAAAAGAAGAGAAAAAGTCAACAGAAAATGAGAAATTGACGGCAGGAGATATTTTAGGAATTATCCTGCGTAGTATTAAGTTGACGGTGAATTTTTTAGTTGTCTTGGGCTGCTTACTTGGCGTCTTTGGAGCAGGGATTGGAGTTGGATTTGTTGCCAATCTTTTTGACCAAGTAAAAGTGCCAGACAAAAAGGAATTGCTGACCCAAGTGGGCAATATCAGTAGTATTTCCAAAGTGGTTTACTCGGACAATAGTCTCATCTCAGAAGTAAGCTCTGACCTGCTACGCACACCGGTCACAGGCGACAACATTTCTCAGAATATTAAGGATGCGGTCGTTGCGACAGAGGATGCGACCTTTGAGTCTCACAATGGAGTGGTGCCGAAAGCTGTTCTCCGTGCTGCCTTGGGCTCAGCTGGAATGGGCTCATCAAGTGGTGGTTCTACCTTAACGCAGCAGTTGATTAAGCAACAGCTTGTAGGAGATGCGCCAACATTTAGCCGTAAGGCAAACGAGATTGTTTCAGCCTTGGCGCTAGAACGGGCCATGAAAAAGGACGACATTTTAACAATTTATCTGAATGTTTCTCCTTTTGGCCGCAATAACCACGGGTTGAATATTGCAGGTGTTGAAGAAGCGGCACAAGGAATTTTTGGAAAATCAGCTAAGGACTTGTCCGTTCCGCAAGCAGCTTTTATCGCGGGATTGCCACAGAGTCCCATTGTCTATTCTCCGTACTCAGTAGATGGAACCTTTAAGTCTGATGAAAATATGAGCTATGGCTTGGCTCGTCAAAAAGATGTTCTCTACAACATGTATCGAACAGGTAAGCTCAGCCAGCAAGATTATGAGACTTATAAAGCCTACGATATCAAGAAAGATTTCATCGCACCATCCCCTGTAACGGGAGACAATAAGGATTATCTGTATTACGCTGTCATGGCTGAAGCCAAGGATGTCATGTATGATTACCTGATTAAACGTGACAAAGTATCTGCAAATGACCTTAAAAACGACAAGACGGTAGCATCCTATAAGGAATTGGCAGAAAAAGAAATCAGCCAAGGTGGCTACACAATCAAGAGTACAGTTGATAAGGGGATCTACAATACTATGCAAAGTGTCGCAGCTAACCACGGCTATGAATTGGATGCCAATAACGGTTATGTTGAGACGGGGAGTGTGTTATTAGATAACCATAGCGGTGCGATTTTAGGTTTTATCGGTGGTCGTGATTATGCCAACAACCAAAACAACCACGCGCTTTCTACGAAGCGTTCGCCGGGTTCTACTGTCAAGCCCTTCTTGGCTTATGGTATTGCGATCGACCAGGGGCTGATGGGGTCGGCTAGTATCCTGTCCAATTACCCTGCAACCTTTGCAGACGGCACCCAGATTATGCACGGAAATAGTAGTGGTACAGGCATGATGACTTTACAAAATGCCCTAAACGCCTCGGCTAATATTCCAGCTTTCTGGACTTATAAAATGCTACAAAACAACGGTGTTGATGTCAAATCCTACATGGATAAGATGCACTACGACATCTCGATGTACGATATTGAAAGTTTGCCTCTCGGTGGAGGAATTGAAACAACCGTTGCAGAAAACACCAATGCCTATCAAGCACTGGCAAATGGTGGTGTTTACCAGCAAAAATACATCATCGACTCTATTACAGCAGCAGATGGGACGGAGATTTACAAGCATCAGGCTAAGCCTGTGCAGGTCTACTCAAAAGCAACCTCTAGCATCATGATGCAGTTGCTAAAAGGAGTACTAACTTCTGGCGAAACAACGACCTTCCCGAGTCGATTGTCGGCCTTGAATCCCGGACTTGCTTCAAGCGGTGTCTTGGCAGGGAAAACGGGGACAAGTAATGACACGGCCGATGTATGGCTTATGTTATCAACGCCTTCTGTAACCCTGGGTACTTGGGCGGGACACGATGACAATACAGAAATGCACTACTTGACTGGGTACAACAATAACGCCCAGTATTCAGCCTACTTGGTAAATGCCTTGGCGCAAGCCAAACCCGAGTGGTTCTCTACCGGCTTTAACATGGATAGCTCGGTTATTTCCTCATCAGTCCTGGCCTCAACGGGTCAAAAATCTGGTACAGCCCAGGTAAATGGTCGTTCCATTACCGTTTCTGGTGCGACCACAACCAGCTATTGGGCGAAAAATGGGGCACCGATTACCAGCTATGACTTTATGGTTGGTGGAACGGATAGCGATAAAGCGCGTGCGTGGAATAGCTTGTTTGGTACGGTGAATGAAACCAAGAGATCGTCCTCAACCAAGAGCTCTTCATCTACGACAAAACCATCCAGTTCGACAACACCAAGCAGCTCACAAAGGAGCGAATAAACTTGTAATAGACACGGAATTGTGCTATAATATAGAGAAATAATTTGTCGTGTGTCTTGTGTGAAATATTGTCCATACAAGGCTTGCAGCAGTTAAATCATACTTTTCAAAAAGGAAGATTTAGCTGCTCTTTTTGTGTCTATTTGACGGATTTTTGGGAATTGTAACCTATTCTTAAAGATTCTAAAAATTCTAACAAAAGACAAATGTGTTTGATTTTGCAAAAAATCAATAGAAAAAATAGAGGAGAATTAACTTGGCAGGACATGACGTTCAATACGGGAAACATCGTACCCGTCGTAGTTTTTCAAGAATCAAGGAAGTTCTTGATTTACCAAATTTGATTGAAATCCAAACAGATTCATTCAAAGACTTCTTGGACAGTGGTTTGAAAGAAGTGTTTGAAGATGTACTTCCAGTATCAAACTTTACAGATACAATGGAGTTGGAATTTGTTGGTTATGAATTGAAAGAGCCTAAGTATACATTGGAAGAAGCGCGTTCGCACGACGCTAACTACTCAGCGCCAATCTTTGTAACTTTCCGCTTGGTCAATAAAGAAACTGGTGAGATTAAAACTCAGGAAGTTTTCTTCGGTGAATTCCCAATCATGACTGAAATGGGAACCTTTATCATCAATGGTGCAGAGCGTATTATCGTATCTCAGCTCGTTCGTTCACCAGGTGTTTACTTCAATGATAAGATAGACAAAAATGGTAAAGTAGGCTATGGCTCAACTGTTATCCCTAACCGCGGTGCTTGGTTGGAATTGGAAACAGATTCAAAAGATATTGCCTATACTCGTATCGACCGCACACGTAAAATTCCATTTACGACTTTGGTGCGTGCACTTGGTTTCTCAGGTGATGATGAAATCTTTGATATCTTTGGTGATAGCGAATTAGTCCGCAACACCATCGAAAAAGATATCCATAAAAATCCAGCAGATTCACGTACAGACGAAGCCTTGAAAGAAATTTACGAACGCCTTCGTCCAGGTGAGCCCAAAACAGCTGAAAGCTCACGTAGCCTTTTGACAGCTCGTTTCTTCGACCCACGTCGTTACGATTTGGCACCTGTTGGTCGTTACAAAATCAACAAGAAACTCAACCTTCGCACACGCTTGCTCAACCAAACATTGGCTGAACATGTGATCAACAGTGAAACAGGTGAAATTGTTCTCGAAGCTGGCACAGTCTTGAACCGTGACGTTTTGGAATCAATTGAAGGACAATTCGATGAGCTCAACCAAGTTGAATACATTCCAAATGACGCTGCTGTTGTCGTTGAACCTGTTCTCTTGCAAAAATTCAAGATTGTAGCTCCAACTGATCCAGACCGCGTTGTAACTGTTATTGGTAATGCAAATCCAGCTGAAAATGTTCGCACTGTTACTCCAGCTGATATCTTGGCAGAAATGTCTTACTTCCTTAACCTTGCTGAAGGTTTGGGTCGCGTAGATGATATCGACCACTTGGGGAACCGCCGTATCCGTGCCGTTGGTGAATTGCTTGCTAACCAAGTACGTATCGGTTTGACGCGTATGGAACGTAACTTGCGTGAGCGTATGAGCGTTCAAGACAATGAAGTCTTAACACCTCAACAAATCATCAATATCCGCCCTGTAACAGCTGCTATCAAAGAATTTTTCGGTTCATCACAGTTGTCACAGTTCATGGACCAACACAACCCGCTTTCTGAGTTGTCACACAAACGCCGTTTGTCAGCCTTAGGACCTGGTGGTTTGACACGTGACCGTGCCGGATATGAAGTACGTGACGTGCACTACACTCACTACGGTCGTATGTGTCCGATTGAAACACCTGAAGGACCAAACATCGGTTTGATCAATAACTTGTCTTCATATGGACACCTCAACAAGTACGGTTTCATCCAAACACCATATCGTAAGATTGACCGCGCAACTGGTACAGTCACAAATGAAATCGTCTGGTTGACAGCGGATGAAGAAGATGCCTACATCGTAGCTCAATCTACTTCACCACTTGACGAAAACAACCGCTTTATCGACGAAATCGTTATGGGTCGTCACCAAGGTAATAACCAAGAATTCCCAGCTGCATCTGCTGACTTTATGGACGTATCTCCTAAGCAGGTAGTTGCCGTTGCGACAGCATGTATTCCTTTCTTGGAAAACGATGACTCCAACCGTGCCCTCATGGGTGCCAACATGCAACGTCAGGCTGTGCCATTGATTGATCCCAAAGCACCTTATGTGGGTACAGGTATGGAATACCAAGCAGCCCATGACTCTGGTGCCGCAATCATCGCTCAACACGATGGTAAGGTTACTTACTCTGACGCTGACAAGGTAGAAGTTCGTCGCGAAGATGGTTCTTTGGACGTTTACCACGTTTCAAAATTCCGTCGTTCAAACTCAGGTACTGCTTACAACCAACGTACACTTGTTAAAGTTGGCGATGTGATTGAAAAAGGCGACTTCATCGCAGATGGTCCTTCTATGGAAAATGGTGAAATGGCCCTTGGACAAAACCCAATCGTTGCCTACATGACATGGGAAGGTTACAACTTCGAGGATGCCGTTATCATGAGCGAACGCCTTGTGAAAGATGATGTTTATACATCTGTTCACTTGGAAGAATATGAATCAGAAACACGCGATACAAAGCTCGGACCTGAAGAAATTACACGTGAAATTCCAAACGTTGGTGAAGATGCACTTCGCCAATTGGATGAAATGGGTATCATCCGTATCGGTGCGGAAGTTAAAGAAGGCGACATCTTGGTTGGTAAAGTCACACCTAAGGGTGAAAAAGATCTATCAGCAGAAGAACGTCTCTTGCACGCTATCTTCGGTGACAAATCACGCGAAGTACGTGATACATCTCTTCGTGTACCACACGGTGCCGATGGTGTTGTCCGCGATGTGAAAATCTTTACTCGTGCAAACGGTGATGAATTGCAATCAGGCGTAAACATGCTTGTTCGTGTTTACATCGCTCAAAAACGTAAAATCAAGGTCGGAGATAAGATGGCCGGTCGTCACGGTAACAAGGGTGTCGTTTCACGTATTGTTCCAGTTGAAGACATGCCATATCTTCCAGACGGAACTCCAGTTGATATTATGTTGAACCCACTCGGGGTACCATCACGTATGAACATCGGTCAGGTAATGGAACTTCACTTGGGTATGGCTGCTCGCAACTTGGGTATCCACATTGCAACACCAGTCTTTGATGGAGCAAGCTCAGAAGACCTTTGGTCAACTGTTAAAGAAGCAGGCATGGATTCAGATGCCAAAACAATTCTTTACGATGGCCGTACAGGTGAGCCATTTGATAACCGTGTATCCGTTGGTGTCATGTACATGATCAAACTTCACCACATGGTTGATGATAAACTTCACGCTCGTTCAGTCGGACCTTACTCACTCGTTACCCAACAACCGCTTGGTGGTAAAGCACAATTCGGTGGACAACGTTTCGGTGAGATGGAGGTTTGGGCCCTTGAAGCCTATGGTGCGTCAAATGTCCTTCAAGAAATCTTGACTTACAAGTCAGATGATGTAACGGGTCGTTTGAAAGCCTATGAAGCCATCACAAAAGGTAAACCAATTCCAAAACCAGGTGTTCCAGAATCATTCCGCGTTCTTGTAAAAGAATTGCAATCACTTGGTCTTGACATGCGTGTCCTTGATGAAGATGACAATGAAGTTGAATTGCGTGACCTTGATGAAGGGGAAGATGATGACATCATCCACGTAGATGATCTTGAAAAAGCACGTGCTAAAGTTGCAGCAGATGCCGCAGCAGCATTCGCACAATCAGAAGAGTAAAAATAGGTTGGGGAGTTTCTCCCCGCCGGCCTATTTTGCAAAAGTCGATGATTCGGCTTGAAACAAACAGAAAGGGATAAATAGTGGTTGACGTAAATCGATTTAAAAGTATGCAAATCACGTTAGCTTCTCCAAGTAAGGTCCGTTCATGGTCTTACGGTGAAGTTAAAAAACCTGAAACAATCAACTATCGTACGCTCAAACCTGAGCGTGATGGACTCTTTGATGAAGTCATCTTTGGTCCAACAAAAGACTGGGAATGTGCTTGTGGTAAGTACAAACGTATCCGTTACAAAGGAATCGTCTGTGACCGCTGTGGTGTTGAAGTAACACGTGCAAAAGTTCGTCGTGAACGTATGGGTCACATCGAGTTGAAAGCACCTATCTCACATATTTGGTATTTCAAAGGAATTCCATCTCGTATGGGTCTGACCTTGGATATGAGTCCACGTGCACTTGAGGAAGTCATCTACTTCGCAGCCTATGTGGTCATTGATCCAAAAGAAACGCCACTTGAACACAAATCTATCATGACAGAGCGCGAATACCGTGAGCGTTTACGTGAATACGGTTCAGGCTCATTTGTCGCTAAAATGGGTGCAGAAGCTATCCAAGACCTCTTGAGACAAGTAGACTTGGCTGCTGAAATTGCTGCGCTTAAGGACGAGTTGAAAACAGCAACGGGTCAAAAACGAATTAAAGCAGTTCGTCGTTTGGACGTTCTTGATGCTTTCCAAAAATCTGGTAACAAACCTGAATGGATGATTCTCAATATCCTTCCAGTTATCCCACCAGATCTTCGTCCGATGGTTCAATTGGATGGTGGACGTTTTGCGGCATCTGACTTGAACGAACTCTACCGTCGTGTTATCAACCGTAACAACCGCTTAGCTCGCTTGCTTGAATTGAATGCGCCAGGTATCATCGTACAAAATGAAAAACGCATGTTGCAAGAAGCGGTTGATGCCTTGATTGATAATGGTCGTCGTGGCCGTCCAATCACAGGACCAGGTAGCCGTCCACTCAAATCTCTTAGCCACATGCTGAAAGGTAAACAAGGACGCTTCCGTCAAAACTTGCTCGGTAAACGTGTTGATTTCTCAGGACGTTCCGTTATCGCTGTAGGTCCAACTCTTAAAATGTACCAATGTGGTGTGCCACGTGAAATGGCCATCGAGCTCTTCAAACCATTTGTGATGCGTGAAATTGTTGCGCGTGACATTGCCGGTAACGTAAAAGCTGCGAAACGCTTGATTGAGCGTGGAGATGACCGTATTTGGGATATTCTTGAAGAAGTTATCAAAGAACACCCAGTTCTTCTTAACCGCGCACCTACCCTCCACCGTCTTGGTATCCAAGCTTTTGAACCAGTTTTGATTGATGGTAAGGCACTTCGTCTTCACCCACTTGTCTGTGAAGCCTACAATGCCGACTTTGACGGGGACCAAATGGCCATCCACGTACCATTGTCAGAAGAAGCTCAAGCAGAAGCTCGTATCTTGATGTTGGCTGCTGAGCACATCCTTAACCCTAAAGATGGGAAACCAGTTGTAACACCGTCTCAGGATATGGTTTTGGGTAACTACTACTTGACTATGGAAGAAGCTGGTCGTGAAGGCGAAGGTATGGTCTTCAAGGATGCGGATGAAGCTGTGATGGCTTACCGCAACGGCGTTGTTCACTTGCATACCCGTGTTGGTATCGCAACAGACAGCCTTGACAAACCTTGGACTGACTTCCAAAAACACAAAGTCATGATGACAACTGTTGGTAAAATTCTCTTCAACGCGATTATGCCTGAAGGCTTGCCATACTTGCAAGAACCAAATAATGCCAACTTGACAGAAGGTACACCAGATAAGTACTTCTTGACACCAGGTAGCGACATCAAAGCAGCAATTGCTGAACTTGAGATTAACCCACCATTCAAGAAGAAAAATCTTGGAAATATCATCGCAGAAATCTTCAAACGTTTCCGTACGACTGAAACCTCTGCCCTTCTTGACCGTTTGAAAGACCTTGGTTACTACCACTCAACTCTTGCTGGATTGACAGTGGGTATCGCCGATATCCCAGTTATTGACAACAAGGCTGAAATCATTGAGGCTGCTCATGAGCGTGTTGAGCAAATCAAGAAACAATTCCGTCGTGGTATGATTACAGAAGATGAGCGTTACACTGCTGTTACAGACGAGTGGCGTTCAGCTAAGGAAAAACTTGAAAAACGTTTGACAGAATCACAAGATCCTAAGAACCCAATCGTTATGATGATGGACTCAGGTGCCCGTGGTAACATCTCAAACTTCTCACAGCTTGCCGGTATGCGTGGTCTGATGTCAGCGCCTAACGGACGTATCATGGAATTGCCTATCTTGTCAAACTTCCGTGAAGGTTTGAGCGTTTTGGAAATGTTCTTCTCAACTCACGGTGCGCGTAAAGGTATGACCGATACGGCCCTTAAGACAGCCGACTCAGGTTACTTGACTCGTCGTTTAGTTGACGTTGCCCAAGACGTTATCATTCGTGAAGATGACTGTGGAACAGACCGTGGTCTTGATATTCGTTCGATCACAGATGGTAAAGAAATGATTGAACCACTTGAAGAACGTCTTCAAGGTCGTTACACTAAGAAATCTGTTAAACATCCAGAAACTGGTGAGCTTATCATCGGTCCAAACGAATTGATTACAGAAGATATTGCTCGTCAAATTGTCAATGCTGGTGTTGAACAAGTTACTATCCGTAGCGTATTTACATGTAACACTCGCCACGGTGTCTGCCGTCACTGTTATGGTATTAACTTGGCGACAGGCGATGCAGTTGAGGTTGGTGAAGCAGTTGGTACAATCGCTGCCCAATCTATCGGTGAACCTGGTACACAGCTTACAATGCGTACCTTCCACACGGGTGGTGTTGCCTCTAACAGCGATATCACACAAGGTCTCCCTCGTGTCCAAGAAATCTTTGAAGCGCGTAACCCTAAAGGGGAAGCGGTTATCACAGAAGTTAAGGGTGAAGTTACAGCTATTGATGAAGATGCCGCAACTCGTACTAAGAAAGTTTACGTTAAAGGTCAAACTGGCGAAGGCGAATATGTGGTACCATTTACAGCTCGTATGAAGGTTGAAGTGGGTGACAAAGTTGCCCGCGGTGCAGCCCTTACCGAAGGTTCAATCCAACCAAAACGCTTGCTTGAAGTCCGTGACGTCTTGTCTGTGGAAACTTATCTTCTTTCTGAAGTTCAAAAAGTTTACCGTAGCCAAGGGGTAGAAATCGGTGACAAACACATCGAGGTAATGGTTCGCCAAATGCTTCGTAAAGTTCGTGTCATGGATCCAGGTGATACTGAATTGCTCATGGGTACCCTTATGGATATCACTGACTTTACAGATGCCAATGTAGAAGTGGTTATCGCAGGTGGTATTCCAGCCACAGCACGTCCAGTTCTCATGGGAATCACCAAAGCTTCCCTTGAAACTAACTCATTCTTGTCAGCTGCGTCCTTCCAAGAAACAACTCGTGTCTTGACAGATGCTGCTATCCGTGGTAAACGTGATAACCTCCTTGGTCTTAAGGAAAATGTTATCATCGGTAAGATCATCCCAGCTGGTACTGGTATGGCTCGTTACCGCAACCTTGAACCACAAGCCATCAATGAAGTTGAAATCATTGAAGCTGAAGAAGTGACAGAAGAACCTGTAACTGAATAAAGGTAAAAGCACACCAATTGGTGTGCTTTTTTGTGAACATTTTCCCGAGCGGAATTTTTCATTTTTTTCGTAAAATAAGCTATAATAAGCCATACAAAGGAAGAATGGGTAGTTATGTATAGTGTTGTGAAGATGTATGGCGACTGTGAACCCTGGTGGTTTTTAGACGGTTGGGAAGAAGATATAGTCAGTTGTAAACAGTTTGAGCGCTACGAAGAAGCGCTCAGGTATTACCAACAAGAATGGGTTTACCTATCAGAAGAATATCCTCAGCGAAAAAGCAAGGTTGGTATGATGACAGCTTTTTGGGAGCCAGAGGATCAGTATTGGTGCGAAGAGTGTGATGAGCACTTGCAAAATTTTCATTCCATCATGTTGTTGGAGTCCAAGGAAGTTCTTCCCAAGGGCTTACGAAAATCAGCCAGCGAAAAACGTATTCGTTCTTGTCAGATAAAATCATAAAAACGCGAGCAATCGCGTTTTTTAGTTTGTCTGGAAAATAGATGACGGGATTGATACAATAAAATAAGTTAGGAGTGTCTATTGTAGAAGACACAAAAATATAAAACGCTTACATTTGTTTCTGTTATGATTTTATTAAGGAGGAAGTATGGGAATAAAGCAGGATCGTCAAACTCAGTTGGTTCACTTGCTATTGGAACAGGCAGATTATATTTCCTCGGAAGAAGCGGCACTTTCTTTGGCAGTTTCCACAAAAACAATTTATCGCCTTGTCAAGGAGATAAATACTCAGTTTCCAAGTGGGGAAATAATTTTATCAGAAAAAGGTCGAGGTTATCGCCTTCACTATGAAAATTATCTATTATGGTCTAGTACAGGTAATGTTCAAGGAAAAATGACGGTTGAAGAGCGTCGAGTGAGTTTACTACGGGAGTTACTTCTTAGATCACCGTCTTCATATTCGATTATCGATATTCTTGAGGTGTATTTTATCAGCGAATCTGCCCTGACAACTGATGAAGTTTGGCTCGGTAAGGAACTGGCAAGTTACGGGCTACAATTACAGAAAAAACATCGTAGCTTAGCTATTCTGGGAGCAGAGAGGGATGTCCGCCGTGCTCTATCTGACTTTTATCAACGCTCAGATCAAATGGATTTGGATGTGTTGATTAAAGAGGCCAAATTGGATTTTCATCCTAATGACATTGCTTTTTTAAAAGGACAAATCCAACTCATAGAGCAACACTACCAATCGCAATTGCCCTATCCCTATAATATCAATATTTTTCTCCATTTGTATATTTTTATTCAAAGAGCGCGTCAATTTCATCATTATGCTGTTGATATTGACGACCAGCTGATGAATAAACAAGTAGAGCACTACTTAGTAGCAGAAGAGATTGTTGAAAATATATCTAAATATTTGGGAATTCGAGTTCCTGAGGTTGAGATTTTTTATCTTTATCAATATCTTGCCGCGTCGCGTGTGACGGCAACCAACCAACATCTACAATCATTTTCAGAATTGGTAACGCGCATTTCAAATGACTATATAGAACTAATGAGTTTTAAACTGCAAAAGAAGCTAGTGAGTCAAGATTTATTTTTAGATTTAGCCAATCATATTCAGCCGATGCTTAAACGGCTGAAGCAAGCGATTGTCATTCGTAATGGGCTACTTTCGCAAATCAAGACGACCTACCTAGGTTTGTTCGAATTAGTCAGAGAATGCTCAGAGGTTGTTAGTCAAGCTTATGATTTACCGACTATTAGTGAAGATGAAAATGGATTTATTACATTGTACTTTGCTAAAGTGTTGGAAAATAATCAACAGCCTATAAGAGTAGTGATTGTTTGCACAACTGGAATTGGGATATCTGAGTTGTTAAAAGCCAAGATTTCTAATAAGTTTTCTCAAATTGAGATTGTGAAAGTCTTAGCTTCTAAAGATATCAATCAAGATGAGTTGCTTGAAAAAGGAGTTCAGTTGATTATATCAACCATTCCGATAGCCGAATACCAAACGATACCGGTTCTATTAGTAAGTGGTATGTTTCATCGAGATGACCAAACCCGTTTAGAAAATCTACTTAAGGAATTGAATTCATGAAGAGTCTACTAAAAAAACAATTTTTCCAGCAGCCTTTTCGTTCACGTCAAGAATGTTACGAATTTCTAGTTGGACAGCTGGGGGAAGATGAATCGACTCAATTTTTACACTTGCTAGAAGAGCGAGAGCGACTAGCAAGTATTGAAATATTTCCTGGAGTTGTTATGCCTCACTTGGAAAGTAATCGTTTGAAAGAGAGTCAAATCATTATTTTACAATTACAGGATAGCATTCAGTGGCTGAATACAACTAGGGATGTTCGTTTAATGATCCTACTTGCCATGAAAAAAGATGAGGAAGTAGAAATTAAGCGCCAACTCATTGCATTTGTTCATCAACTAGCAGATGAAGAATTTATACAAGCATTGCTAGAAAATTAAACATAAAGAAGTTTACTTTTTAGGAGGAAAATCAGATGAAAATCGTTGGAATTGCAGCATGTACAGTAGGAATTGCCCATACTTATATTGCCCAAGAGAAGTTAGAAACCGCTGGGAAAAATGCAGGTTACGATATTAAAATTGAAACCCAAGGAACGATTGGGATTGAAAATGAATTGACTGCAGAGGAGATTGCTGCGGCAGACATTGTTATTTTAGCAGTTGATGTAAAAATTTCTGGTGAAGAGCGCTTTGCAGGCAAGAAAGTTGTAAAAGTTTCAACAGAAACAGCTATCAAATCTCCAAACAAGCTGATTGCAAAATTAGCAGAGGTTGCTGGAAAAGCTTAGAGATTAAAGGAGAAAACATGGAAGCAAAGGATGCAATTGATTTAAAACTTGTTAAAACAGATTTAGAGGCTACAGATAAAGACGATATCCTGCGTGAATTGGCGACACTGCTTTATGAAGAGGGCAAGGTAACAGATGTCGATGGATTTCTTAAAGACGTGTATGCTCGCGAGGCGGAAGGACAGACGGGTATTGGAAATTATGTGGCTATTCCTCATGGGAAAAGTGAGTTTGTTTCAACATCTGTCGTTGCAATTGGCGTTAACAAATCTGAAATTCCTTGGGAAACTCTAGATGGGAACGGTGTAAAAGTGGTTATTTTATTTGCTGTTGGAAACGACGCTGAGGCAGCAAAAGAACATTTAAAACTCTTGTCATTATTTGCTCGTAAACTGGGCAATGACCAGGTCGTTTCATCATTATTAAAGGCAACAAATCCAACCTCAGTTTATGAGGCATTTCAATAAAAAGGAGACAAAAATGAAGGATTTAATGAAAAAAGCAAATCTTAAAGGACACTTGCTGACAGCTATTTCTTATTTGGTGCCTATCGTATGTGGTGCTGGTTTCTTGGTAGCGATTGGTATGGCGCTCGGAGGCCATGCCCAAGATAGCTTGGTGATTGGTCAGTTTAGTTTTTGGGATGCTATGGCTACTATGGGTGGGAAGGCCCTAGGATTATTGCCAGTTATCGTGGCAACTGGTATTGCATTTTCTATCGCCGGTAAACCAGGGATTGCCCCAGGTTTTGTAGTCGGTTTAATGGCGAACGTTGTAAGTGCCGGTTTTATCGGTGGTATTCTGGGTGGATACATCGCAGGTTTCCTAGCCCTTTACATCTTGAAAAATCTCAAGGTTCCTGCCTGGGCTAAAGGATTGATGCCAACCATGATTGTTCCTCTGTTGGCTTCGTTTGTAGCAAGCTTGATTATGATTTACTTGATTGGCGGACCTATTTCAGCATTTACCACTTGGTTAACAGGTGTTCTTCAAGGCTTAGGAAGTTCATCTCGTTTAGTATTTGGTGGTGTAGTTGGTATCTTGAGTATCGTTGACTTTGGTGGGGCTTTAAATAAAACAGTTTACGCTTTTGTATTGACCTTGCAAGCCGAAGGAGTAAATGAGCCAATCACAGCCCTTCAATTGGTTAATACAGCAACACCGGTTGGATTTGGCTTGGCATACTTCATCGCTAAATTGATGAATAAAAAAATCTACACACAAAATGAAATTGAAACTCTAAAGTCAGCAGTACCAATGGGAATTGTGAATATTGTTGAGGGAATTATTCCAGTTGTAATGAACAATTTGGTTCCAGGTTTGATTGCAGCAGCAGTTGGTGGCTGTGTAGGTGGTTCTGTCTCGATGACACTTGGTGCGGATTCAACCGTTCCATTTGGAGGCATCTTGATGATCCCAACTATGTCACGTCCTATGGCAGGTATCTTGGCACTCTTGGCAAACATTCTTGTAACAGGCTTGGTATATGCTTTGATTAAAAAGCCAGTTACAGCAGAGGATGAAATTGCGGTTGTCAATGCTGAAGATGAAGCGGATATTGATCTCGATGACCTTGAAATTTTGTAAAAGATAAGAGGTAAGAAGATGAGTAAAGTAGAAATTTCTCCCTCGCTAATGTGTATGAACCTAGATAAATTTAAAGAAGAAATTACTTTTTTGAATGATAAGGTAGGGTCCTATCACATTGACATTATGGATGGACATTTTGTTCCCAATATCACACTTTCTCCGTGGTTTGTAGAAGAAGTACGAAAAGTAAGTACAGTTCCAATGTCAGCCCATTTGATGGTGACAGACCAACCCTTCTGGGTTCAGCAAATGATTGATATCAAGTGTGAGTGGATCTGTATGCATGCTGAAGTGATTAACGGACTAGCATTTCGTTTGATTGATCAGATTCATGATGCAGGTTTAAAGGCAGGCGTTGTCTTGAATCCTGAAACACCTGTTAACAAAATCTTACCTTACATTGATTTGCTAGATAAAGTAACCATTATGACTGTCGATCCAGGTTTTGCAGGACAACGATTCTTGGAGTCTACCCTGGACAAGATTGTCGAACTTCGTCAATTACGAGATGAGTATGGTTATTCATATGTCATTGAGATGGATGGTTCATCTAGTCGGAAAACATTTAAGCAGATTGATACTGCCGGTCCAGATATCTATATTGTTGGTCGTAGTGGCTTGTTTAGCTTGACAGAGAAGATTGAGGATTCGTGGAATATCATGTCTCAAGATTACACAGACATGACTGGAAAAAGTTTGTAAATTAAAAAACGCGAGCAATCGCGTTTTTTTAGTTTGTCTGGAAATGGATGCGGGGTGTGTCGGTGTCGATGCTGACTTGTCCGCCGATGGTGATGGTAAAAAGAGGCTGGGTGTGAGCCATGTCGATGTCGTATAAGACTGGAATAGTTTTGAGAATAGGGTGCTTTTCTAGGATAGCGAGCAATCGTTCTTCAGTCATTTGGCATTCTTTTGGGAAGCGTCCGATGAGAACAGCCTGAGGGTTTGGATAGGCTTGTAGGATAGCGGCCAAGTTGCGAGCGAACTCGATGTAATCATCCACTTCAGCTTCCTCGAGAAAGAGGACGTATTCGTCTGGTTTTGGAGCATAGTCTGTACCACGTAGCAGTCCGAATGTGGAGAGATTGCCACCGATGGCAGTACCCTTTGCTTGTCCAGAGGTGTAGACTTTCCATTCAGTTGGGAAAAAATGACGGGGCTGCCTTGGGTCATACCAAGGGTCGCTAGACCATTGTTTGCTTGGGATGAGGTCATAATTTTCCTGCGTAACCGCATTTAGCCAACTTTGACTCTGGTAGTCCTGACCTTCTTTCATCTTAAAACTGGAGTAAGATGGTCCCATGTAGGTCGGCATTCCCGTTTTGGCAAAAATCGCATTGAGAATGGCGGTGGTATCTGAGTAGCCACAGATAATCTTTGGATGCTGTTGAATCAAGTCGTAATCAAGGTAAGGAAGGAGTTCGTTTGAGTTAGAACCACCGATCGTCGCTAATATAGCGTGGACGGACTCATCTGCAAATGCCTGATGTAAATCTGAAACGCGGCTGTCAATGCTAGCTGAGAAAAAGATGTCATTTTCAAAATAATGCTCCGAAAAGGACAAGTTAAATCCGAGCTTTTCCAGAGTTTCCTTGGCAGAAATATTGGCTTCGAAACCACCCAGACGCTCAATAGATGAGGATGGACTCAGTACGCGGATGTGGTCTCCTTTTTTTAACTTTTTCATAGCAACCTCCTTAAAAATTTTTACTATTTTAACAAAAAAGATTTCAAAAGTAAACTGCGTTTTCGAATAGTATAGTTGAGGAGGTCTTATGGTACAAGATTTAGCTAGAAAAATGATCAGTGAGGCAGTAGAAAAGCAGGTGAGCGATATCTATCTGGTCCCCCGTGAGAATGCCTACCAGCTCTATGAACGAAAGTCGGATGGGCGGGCGTTTGTAGGGGAATATGACGAGGTAGCATTCTCATCCTTGATTAGCCATTTTAAGTTTGTTGCAGGACTCAATGTCGGTGAGAAACGCCGCAGTCAACAGGGGGCTTGTAACTACCATTATGGGAGTGGTGAGGTTGCTCTTCGTTTGTCAACGGTCGGTGATTACCGTGGGAAGGAAAGTCTAGTCATCCGTTTTCTTTATGATGGAGAGGACAATCTGAAATTTTGGTTTGATGCAGTCGAGCGGTTAAGTGAACATATCAAAGGACGAGGGCTTTATCTTTTTTCGGGTCCGGTTGGCTCGGGAAAGACAACGCTTATGTATCATTTAGCCCAGTTGAAGTTTCCTGACCAGCAGATTTTGACCATCGAAGACCCTGTGGAAATCAAGCACCCAGACATGTTGCAGTTGCAAATCAACGAGGCCATCGGTGGAACCTATGACAATCTCATTAAATTATCGCTTCGGCACCGACCAGATCTTCTCATTATCGGGGAAATCCGCGATGAGGAAACGGCGCGTGCGGTTATTCGAGCAAGCTTGACGGGTGCGACTGTCTTTTCAACCGTTCACGCTAAGAGTATCTCTGGCGTTTATACGAGGATGCTGGAATTTGGCATCTCAGAGGCTGAGCTGGACAATTGTTTACAGGGGATTACCTACCAGCGTTTGATAGAAGGAAAGGGGATGGTGGATTATGCCAGTGACGGCTACCAAGAACATCAGCCGCAAGAGTGGAATGAGCAAATTGATGCGCTTCTTGCAGCAGGACATATCAGTCTTCGCCAAGCGGAAACCGAAAAAATTACCTTTAACAAGACAACGTAAAGTCATTGAACTCTTCAATAATCTGTTTGCCAGTGGATTTCATCTGGGAGAAGTGGTTGATTTTTTGAAGAGGAGTCAGTTGCTGGCAGACCAGTATACACAGATTCTATCTGACGGATTACTAGCGGGTAAGCCTTTTTCGCAGCTACTAGCAGATTTGCAATTTTCAGATGCTGTTGTGACCCAAGTTGCTCTGTCTGAAATTCATGGCAATACGCATCTTAGTTTGTCGAAAATTCAAGAGTACCTGAGTAATCTGGACCAAGTCCGCAAGAAGTTGGTGGAAGTGGTGACCTATCCACTAATCCTTCTCGGCTTTCTCATCGTGATTATGCTAGGATTGAAAAATTACCTCCTGCCACAAATGGAAAAGGGAAATGTAGCCACTTGGTTGATTCCCCATCTGCCGACGGTTTTCTTTGGAATGCTGGTGCTGATTGGACTTTTAGCTCTGCTTTTTGTCTGGTGGTATCGGAAAACAGCTAAGATTCAAGTCTATACCCGACTTGCTCGGCTGCCTTTTGTGGGAATATTGATACAGACCTATCTGACAGCCTATTATGCGCGTGAGTGGGGAAATCTCATCGGACAAGGACTTGAAATGACTCAGATATTGGCGATCATGCAGGAGCAGTCGGCTTCCCTTTTTCAAGAAATCGGACGAGACATGGAAATTGCCTTGTCAAATGGTCAGAGTTTTCATGACCACATCAAGACCTATTCCTTTTTCAAAAAAGAGCTCAGCTTAATGATTGAATATGGGCAGGTAAAATCGAAACTAGGCAGTGAGTTAGTCCTCTATGCTGATGAATGTTGGGAAGAATTTTTCCGTCGCATTCAAGCCAGTATGCAACTCATTCAACCCTTGGTTTTTATTGGAGTTGCTCTGATGATTGTGTTGATTTATGCGGCTATGCTGCTGCCAATTTACCAAAATATGGAGATGTAATATGAAACGATTGTTAAAAATGAAAGCTAAAGCCTTCACTTTAGTAGAAATGTTAGTTGTACTGGTTATCATCAGTGTTCTTTTGCTCCTCTTCGTACCGAATCTTAGCCAACAAAAAGACAAAGTCAAGGAAACAGGTGCAGCGGCGGTTATCAAGGTTGTGGAGAGTCAGGCAGAACTTTACGAACTCTACAATATGGGAGATGCGAGCTTGGCAAAATTGGTAGAGAGCGGCTCGATCACTAGCGAGCAGTCACAAACCTACAAGGAATACTATGCAAAACACAAGGGACAGTCAGCCAGTGTTGCGCCGTAAACTAGCTGCCTTTACCCTGCTAGAAAGTCTCTTAACCCTATTTGTTACAAGCTTTTTAGCGGTTGCTTTGTCAGGTTCAGTTCAAACAGTTTTTCATCAGGTGGAGGAACAACTCTTCTTTTTGGAATTTGAACAGGTTTATAAAAATAGTCAGCGTTTGGCGGTGACCTCTCAGCAAGCTGTGCAGCTGACTGTTGATCAGGATGGAGTGAAAAATGGATTTCAGCAGGTAAAACTTCCTCGGACGGTTCAGTTGGTTCGCGGAGCTGTGATTGATTTTGATAAAAAGGGTGGAAATTCTTCTTTAGCAAAATTAGAGTTTCAGATAGGAGAGAAACGGGTCTATTATCAGTTGTATATGGGGAGTGGTCGTTATAAAAAGTCGGAAAAATAAGGCCTATATTTTGCTGGAAAGTTTGATGTCACTGGGGATTTTGGCAATGGTTGTCAGCTTGTTTTTGTCGGCGATTGACCTTTCTAGGCAGAGACAGGAGAGCATGATAAAAGAGCAGGAGTTGTATAATGTGATGAAAATGGCGGTGCAGACCAGACAGGCTCATTTGGAAAAGAATGGCCTTTCCGTCCAGGTTGAGCGCAATCAGCATAAAATACAAGTTTTTAGCCAAGGAAAGGAGATTATTCTTGTGGAAAAAGACTAAGAAAATGGCAGCTTTCACCTTGTTGGAATGTCTGATTTCCTTATTTGTCTTGTCAGGAAGCGTCTTGGTTTTTGAAGGATTGACACGTCTGTTGCGCCAGGATATGCACTATCAGACGAAGAATATTGACCGAGATTGGCAGGTCTTTTCGGAACAATTTCGGAGCGAATTAGACGGTGTACGGTTGCAGAAAGTTGAGAATCAGCGACTTTATGTCGAAAAAAACAAGCAGGAACTCGCTTTTGGTTTGTCCAAGTCGGATGATTTTCGGAAAACCAACCAAAAGGGGCAGGGTTATCAGCCCATGCTTTATGGACTCAGGGATGTATTTATGAGGCAAGAGGGAAAATTAGTCGAAATCGAATTTTCTTTTGAGAATGGTAAAAAACGGAGTTTTGTTTATGATTTTACAGAAAAAAGTTAGTGGTGGCATCCTGCTTTATACCCTACTCATGCTAGCGGTCTTTAGTTTCTTGCTACAATTCTATTTGCGAAATCAAAACGCTCTCGCGCAAGAGCATATGGCGAGTCGCAATAGTAGCCAAGCTTATCTGATGGCGCAGCTGACGCGTGACAATGTAGATTTGAAAAATGCAAGCAATCAGCAGGGAAAATTGGTCTTTACAGATGGAGAAAGTCGCTACCAGCAAACGGACCAGCAGCTTGAAGTTGTTGTTAGCCTCAAATCAGGACCAACCTACCAGTACTTCTTTCCTTTATAATATGGCGAAAAAAAGTGAAATTTGGTATCATAAATATATGAATTTTGAAAAAATTGAACAGGCTTATGATCTGCTATTAGAAAACGTCCAAACCATCCAAAACGCTCTGTCAACCAATATCTACGATGCCATGATTGAGCAAAATGCAGCTTATTTGAGCACGGAAAGTGACTCAGAAATTGTCCTAGCCAACAATCAAAAACTGAAAAGTCTCAACCTGTCCGCTGAAGAGTGGCGCAGGGCTTTTCAATTTTTATTTATCAAGGCTAATCAAACGGAGCCTCTCCAGTACAATCACCAGTTTACCCCAGACAGCATCGGCTTTATTTTGACTTTTTTACTGGATAACTTAGTGCTAGCCAAGGATGTTACCGTATTAGAAATCGGTTCTGGTACGGGAAATCTGGCGCAGACCATTCTCAATCATAGCCTGAAACAGCTAGATTACCTAGGAATCGAGGTCGACGACCTCTTGATTGATTTATCAGCCAGCATTGCAGATGTTGTCGGTAGCCAAATGAGTTTTGCCCAAGGTGATGCGGTACGTCCACAGATTTTGAAAGAAAGTCAAGTGATTATCAGCGACCTGCCGATTGGCTATTATCCGGATGACAAGATTGCACAGCGATATGACGTGGCGAGCAGTCAAGAACATACCTACGCCCACCATTTGCTCATGGAACAATCGCTCAAATATCTGGAGCAAGAAGGCTACGCTATTTTCTTAGCGCCGAATGACCTCTTGACTAGCCCGCAGAGCGACTTGTTGAAAAAATGGTTGACTAGTCATGCCAGTGTGGTAGCTATGATTGCTTTACCGGCTAGTCTTTTTGGGACACAAAGCATGGCAAAATCTATTTTTGTCTTACAGAAAAAAACGGAAAATCCATCTCAAACATTTGTCTACCCACTTCAAGATTTGCAGGATGCCAAGGCCTTGCAGGAATTCACAAACAATTTTAAAAAATGGCATGAAGGACATGCAAAGTAAGTGAAATTTTGATATACTTATGAGGAAAACGCTTAAAGGGGAAAATTATGTCTAAAACAATTGCAATCAATGCAGGTAGCTCTAGTTTGAAATGGCAACTTTATCAAATGCCAGAAGAAGGAGTTCTTGCAAAAGGCTTGATTGAGCGTATCGGTCTAGGAGACTCAATCTCAACAGTTAAATTTGGAAAAGAAGAAGACCAACAAATCTTGGATATTCCAGACCATGTTGTGGCAGTAAAAATTTTGTTAGAAGACCTATTGAAACACGGCATCATCTCTGATTTTGCAGAGATTACAGGTGTTGGTCACCGTGTCGTTGCGGGTGGTGAGTACTTCAAAGAGTCAGCTTTGGTTGATGAAAAAGTTATCGAGCAAGTAGAGGAATTGTCACTTCTTGCACCGCTTCACAATCCAGGTGCAGCAGCTGGTATCCGTGCTTTCAGAGATATCTTGCCAGATATTACAAGTGTCGTGGTGTTTGATACATCATTCCACACAACACTTCCAAAATATGCTTACATGTATCCAATTCCTCAAAAATATTACACAGAGAACAAGGTTCGTAAGTATGGTGCACACGGAACAAGTCACAAATATGTCGCACAAGAAGCTGCGAAAATGTTGGGCCGTCCATTAGAAGAATTGAAATTAATTACAGCTCATATCGGGAACGGTGTATCTATCACAGCTAACTACCATGGTGAGTCTGTTGATACATCAATGGGCTTCACACCACTTGCAGGTCCTATGATGGGAACTCGTTCAGGGGACATTGACCCAGCTATCATTCCATACTTGATTGCACAAGACCCTGAGTTGAAAGATGCAGCTGATGTTGTCAACATGCTTAACAAAAAATCAGGTCTTGCTGGAGTTTCAGGTGGATTTAGCGATATGCGTGATATCGAAGCAGGTATTCAAGCTAAAAATCCTGATGCAATGTTGGCTTACAACATCTTTATCGACCGTATCAAGAAATTTATCGGTCAATACTTCGCTGTCTTAAATGGTGCAGACGCTATCGTCTTCACAGCAGGTATGGGTGAAAATGCCTACTTGATGCGTCAAGACGTGATTGCAGGTTTGTCATGGTTTGGTATGGAAATCGATCCTGAGAAAAATGTATTCGGCTACCGTGGCGACATCACAACTCCTGAATCAAAAGTCAAAGTATTGGTTATCTCAACAGATGAAGAGTTGATGATTGCCCGTGACGTTGAAAAATTGAAAAATAGTAAATAATAAAAAAGAGAGGACTAGCTTATACTAGTCTTCTTTTTTGCAATCAAAAAGCCCCAGTAAGGGGCAATATTCTTAGTTGAAAAAGTCTACAGAGTAGAAAGTGGCACCATTTGATGTTTTTAGTTCGACAACTTCATAATCTTGATATTGGTGAAATTCAGAACTTGGGTCATTGAGTGCATCTTCGGCAACCCATGCAGCATCATCACTTCGAAGGAAGATCCATTCAGAGTTACCAAGATCACCAGCTATGATGTCTGCATTTGGATCGAAATATTGGGTACGGATTTGTTTGCCAATTGCAGTACCTTTGAACTTAACTCCTTCTTGTCTCCAACCGTGACGAGGAAGGACATTGTATTCATTAGCATCCGTTGTCCAGTGGTGCAATCCACGTAGTTTTGGATTGTAGACACGGTAAATATTTGTTTCACCACCTGAATAAAAGACAGGTTTACCGTTGTTGTCTTTTGTCCAACCGTGTCGGCTTGTTAAGACGTTTACTTCATTGAGGTCAGAAGTGTAAAGGTGGTTCTGCAGACCACGATTGTAGAGGCGATAGACAGGTGTTCCTTGATCGGGAGCTACCCAACCATCTCCTTCATACCCCCATCCGCGATTGAAGAAAAGGACGTCGCGTTCATTGGCATCTGTCGTATAGAGGTGTTCGCCGTTACGTGGATTGTAGAGCCGATAGACATATGAGTCGGCGCTTACCATCGAAGCCGTTAGTAGCAGTGCTCCTGCCGTTAAAGAAAGCAATAGTGCTTTAAAAAAGTTCTTTTTCATATTTTCTCCTTTTGTATATATATTATACGCTTTCATTATAGCTTAATATATAGGAGTAGTCAATTTTTTCTGAATGTGTTAAAATAGAAGAGCAAAGCAATTTGCACAGAGTAGGTGGTTTGCGTTAAGTGTGTGTGGATGGGATGTTGCCGCACAACGAAGCGAAAGCGCGGTAAACCATTGCATCCGCTGTCAAAGGAAATTCCTAGACAGCTCCAAGTAAAAAGGAGCATTTATGAAAAACAAAAATCCTCGTGTATCTGTTCAACTCTTGGCTTCCTTAGCCATGTTGATTGCCTTGACCTTGATTGTGGAGAAATTTTCTATCACGATCATCCCCAAACAATTGGTGGTGGCCTTTACCTTTATCGTTCATACGGTGATTGGGATGATTGGTGGCCCACTTTGGGGCTTCGTCAGTCTTTTCTTGATTGATATTGTCGATATGCTGACAAAAGGCGGAGCAGATTTTATCATTTGGTGGACCTTGATGGAAGCAGTCCAAGGCGCCCTCTACGGCTTTTTCTTCTATGGGAAAAAGCTGGATTGGAACAATAAAAAAGATTGGGTGCATGTAACGGTAGCAATGGCAGTAATCTTGCTATTTGGGACATTTATCTTTACACCACTCTTAATTCAGATTTACTTTGGTGTTCCATTTGTGGCTCAATTTATCGCAGGTCGTTGGTTGAAAATATTTGAATTACCAATTCGTGTCTTTACGACAATGGCCCTTCTTCCTCAGCTACAACGTATTCCAGAAGTACGTAAATTAGCAGGCATAAAAAAATAATGAAAAACCCTCCGGCTCATCCCGCCAGAGGGTTCTTTTTTAATATTTCTTGATCAAATCAACTGTTGAACGGTCTAATTTTTTCACGATGGCTTGCAAGAAAGCTTGAGCCTGTAAGAAATCGTCCATGTTGTAGAGAGTTTGATGAGAGTGGATGTAGCGTGCGCAGACCCCGATTGTGGTAGATGGGATACCGCTATTTTTAAGATGGGCTGCACCTGCGTCCGTACCACCTTTGGCGCAATAGTATTGGAATTTCACACCAGCTTCCTCAGCAGTTGTCAAGAGGAAGTCTTTCATGTTTGGTAACATGATGTGTCCTGGGTCGTAGAAACGAAGAAGGGTTCCATCGCCGATTTTTCCTTGGTCTCCAAAGACGTCGCCGGCTGGTGAGCAGTCAACGGCGAGGAAGATTTCAGGGTCAAATTTTGTGGCAGAAGTATGTCCGCCGCGTAGGCCAACCTCTTCTTGTACAGTTGCACCGGCGATTAGTTGGTTATTAAGTTGGGTGCCAGAGAGGCTTTCCAAGAGTTCAGAAACCATCAGTACGCCGTAGCGGTTGTCCCAAGCTTTTGAGATGACGTTTTTACCGTTGGCAGTCAAGGTTGCTTCGCTTAGAGGGGTGATAGTGTCACCAGGACGTACGCCGTATTCCATAGCTTCTTCTTTAGAAGTGAATCCAGCGTCAAAAATCACATCACCGATAGCAGGAAGAGCTGCAGCTCCGTTATTGCCACGAGAAAGGTGAGGAGGCATTGAGCCTGAAATGATTGGAATGTGACGGCCGTCTTGTAGCTGAAGAGTGAAGCGCTGGCTTGATACAACGAGCGGATTCCAACCACCAAGAGCAACAGCGCGGAAAGTTCCGTCTGCCTTGATATCACTAATCATAAAACCAACTTCATCCATATGGGCTGCGACCATGATGCGCGGTGCCTGTTCGGCTTGGCTGTCCTTGATACCAAAGATGCTGCCCAGACCGTCTGTTTCAATGCGGTCAACGTGCGGCGTGATGCGGTCGCGAAGATAGTTACGAACAGGTCCCTCAAAACCAGAAACGCCTTGAAGCTCTGTTACTTCCTTGATTTTATCGAATAATTGATTTGTCATAATGACCTCCTATTGCTATTATTTTACCATGTTTTATGGTAAAATTGTTTGCATGAACAAGAAAAAGACAGCTGTTTTAGCAGGAGTCTTGGGGACTGGGATTCTTGCGGCTAGCGCGCGTTATTATATGAAAGTCCAGGAAGAAAAGAAAAAGGCACAGGCTTTAGTGCAGGTGCGACAATTTTTTGCGGAACTGGGACCGATTGCTACGGTATTCATTTATGAAGCAGAATCCAGTGCAGATTTGCTAAAAGGAGGCGTAGTCATGGAAACGGGCCAGGTCTATACTTTTGAAAATCACGCAGGAGAGATTGCCTACGAGGAGGAAGAAAAATGATTATTCCAACTAGTTTTGAAGAAATCGCGTCTTATATCGAAAAAGACCAGAAAACGGTCTTCTTTTTCACAGCAGATTGGTGCCCAGATTGCCAATTTATCTACCCTGCCATGCCCGAAATTGAAGCAGAGAATCCAGAGTTTACCTTTGTTCGGGTTGACCGTGATGAATTTATAGAAGTGGCTCAGCAATGGGATATCTTCGGGATTCCAAGTTTTGTAGTTGTGCAAAATGGTCAGGAATTGGGCAGATTTGTCGATAAAAATCGAAAAAGTAAAAAAGAAATTGTAACATTTTTAGAAGGATTGAAATAGATGATTTTTACATATAACAAGGAACATGTCGGTGATACCTTGATGGTTTTGGTCAAGGAAGCGAAGGATGCCAAGCGTACCGTTGAGCGTAAGGGAAATGTAGCGCGTGTCTATTTGGAAGAAAACGGGGAGACAGTGGCTTGGAATATCTTTGATCTTTCTACCTTGGTGGAAATCGCAGACCGTGGCCAGGTTTTCTTGACGGACGAGCAAGTGGCGGTCTTAAATGCTGAGTTAGAAAAAGAAGGTTTCTCTGAGCGCTTGATTAACGATGCTGGACCAAAATTTGTTGTTGCACAAATCAAGGAAATGGTGGATCATCCAGATAGCGACCACCTCCATATTTGTCAAGTGGAGATCCACGATGGTCAAGTGGTACAAATTGTTTGTGGTGCGCCAAATGCAGCTCAAGGTTTGAAGACAGTTGCAGCCTTGCCAGGTGCTATGATGCCAAATGGAAGCTTTATCTTCCCAGGTCAATTGCGCGGCGAAGACAGCTTCGGGATGCTATGTAGTGCGCGTGAGTTGGAATTGCTAAATGCTCCACAAGTACGCGGAATTATTGAACTAGCTGCAGATGCAGAAGTGGGAGCTTCTTTTGATGCAGAGAAACATTGGAATGCATAGATAAAAAGACGAATCGTTCCGTCTTTTTTAGTTGATTAAGCACTCTTGAATTGCCAGCTTCAAATTTTCAGATAACTGATTTTCCTTATCCAAGTCTAGATAAATTTTCTGAAAAAAATGCTGGAAATTGAGATAGGCGAAATAGTCTTGCGGTTCTTGATTTGGAAGAGTAGTCGTTTTTAAGAAGTCAATCAACTCTTCTGGAGACAATTTTTCCGATAAGATTAACTGAACAATGACATTTGCCAATCGCTGGTCTTCGCCAGCAGAAAACGTTTTTGTTTGCTTTTGGAAAACGGATAGGACACTTTGCCAGACCTTGTCCAAGTCTTCCTTTGGAAAATCTGGATGACAGGCTGCTGTCAGGAGGAAGTCGGCTCCGTGAGCGATGGCATGTAGCCAGCCCAGTTGCTCGTCCCAACCTCGGCTATCTGTTTTATTTGATAGAAATTGCAGAGCGGCTTGGAAAAGTTGCACTTTGTCTGTTGTAGTTAGTCTATTTTCATAAGGACTTCCCTCTAGACTATCCACATATAGAAATAGAGCTAGAACTAAGGCTGTAAAAGACCGAGTGGGCGTGTGGGGACTTGTGACACTTCCGTGTTCCCAGAGTTGCTGAAGTAGCCAGTGATAATCTTCTGGCGTTAATAAGGCATCTAGTATGGCATGGCAAAAGCTAGCATAGACCAGCTCGTCACGGATTTGGGGATTTTCGTCACCGATATGCTCGATGAGCCAAGTCAGTTGCTCTTGGGAATAATTTTCGTTCGTTTCCAGTTGCTTCTGTAAGATTTCTTTCATAATTTCCTCCTATTTCCTCAACCAAACATGCTGCAAAAAGCTAATGTCCTTGTAAGGAGTTTGGTCGCAGACGGCGAGTTCGACTTTGGTCATTTTTTCTAGCCAGCCGGGTTCGGTTTTGAAGTGATTGGGCTGCAGGCTATAAAATGTACGGATGGCTTGGTAGTTTTCTAGCTCCAAACCTGATAGCTCAAGCAATTCGTCTAAGGAGTAGGTGCTGCCTTGGGCGAATGATTGACTGTGGAAGTCACCGCCAGCTAGCAAGTCTAGTGCGGTATCGACATCGTTTGAAAAAACGACGTTTTGGAGCACTTTCCCGACTTGATTGTGCTTGATGATGGATAACTTACCGTCGTCTTTGAGCAGACGGTTGAATTCTGCGAGATAATTCGGACGTTCAGCCGGAGCGACGTATTCTAGCACATTGTGGCAGGTGATGACATCGAAACTCTTATCCGGAAAAGCAGCTAGTTTCTCTAGACTTCCTAATACTTTTTGGTAATCGGTCTCTGTTTCTATATCCAGCATATCTGCATTGGGTTCGACGGCGGTCACCTGATTTTTCTTTGCCAAAAATTGACTAACCAGTCCAAAACCAGCTCCAAAATCTAAGATTTGTTTACCTTCTAGATGTGCAAGTTGTGCAAAGGTGATTTCGTACTGAATCTTCCCCCACGGCTGTTCCAACATAGCACGATAATTTTCGAGATTGACCATATTTGCCTCCTTTTGAAAAATTATAACAAAAATAGTCTAAAAAGGAGATTTTTCACAGAATTTGCGAATAAATAGATAGGAGGATGAAAAATGTACAATAAAGTTATCTTGATTGGTCGCTTGACAGCGACTCCTGAAGTAAGTCAGACCCCAAATAAGAAAAGCGTCGCCCGTGTGACCGTCGCTGTCAATCGCAGATTCAAGGCAGAAAATGGTGAGCGAGAAGCTGATTTTATCAACGTTGTTTTCTGGGGAAAACTGGCAGATACCTTGGCAAGTTATGGAACAAAGGGCAGCTTGATTTCCTTGGATGGCGAATTGCGGACTCGCAAGTATGAAAAGGATGGACAAACCCGATATGTAACAGAAGTGATTGGTTCCAGCTTCCAACTGCTCGAAAGCCGAGCGCAGCGAGCTATGCGAGAAAATAATGTCGCGGAAGATTTAGCTGATTTGGTCTTGGAAGAGGAAACCCTCCCTTTTTAAGTCATCTTTTAAGTCATCATTAAAAAGAGGAAATTTCCTCTTTTTAGTTTGGGCAAAATTTCTAAAATCATGATGTATTTCTTGACTATTTTTGACCGAGTGATACAATAAGAAATGTGAATTAGCACTTGAGACAAAAGAGTGCTAAAAAGTATAAAAAATCAAGGGAGGAATCTTATGTTAAAACCATTAGGCGACCGAGTGGTCGTAAAATTTGAAGAAGTTGAAGAGCAAACAGCAGGCGGCTTTGTCCTTGCAGGAAAATCACATGAAGCGACAAAGAAAGCGACCGTTGTAGCGATTGGTCAAGGTCTGCGCACCTTGAATGGTGATTTGATTGCACCGAGCGTAGCAGTTGATGATCTGGTACTTGTGGAAAATGGCGCAGGGATTGACATCAAGGACGGAGACGAAAAACTCGCTATTGTCCGTGAAAGTGACATTTTGGCAATCTTGGGCTAATCAAAGCTCTTTAAGTTTGACAATAGAAATAGTAAGTAAATAGTAAGTAAGAGGAAATAATGATGGCAAAAGATATTAAATTTTCAGCAGACGCACGTAGTGCCATGGTCCGTGGTGTTGATATTTTAGCAGATACGGTCAAAGTGACTCTTGGACCAAAAGGTCGCAATGTAGTATTGGAAAAAGCCTTTGGTTCACCACTGATTACCAATGACGGTGTGACAATTGCAAAAGAAATCGAATTGGAAGACCATTTCGAAAACATGGGTGCGAAACTCGTGTCCGAAGTCGCATCAAAAACAAACGACATCGCTGGTGACGGGACGACAACTGCAACTGTCTTGACGCAGGCTGTTGTTCGCGAAGGTCTTAAAAACGTTACTGCGGGTGCTAACCCAATCGGCATCCGTCGCGGAATTGAAACAGCTGTTGCTGCTGCGGTAGAAGAGTTGAAAGTCATTGCTCAGCCTGTTTCAAGCAAAGAAGCAATCGCCCAAGTAGCTGCCGTGTCATCACGTTCTGAAAAAGTTGGTGAGTACATTTCAGAAGCCATGGAGCGCGTGGGTAACGACGGTGTTATCACAATCGAAGAGTCTCGCGGTATGGAAACAGAACTTGAAGTGGTCGAAGGAATGCAATTTGACCGTGGTTACTTGTCTCAATACATGGTGACGGATAATGAAAAAATGGTTGCCGACCTTGACAACCCATACATCTTGATTACAGACAAGAAAATTTCTAACATCCAAGACATTCTCCCACTCTTAGAGGAAATCCTAAAAACAAACCGTCCGCTCCTGATTATCGCAGATGACGTAGACGGTGAAGCCCTTCCGACTCTTGTTCTCAACAAGATCCGTGGAACATTCAATGTGGTTGCCGTTAAAGCTCCTGGCTTTGGGGATCGTCGCAAGGCTATGCTTGAAGACATTGCCATCTTGACAGGCGGTACCGTGGTGACTGAGGATCTTGGTCTTGATTTAAAAGAAGCAACAATGGCGGTGCTTGGGCAAGCTGCTAAAGTGAGTGTCGACAAAGATTCTACAGTCATCGTAGAAGGTGCTGGTAACCAAGAAGCAATCGCCAATCGTGTTCACCTCATCAAATCACAAATTGAAACAACAACTTCTGAATTTGACCGTGAAAAATTGCAAGAACGTCTGGCAAAATTAGCTGGTGGTGTTGCCGTTATCAAGGTCGGTGCAGCAACTGAAACAGAGTTGAAAGAGATGAAACTCCGTATTGAGGATGCATTGAACGCAACTCGTGCAGCCGTTGAAGAAGGGATCGTTGCCGGTGGTGGTACTGCCCTTGTCAATGTGATTGGGAAAGTAGCTGCGTTTGAACTGGAAGGCGACGATGCTACAGGACGCAACATTGTCCTTCGTGCATTGGAAGAACCTGTTCGTCAAATCGCCTACAACGCTGGCTATGAAGGTTCAGTTGTGATTGAACGCTTGAAACAGTCTGAAGTTGGTACAGGCTTCAACGCTGCGACAGGTGAATGGGTTGATATGGTTGCGACTGGTATTATTGACCCAGTTAAAGTGACTCGCTCTGCCCTTCAAAATGCAGCTTCAGTAGCAAGTCTTATCTTGACAACCGAAGCAGTTGTGGCTAACAAACCAGAACCAGCTGCTCCAGTAGCACCAGCAATGGACCCATCAATGATGGGCGGATTCTAAGTCTATAAATTACATAAAAGCTGTCTTTGGGACGGCTTTTTGTTTTGCCCAACTTTCTAGTATTCTGATAAAAAGTAGCCTACCAAAATGAATTATCACTAATTCAACCTTTTTCAAAGTCAAACAAAAATGAAAATGTTATAATAGATAAAAATGAATGGAGAAACGAAATGAAATCAGCTATTTTTGTAAAATCAGGTCAAGTTGCAGTTGCAGAAATTGATAAACCAACTATTCTTGAAGAAGACGACGCAGTTATCCGAGTGGTGCGCTCTTGTGTATGTGGCTCAGACTTGTGGGCTTATCGCGGAGATGACAACAAAGCAGAGCACTCAGCAAACAGTGGGCATGAAATCATCGGTATCGTCGAGGCAGTGGGTAGCGACATCAATACCGTGAAACCGGGAGATTTTGTCATTGCGCCATTCACACATGGCTGCGGTCATTGTGCGGCTTGCCGTGCAGGATTTGAAGGAGGTTGTCAAAGTCATACTTATGCAACGAATTTTAGTGGCGGTTACCAAGCAGAATACGTGCGCTATACCCACGCAGATTGGTCTCTGGTCAAGGTTCCGGGTCAGCCAAGCGACTACAGTGAAGGCATGATTAAGTCCTTCCTTGCCTTGGCGGATGTGATGCCGACTGGCTACCATGCGGCACGTGTTGCCAATGTTCAAGCTGGAGATACGGTTGCTGTCGTAGGTGATGGAGCGGTGGGGCTATGTGCTGTTATCGCTGCCAAGATGCGGGGCGCTAAGCGCATTATCATGATGAGTCGCCATGAAGATCGTCAAAAACTTGCAATTGAATTTGGAGCGACTGATATTGTTGCCGAACGAGGCGAAGAAGGTGTTGCTAAAGTTCTTGAATTGACAAATGGTGCTGGTGTAGATGCAGCCTTGGAATGTGTCGGAACTCACCTGTCTACTGAGACAGCAATTAAGATTGCTCGACCAGGAGCAGCTGTTGGACGTGTCGGACTTCCCCATACAAAAGATGTCAACATGGGCGACTATTTCGGTAAAAATATTATCTTCGCAGGAGGCCCTGCTTCTGTAACAACCTATAATAAAAGTGTCCTCTTAAAAGCGGTCTTAGATGGAGAAATCAATCCTGGGAAAGTCTTCACAGCTACATATCACTTAGATGACGTCAACCAAGCCTACCAAGATATGCATGACCGTAAAACTATCAAGGCTATGCTCACAATGGATTAAAAACAAGAAAAAATCATTGACAAAGAGTGCTGTCTATGCTATTATGATAGACGGTACTTTTTACTTTTGGTCTCTCAAAAGTGTACAGAGACGTGCTGACAATTGTTGCAAAAGTGCACACAGATAGGAACTGTCACCAAGTGTCCTATCAACCAAAAATAAAAAAATATACAGGAGAATGTAGATGCCTACAATTAACCAATTGGTTCGCAAACCGCGTAAATCAAAAGTAGAAAAATCAGATTCATCAGCTTTGAACGTTGGTTACAACAGCCGTAAAAAAGTTCAAACAAACGTTTCATCACCACAAAAACGCGGTGTTGCAACTCGTGTCGGAACAATGACACCTAAAAAACCTAACTCAGCCCTTCGTAAATTCGCTCGTGTACGTTTGAGCAACCTTATCGAAGTTACAGCTTACATCCCAGGTATCGGTCACAACTTGCAAGAACACAGCGTAGTATTGCTTCGCGGTGGACGTGTAAAAGACCTTCCAGGGGTACGTTATCATATTGTTCGTGGTGCACTTGATACTGCAGGTGTAACTGATCGTAAACAAGGCCGTTCTAAATACGGTACTAAACGTCCAAAAGGGTAAGAAGGGAGAATTCGTTAAATGAGTCGTAAAAATCAAGCGCCTAAGCGCGAAGTATTGCCAGATCCATTGTACAACTCAAAATTGGTAACTCGTTTGATCAACCGTCTTATGCTTGATGGTAAACGTGGTACTGCTGCATCAATTGTTTACGGTGCTTTTGAACAAATCAAAGAAGCTACTGGAAATGAGCCACTTGAAGTATTTGAAACAGCAATGGAAAACATCATGCCTGTACTTGAAGTACGTGCACGTCGTGTCGGTGGTTCTAACTACCAAGTCCCAGTTGAAGTTCGTCCAGAACGTCGTACAACATTGGGTCTTCGTTGGTTGGTAACAATCGCTCGTAACCGTGGTGAGCACACTATGGTTGACCGTCTTGCAAAAGAAATCATGGACGCAGCTAACAACACAGGTGCATCTGTTAAGAAACGTGAAGATACTCACCGTATGGCAGAAGCAAACCGTGCGTTTGCACACTTCCGCTGGTAAGATAGGATGTGAGGATGTTAAGAAAATTCAAGGAAAAATAGGAAATCTGACGAAGTGCCTAAAAGCTCTAGGAAGATTTATCATTTTTCCAGAATTTGTAGTCCGAACTCAACTAGATTCAATTCATGTAAAAGCGAATATTTATAGAACGGGTAGGTCCTGCCTATCCGTTTTTTATAAATAATGGTATAATAAGAAGTAAACTAAAAATTTTATAGGAGAAACAACCTCATGGCACGCGAATTTTCATTGGAAAAAACTCGTAACATCGGTATCATGGCCCACGTCGATGCCGGTAAGACAACTACAACAGAGCGTATCCTTTACTACACTGGTAAAATTCACAAAATCGGTGAAACTCACGAAGGTGCATCACAAATGGACTGGATGGAGCAAGAGCAAGAACGTGGTATCACAATCACATCTGCTGCGACAACAGCTCAATGGAAAGACACACGTGTTAACATCATCGACACACCAGGACACGTGGACTTCACAATCGAAGTACAACGTTCACTCCGCGTTCTTGACGGTGCTGTAACAGTTCTTGATGCTCAATCAGGTGTTGAGCCTCAAACAGAAACAGTATGGCGTCAAGCGACTGAATACGGTGTACCACGTATCGTATTTGCTAACAAAATGGATAAAATCGGTGCTGACTTCCTTTACTCAGTATCAACACTTCATGACCGTTTGCAAGCAAATGCACACCCGATTCAATTGCCAATTGGTTCAGAAGATGACTTCCGCGGAATCATCGACTTGATCAAGATGAAAGCTGAAATCTATACTAACGACCTTGGTACAGACATTCTTGAAGAAGATATCCCAGCTGAATACCTTGAACAAGCTGAAGAATACCGTGAAAAATTGATCGAAGCAGTTGCTGAAACTGATGAAGATTTGATGATGAAATACCTTGAAGGTGAAGAAATCACAAACGAAGAATTGATGGCTGGTATCCGTAAAGCGACTATCAACGTTGAATTCTTCCCAGTATTGTGTGGTTCAGCCTTCAAAAACAAAGGTGTTCAATTGATGCTTGATGCAGTTCTTGACTACTTGCCAAGCCCACTTGATATCCCAGCTATCAAAGGTGTAAATCCAGATACAGACGCTGAAGAAACTCGTCCAGCATCTGATGAAGAGCCATTTGCAGCTCTTGCCTTCAAGATCATGACTGACCCATTTGTAGGTCGTTTGACATTCTTCCGTGTATACTCAGGTATCCTTAACTCAGGTTCATACGTTTTGAATACTTCTAAAGGTAAACGTGAACGTATCGGACGTATCCTTCAAATGCACGCCAACACTCGTAAAGAGATTGAAACAGTTTACGCTGGTGATATCGCTGCTGCGGTTGGTTTGAAAGATACAACAACTGGTGACTCATTGACTGATGAAAAAGCAAAAGTAATCCTTGAGTCAATCGAAGTTCCAGAACCAGTTATCCAATTGATGGTTGAGCCAAAATCTAAGGCTGACCAAGACAAGATGGGTATTGCCCTTCAAAAACTTGCTGAAGAAGATCCAACATTCCGCGTTGAAACAAACGTTGAAACTGGTGAAACAGTTATCTCTGGTATGGGTGAGTTGCACTTGGATGTCCTTGTTGACCGTATGCGTCGTGAATTTAAAGTTGAAGCGAACGTAGGTGCTCCTCAAGTATCATACCGTGAAACATTCCGCGCTTCTACACAAGCACGTGGATTCTTCAAGCGTCAATCTGGTGGTAAAGGTCAATTCGGTGATGTTTGGATTGAATTTACTCCAAACGAAGAAGGTAAAGGTTTCGAATTCGAAAACGCTATCGTTGGTGGTGTGGTTCCTCGTGAATTCATTCCAGCTGTAGAAAAAGGTTTGGTTGAATCAATGGCTAACGGTGTCCTTGCTGGTTACCCAATCGTTGACGTGAAAGCAAAACTTTACGATGGTTCTTACCACGATGTCGATTCATCTGAAACAGCCTTCAAAGTGGCAGCATCTCTTGCCCTTAAAGAAGCAGCTAAATCAGCTCAACCAGCTATCCTTGAGCCAATGATGCTTGTGACTATCACAGCTCCAGAAGACAATCTCGGAGACGTTATGGGTCACGTAACTGCTCGTCGTGGACGTGTTGATGGTATGGAAGCTCGTGGTAATACACAAATCGTTCGTGCTTATGTACCACTTGCTGAAATGTTCGGTTATGCAACTGTTCTTCGTTCAGCAACACAAGGTCGCGGTACCTTCATGATGGTATTTGACCACTACGAAGATGTACCAAAATCTGTACAAGACGAAATCATCAAGAAAAACGGTGGACAATAATCATTGTTTCTAAGCCCTCACTTTGTGAGGGTTTTTGTGAGTTTTGCATAAAATTTATTGCCCCTCTCATGCTTATGTGATATAATTTTATAAAAATATACAAGGGGTTTTTATAAAAAAGAATTTTATCAAAATTAAGTGTAGTAATATCAATAATTTTTATGTCCGTTAATTTAGGTTCCTCTATCACTTATGCAAATTCATGGCAAAATGATTTAACATTCGAACATTCATTAATAAGTATGATTTTTGAGCGGAGTGCTTTAAAGATGTTAGAAGGGGGAGGAAGAAGCCTCCCCTTAGCTGCATTTGTTAATAAAAAAGGGGGGGAAGTGCGCTTGGTGGTGGAGCTGGTGATTTTTATTACAAAGGTTATCGTTTGTCACGAGATCGTGCGGTGAATTCTGGGAATGGTCCACACGGGGATAGTTACTGGAAATTATTTAATAAGCAAAACAATAGAATCGGAACATATGATCGTCAGGGGAAATATCTTCGTCCGTAGGAAGGAAAAATATGCACCAGTTTCAATTGCGGGACTACGCTATTTATATTTCAAATAGATTGTATCCTGTTTATAATGAAGATCAAGAAGAAATTTTAGTGGTTTTTCCAGAATATTCTTCTATTTGTGCCTCTATCCATTTTTTAGAAAATGGGAGACTTTCTTTGGCTAGTTTCTAGGGTGTTATTTATGAACTAAGAGAGAAAGAGTTGAGGGTTTATTATAACGATGAGGAAGCAGATGAAGAAGTATGTCTTTAGAAATTTATCAGATTTACTTGCCGGAAGAATTAAAAGTTTTTATTGGCAATCAAGAGAAAGATTTTTTGGTTTATAGCGATGAGAATGACTATGCAGTTTTGCTCTTGATTCGGTGGAATGAGTCAAGACAGTCTTTGCAATTTATCAATCGATGGAAAATTCAAATTGAAATAGATGGAAACGAAGTTTATATTGCTTGTGATGCAAGCAAAAAATATTAGAAAATAGAATGTATTTACATGAAAACTTTGTGAATCTTTTTTCAATCTTTTGAGTCAAAGTCTTGCATTTTATGGCAATTCAGTATATAATAGAAATGTTGAAAAGCGATTTGTTAGTTTATAAACTGACAAGTTAATTTTTTCACAATTGGGTAAAAGGCCTGTCCTTTTATAAATTAAACGTACGATTTTCATAAGGAGGAAATCATAAATGGTAGTTAAAGTTGGTATTAACGGTTTCGGTCGTATCGGTCGTCTTGCTTTTCGTCGTATCCAAAACGTTGAAGGTGTTGAAGTTACTCGTATCAACGACCTTACAGACCCAGCAATGCTTGCTCACTTGTTGAAATATGACACAACTCAAGGTCGTTTCGACGGTACAGTTGAAGTTAAAGACGGTGGTTTTGAAGTTAACGGTAAATTCGTTAAAGTTTCTGCAGAACGCGAACCAGGAAACATCGACTGGGCTAACGACGGTGTAGAAATCGTTCTTGAAGCAACTGGTTTCTTTACATCTAAAGAAAAAGCTGAGCAACACATCCACGCTAACGGTGCGAAAAAAGTTGTTATCACAGCTCCTGGTGGAAACGATGTTAAAACAATCGTATTCAACACTAACCATGACATTCTTGACGGTACTGAAACAGTTATCTCGGGTGCTTCATGTACTACAAACTGTTTGGCTCCAATGGCTAAAGCTCTTCAAGATAACTTTGGTGTAAAACAAGGTTTGATGACTACAATCCACGGTTACACTGGTGACCAAATGGTTCTTGACGGACCACACCGTGGTGGTGATCTTCGTCGTGCTCGTGCTGCTGCAGCTAACATCGTACCTAACTCAACTGGTGCTGCTAAAGCTATCGGTCTTGTAATCCCAGAATTGAACGGTAAACTTGACGGTGCTGCACAACGTGTTCCAGTTCCAACAGGTTCTGTAACTGAATTGGTTGCTACTCTTGAAAAAGAAGTAACAGTTGAAGAAATCAACGCAGCTATGAAAGCAGCTTCAAACGAATCATACGGTTACACTGAAGACGCTATCGTATCTTCAGATATCGTAGGTATCTCATTTGGTTCATTGTTTGACGCTACTCAAACTAAAGTACAAACAGTTGACGGAAACCAATTAGTTAAAGTTGTTTCATGGTACGACAACGAAATGTCATACACTTCGCAACTTGTTCGTACTCTTGAGTACTTTGCAAAAATCGCTAAATAATTCGATTGTTTAGTATAAAAAGAGCCGTTAGGCTCTTTTTTTGATACTTTAGAAAAAGCAAAAAAGAACTCCAAATCTAGCTGATTCAGGGTTCTTTTGTAATCGTTTAGAGAAGGTCCAAAAAGTATTGGCTAATGTCTTCAGCAGTTTTATCGGATGCATAGCGTAGCCACCAGTTAAGGCAGGTGATAAAAGTTGAAATAATGTGTTCCTGCAAGAGCAATGGTGGAATAGTACTATTGCTGAAGAAGTATTCTTTGACGGGTGGAGACAAATGGAGTGCCAATTGTTCACGGAGACTTCTACGGAAATAATCATCGTTCAGTCTGAATAGTGTGAGTACCTTATCGTCATTTTGTTTGAAATGATAAAAGAGGTGGGCAATACGGTCAGCCAGCGAGTCTTCAAAGTCATCTCTGTCAACCAATCGATGGTCAGAATAGGAAGCTGTTACAAAGACATGGTCAAAAAGGTGCTGGCACACAGCGGATAAGAGGTCGTCTTTGCTGGTGAAGTGGCTATAGAAGGTACTGCGCCCGATATTGGCCTTTTCGATAATGTCACCAACGCTGATCTGTTGAAAAGAGCTCTCGTTGAGCAGGCCAAAAAAGGCCGCAAAAATGGCTTCTTTTGTTTTTACGATTCGTTTATCCATTACTATCAAAATCCCCTAGACAATTTAAATGAGATGTTCAGTATCTAACAAAATTGGCAAACTGTTTCTGTTTTTGCCAATAAAAATCTGTCATACTACTATTGTAAAGGAGATATTCTAATATTTCAAGAACAAGGTTTTTTCTTAAAATTATTAGAAAATAGTAGGAATGGAGGTAATCGAAATGATTTCAGAAACAAAGAAGAGTATCCTTATTACAACAACTTGTGTGGTATTGATTTTACTAGGTTTGGTGAGTTCACTGTTGAAAGTTTCGACAGCAGAAACAATTCTTTTTATAGCGGCTTTTTTAGTGGGAGGCTATCAGTCTGCTAAGGAAGGTTTTGAAGAGTTATTTCAAGACAAACACTTGAATGTTGATATTTTAATGGTCTTGGCTGCTTTTGGGGCAGGGATTATTGGGTATTGGCTGGAAGGGGCTTTGCTCATCTTCATCTTTTCCCTTTCTTCCACTTTGGAAGTGTTGGCCATGGCTAAAAGTACAGAAGCTATCTCATCGTTGATGGCGATGACACCAGATGAGGCCCGTTTGTTATCAGAAGATGGAACAGTCACTGTTATCCCTACGGCTGATTTGAAAATTGGAGACCGGGTGCAAGTCTTAAAGGGGCAATCTGTTCCGATTGATGGAACGCTCTTGTCTGAAATGGCTTTGTTTGACGAATCTATGGTAACGGGTGAACCCCTCCCTGCTGAAAAGAAAGCGGGAGAAACGATTATTGGGGGTACCATCAACCAGAGCGAGACGATTGAGTTGGAAGTGCTAGTTGAAAATGATAACACCCTGTTTTCAAAAATTGTGAATATGGTGGAAGAGGCTCAGGCACGTAATAGTAAGACGACAACTTTTATCGATAAGTTGGAAAATGGCTATGTAAAGGGAGTTTTGTTCTTGGTGCCAACCTTTATCATCTTTACTTGTCTTGTGCTTGGTTGGCCTCTTCACGATGCCTTCTACCGTGGTATGATTTTATTAACAGTTGCTTCTCCGTGTGCCTTATTGGCAAGTAGTACTCCTGCAAGTTTGTCAGCTATTAGTCGTGCCGCGCGTATGGGTATGATTTTAAAAGGTGGTGATACTGCTGATAATCTGGCTGGTCTTAAGGCAATTGTCTTTGATAAGACGGGAACCCTAACCATTGGGAAACCAAGTGTGACAGCTCTGCATTTGGCTTCGGAGGTGGCGGATGAAACGCTGGCTGCAGTGGTGGTATCTGCTGAGAACAAGACCAGTCATCCGATTGCGCAAGTCTTGCTTGACTTTTATCCAGAGCAAGCTCAAGTTGAACTGGACCAATTGACCGATGTGACTGGTAAGGGATTTGAAGTTGTATTTCAAGCTAAGATCTGGAGAATTGGTAAAAAAGATTTTATCTTAGAAAATCTATCTCAACCTCTAGCGCCTGCAACACAGCAATTTATGGATGAACACGAAGCTAAGGGACAAACCTTGGTATTCGTTAGTGCAGATGGTATTTTGCAAGCGATCTATGCCTTGGCAGACCAAGTGCGTAAGGAAAGCAAACAAGTGTTAGCGGACTTGAAAGAAATCGGTATTGTCACGATTATGTTGACAGGTGACCAAGAAAAAACAGCGCAAGTGATTGCTAGCGAACTAGGAATTGACCGTGTTGTAGCCAATTGTTTGCCGATAGACAAGGCTAAGTACATCGCAGACTTCCAAAAAGAATACGGTTTAGTGGGCATGGTTGGCGATGGAATCAATGATGCTCCGGCCTTGGCTTTGGCAGATGTCGGATTTGCAGTTGCGACCGGTACAGATATTGCCATGGAAAGCGCGGATGTTGTCCTAGTTGACGATTTGACTCGCCTCACCTTTGCAATTGGCTTGTCTAAAAAAATGCGGGTCATTGTGATGGAAAATATCGTATTTGCCTTGCTTGTCATTGCTAGTTTGATTATCAGTAACTTGTTCCAACAAATTACTCTTCCTTTAGGGGTGGTTGGACACGAGGGTTCTACTATTCTAGTTATTCTGAATGGACTTCGTCTTCTTCGTTACAAAAATCACAAATAGAGGTGGATTTCTTTAGAATTATATAAGGAAATATGGTATAATGAGGAGTATAAAAATTTTAAGGAGTCTTTTCAAATGGCAAAATTGACTGTTAAAGACGTTGAATTGAAAGGTAAAAAAGTTCTCGTTCGTGTGGACTTTAACGTACCTTTGAAAGACGGCGTTATCACAAACGACAACCGTATCTCTGCGGCACTTCCAACTATTAAATACATCATCGAGCAAGGTGGACGTGCTATCCTCTTCTCACACCTTGGCCGTGTGAAAGAAGAAGCTGACAAAGCTGGTAAATCACTTGCACCAGTAGCTGCTGATTTGGCTGCTAAATTGGGTCAAGATGTTGCTTTCCCAGGTGCTACTCGTGGTGCTGAATTGGAAGCTGCTATCGACGCTTTGAAAGACGGAGAAGTTCTTCTTGTTGAAAACACTCGTTTTGAAGATGTTGACGGTAAAAAAGAATCTAAAAACGATCCAGAACTTGGTAAATACTGGGCATCACTTGGTGATGGTATCTTCGTAAACGACGCATTCGGTACAGCTCACCGTGCGCACGCTTCAAACGTTGGTATCTCAGCAAACGTTGAAAAAGCAGTTGCTGGTTTCCTTCTTGAAAACGAAATTGCTTACATCAAAGAAGCTGTTGAAACTCCAGAACGTCCATTCGTAGCGATCCTTGGTGGTTCAAAAGTTTCAGACAAGATTGGTGTTATCGAAAACTTGCTTGAAAAAGCTGATAAAGTCCTTATCGGTGGTGGGATGACTTATACATTCTACAAAGCGCAAGGTATCGAAATCGGTAACTCACTTGTGGAAGAAGACAAACTTGATGTTGCGAAAGCTCTTCTTGAAAAAGCAAATGGTAAATTGATCTTGCCAGTTGACTCAAAAGAAGCAGATTCATTTGCAGGTTACACAACTGTACGCGACACTGAAGGCGAAGCAGTATCAGAAGGCTTCCTTGGTCTTGACATCGGTCCTAAATCAATCGCTAAATTTGATGAAGCGTTGACTGGTGCAAAAACAGTTGTCTGGAACGGTCCTATGGGTGTCTTTGAAAACCCTGACTTCCAAGCAGGTACAATCGGTGTGATGGACGCTATCGTGAAACAACCAGGCGTTAAATCAATCATCGGTGGTGGTGACTCAGCTGCAGCTGCAATCAACCTTGGTCGTGCAGACAAATTCTCATGGATCTCTACAGGTGGTGGCGCTTCAATGGAATTACTAGAAGGTAAAGTACTTCCAGGTTTGGCAGCACTTACTGAGAAATAGGCGGTAAGTCCAAAATCTTTGATTTTGTTGACGCACCCCCGCAAGGCTGATTAGATTGGTCATGAGCTGTGCGAAATGAACCATCAATCAGCTACTGCGAGCCGTGAAGGCTAGAAAAAGCACCGTTAGGTGCTTTTTTCTATGCATTGTGTTGTAAAAGTGGAGCAAGACCTTCTTTTTTCTGTCTTATAGATAACTAGGGCAGTGAGAGGATTCCATAGCTAGGTATGAAAAAATCAGGGAGAAATTGATAAAATATTGCTTTTCCGTGATAAAATAGAAGTATGTTAAAAAAGTATCGTTTTGATCCTAAGAAATTTAAACTTGGGATGCGCACTTTTAAGACGGGGTTAGCAGTGTTTGTGCTTGCTCTGGTTTTTGGTGTCTTAAAGATGGATGGCCTGCAGATTGCAGCGCTGTCAGCAGTGTTTAGTCTCCGTGAAGATTTTGATAAAAGTGTACATTTTGGTTCATCGCGTATCTTAAGCAATTCTATCGGTGGTTTTTACGCGCTTTTGTACTTCCTTTTGCAGGATTGGTTCCATGGACAATATTGGGTAACGGTCATTTTTATCCCAATTTTTACAATGTTAACAATTATGACTAACTATGCCATGAATAATAAGGCTGGGATTATTAGCGGGGTCGCAACCATGCTGATTATCGCTCTCTCCATTCCAGCTGGGCACTCGATTCTCTATGCAATTAGTCGTGTATTTGAGACTTTTATAGGAGTTTTTGTGGCTATCATGGTCAATTCAGATATTGATAGCCTTAGAAAACGTCTTAAATCCGAATGATGTTAGAAGTTCTAACATAAACTCTTGACGACATGGAAATAATCCAATATAATGGTATTCAGAAAGGAGCTTTCGTGAGAGAAAAAGAATTACGTCGTTCATTAGCGGTCTTTCCAATTGGTTCAGTTATGAAATTGACAGATTTAACAGCTCGTCAAATTCGTTATTATGAAGAACAGGGATTGATTGAGCCAGACCGAAATGAGGGCAATCGCCGCATGTATTCGTTAAATGACATGGACAGATTGTTGGAGATTAAGGACTACATTGCAGATGGCTACAATATTGCAGCCATTAAGCGTGAGTATGAAGCCAAGGAATTGGCCCGTAAGCAGACCTTATCTGATAGTCAAGTCCGTCAAATCTTGCACGATGAGCTGACGAAGGTGGGAGGATTTACCACCTCACCAAATGGTTTTAACTCATTCCGTTTTTAAGTATTGGTTTCTACAAAGGAGAAAGAAATGCCGATTACAGCTGCTGACATTCGTCGCGAAGTCAAAGAAAAAAATGTTACCTTCTTACGTTTGATGTTTTCAGACATCTTGGGTGTGATGAAAAATGTTGAAATTCCAGCTACAGAAGAACAGTTGGAAAAGGTTTTGTCTAACAAGGCTATGTTTGATGGTTCCTCTATTGAAGGTTTCGTTCGGATTAACGAGTCTGACATGTACCTTTATCCAGACTTGGATACATGGACTGTCTTTCCTTGGGGAGATGAAAATGGTGCAGTTGCAGGTTTGATTTGTGATATCTACACAGCAGAGGGCGAACCATTCGCAGGTGATCCTCGTGGTAACTTGAAACGCGCCCTTCGTCACATGGAAAAAATCGGCTACAAGTCTTTTAACTTGGGTCCAGAGCCTGAATTCTTCCTTTTCAAATTGGATGAAAATGGCAACCCAACTCTTGAAGTCAATGATAAAGGTGGCTATTTTGACCTAGCTCCAACAGACTTGGCAGACAATACACGTCGTGAAATTGTCAACGTCCTCACTCAAATGGGCTTTGAAGTAGAAGCTAGTCACCACGAAGTCGCTGTTGGTCAGCATGAGATTGACTTCAAATACGCAGACGTCTTAAAAGCTTGTGATAATATTCAAATTTTCAAATTGGTTGTTAAGACTATTGCCCGTAAACATGGCCTCTATGCAACCTTTATGGCTAAGCCAAAATACGGCATTGCTGGTAGCGGGATGCATTGTAACATGTCTCTTTTCAATGACAAGGGTGAAAATGCCTTCTTTGACGAAAAAGACCCACGTGGTATGCAATTGTCACAAGATGCTTACTATTTCCTTGGTGGCTTGATGAAACATGCTTACAATTACACGGCTATCATCAATCCAACAGTCAACTCTTACAAGCGTCTGGTTCCAGGTTATGAAGCTCCGGTTTACATCGCTTGGGCAGGTCGTAACCGTTCACCGTTGATCCGCGTACCTGCTTCTCGTGGTATGGGAACTCGTTTGGAATTGCGCTCGGTGGATCCAATGGCTAACCCTTACTTGGCTTTAGCTGTATTGTTGGAAGCGGGTCTGGATGGTATCGAAAATAAAATCCAAGCACCAGCACCAGTGGAAACAAATATTTATGCCATGTCAGCTGAAGAACGTAAGGCAACAGGTATTATCGACCTTCCTTCAACTCTTCACAATGCCCTTAAGGCGCTTCAAGAAGACGAAGTGATCAAAGAGGCGCTTGGAAATCATATCTTTACAAACTTTATCGAAGCTAAACGCATTGAGTGGGCAAGTTATGCAACCTTTGTCTCTCAATGGGAAATTGATAATTATTTGGACGTTTATTAAACAGAAAGCCTCGGGAATTGAGGCTTTTTAATATGGGTATTCAAATCATAAGAATTCTGTAACATTTGTAACACTTTCTTCATCTAGATGTCACAAAAAGACGATATGCTATAGTCTGTTGAAATGAGAGGTACATTTGTGTTACAAAAGAAACAATATTTAATTTTACTAGGTTTTGTGTTCACAATGCTTCTGTTTGTAGGAAGTCCTAAGGCACAAGCAGCAATAAAGCCTGCGGAAACCAGTAAAAGTTTAGTGGTAAATTTGTCTAAGACATCGTCAACAGTTTCTGCTAAGGTTGCTGAAACGAGTAAGACGATGAAAGTGGAGAAAGTAGCAAAAGAAGAAAAGCCAGTAGTTGTGATGACCCCTAATACTTATGCAGTGGGTCAGTGTACATGGGGAGCGAAAGAGTTGGCACCTTGGGTTGGTAATAACTGGGGCAATGCGAATGATTGGGCGGTAAGTGCAGCAGTGGCTGGCTTCACAGTTGGCGACACACCCAAAGCTGGTGCGGTTATGGTATGGTCAGACGGTGGTTTTGGTCATGTGGCAGTCGTGACAGAAGTGGCAGCAGATGGGATGGTTCAAGTCAAGGAAGCGAATTATGCTGGTAATCCAGCTATCAACAATTACCGTGGTGCTTTTAATCCGAAAACGGAATCAAGCAATGCGGTCGTGTCTTATATCTACGCTCCAGATACAAAATAAGAAAAGGTTGGACAGAAGTCCAGCCTTTTTATGTTGGGCAAATAAAAAAACTAGCCTGGAGGGGCTAGTTACAGATATTAGTCTTCGTCTGGTGTGAGAATCATTGGGATAATGATTGGTTCACGTTCTGTCTTTTCATAGAGGAATGGACGAAGTGCATTGACTACGGCGCCATTAACCGTTTGAATGTTAGCATCTTTGTTCTTCAAGGCGATACGAATAGCGTTGAAGAGGATGCGTTGGCTTTCACGGATCAGGTCTCCTGACTCACGCATGTAGATAAAGCCACGGCTTAGGATGTCCGGTCCAGCCAAAATCATTTGTGTCTTGAAGTCGACAGTTGCGACAGCAAGAACGACACCGTCTTCTGATAAATCGCGACGATCTTTGAGGACGGCTGCACCAATCTCACCGATCCGATTTCCGTCTACGTAGATGTCTTGTGCGTTGAAATGACCTGAGATACGAGCAGAATCCTTGGTTAGTGCTAGCACGTCACCGTTTTCCATGATAAAGATATTTTCTTTTGGCACACCAGTATCAACGGCTAAGCCAGCATGGATTTTCTGCATACGGTATTCACCGTGAACAGGCATGAAATATTTTGGTTTAATCAGGCGGAGCATGAGTTTTTGCTCTTGCTGACCACCGTGCCCAGATGTATGGATATTATTGACCTTACCGTGAATAACTTCTACACCTGCTTCAATCAAGATGTTAATCAGCTTGTTGACGCCGGTTGTATTGCCTGGAATTGGGCTAGATGAGAAGATAACAGTATCACCAGGTTGCAATTGCACTTGGCGGTGTGTTCCATGGGCGATACGTGAAAGTGCGGCCATAGGCTCACCCTGGCTCCCTGTACAGAGAATCATGACTTCGCCAGCAGGGTATTCTTTAATCTCGTTTCCTTCGATAAAGGTCCCTTCAGGTGCTTTGATATAGCCTAATTCAATACCATTTACGATGGCTTTTTCCATTGAACGTCCGAAAACGGCAATCTTTCTACCCGTACGAACGGCGGCTTCAACGGCCTGTTGCAGACGGAAAATATTGGAGGCAAAGGAAGCAAAGATAATACGTCCGTGGATGCCTTCGATGATTTTCATGATGGATTGGCCAACGATTTTTTCCGAATTGGTAAAAGTTGGAATCTCAGCATTTGTAGAGTCGGATAGAAGACAGAGAACGCCTTCTTCGCCAAGAGCTGCCATGCGATGGAGGTCAGCGGGTTCTCCAACTGGTGTAAAGTCAAACTTAAAGTCTCCGGTACAGACGATTTTCCCTTGAGGGGTGTGGATAACAATTCCTAAAGGTTCTGGAATAGAGTGAGTCGTACGGAAGAAGCTAACCTTGAGGTTTTTAAATGTGAGAACGGTATTTTGGTGGATCTCATGCAGGGTTGCATCGCGTAAGAGCCCGTGTTCTTCTAGTTTGCCACGGATTAAGGCTAGGGCCAATGGACCTGCATAGATAGGAATATTGGCTTGTTTGAGGAGGAATGGAATACCCCCGATGTGGTCTTCGTGACCATGGGTGATGACAAGTCCTTTTACGCGGTCAATGTTTTCAACGATGTAAGAGTAGTCTGGGATAACGTAGTCAATCCCGAGTAGATCATCTTCAGGGAATTTGATACCAGCGTCAACGATGATAATCTCGTCCTGGTACTCGATACCGTAGGTGTTCTTCCCGATTTCTCCCAAACCACCAATGGCATAAACGCCAACTTCTTGAGGTTTTAGATTGATAGATGACATGGATTAGAACTCCGTAAGTTTGAAATCTGCGTGAGCTTTTTCGTACTCAAGGTGGTTTTCAGAGAGTAATTCGATGAATTCGATATTGTAGCTTGTGTTTTCTTCGACTAATTGGCGCGCGATAATGCGTCCTTCCAATTCAGTAGCTGCATCTACTTCTAAGTAAAGTGAGACAGTTTGCTCGCGGCGAGGAGAACGCTCTTTTGTTTCTTGGTAAAATACTTTATAAATCATAAGTTTCCTTTCTGTTGCAACGATTGTCCGGAAAAATACCAGATAGGTTAGCCAGCTGGTAAATGGGTATGCAATTTTTCCGAGTAATAGTAATATTTTTTGAACGTAGCAATTACATTTATTATATCATAAATGATACGGTTGTAAAAAGAATTGGCAGGGAAAATGTAAAATGCAATCGTTTTCACAAACGTTTTCAGTTGCAAGGAAAGTCCATGATTTGAAAAAATGAGGGAGATAGCTTACAATAGTGGATAAGAGAAGAGAAAGTGATGATTCGATGAAACTATTAGCATTTGATACCTCTAGTCATGCCTTGTCTGTAGCGATTTTAGAGGGACAAACTTTATTGGCTGAAACCAAGGTTACTGTTAAAAAGAACCATAGCGTCAGTCTCATGCCGACGATTGATTTTTTGATGGCGAAAGTTGGCTGGAAACCGAGTGATTTGGAGCGCATTGTTGTCGCGGAAGGTCCGGGTTCTTATACAGGATTACGGGTGGCTGTTGCGACAGCTAAGACCTTGGCTTATGCTTTGAAAATTGATTTGGTCGGTGTGTCTAGTCTGTATGCCTTGACACAGGTCGGTTTTGACGGCTTGATTGTACCGTTGATGGATGCACGCCGCAATAATGTCTACGTTGGCTTTTATGAAAATGACCGGTCTGTTGAACCAGATCACCATGCTAGCTTTGAGGAGGTCTTGGAGCAGTTGCAGGGGCAAGAAAATCTGGCCTTTGTTGGAGAAGTAGAGGCTTTCCGTGACCAGATTGAGGCAGCTCTGCCGCAGGCTAAGATTATTCCGAGTCTACCTTCAGCAGAATGGATTGGTTTAGCTGGTCAGGACTTGCCAGCTGTAGATGTGGAAGCTTTTGTACCACGTTATTTAAAACGTGTGGAAGCAGAAGAAAATTGGTTGAAGAATAATAGCGAGTCCAATCCGGCTGATTACATCAAGCGAGTATAAGATGGCAGATAGCAAATATGTAGAAGCTGTTTGGGAGATTTTATCGGATGTTTATCCGATGGCTCCTTGGAATAAAGAGCAGATTGCAGCAGATATGGACCAAACTCAGACCCAGTATTTTTTTGTGGAGCAGGACGGGGAGATCGTTGGTTTTCTGGCAGTGCAAGATTTGGCGGGCGAGTTGGAAATAACCAATATCGCTGTGAAAACAGCCTATCAGGGTCAAGGTTTAGCTGGACATTTGCTAGAGCAGTTACAGATGGTATCGGGGTCGATTTTCCTAGAAGTTAGAGAGGGAAATCTGGCGGCGCGTGCCTTGTATCAAAAGTATAGCTTCAAACAGATTGGCTTACGAAAGAATTATTATCGTGCGCCGGTCGAGAATGCGGTCATCATGGAGAGAAAAAATGAAGGATAGATATATTTTAGCCATAGAGTCGTCGTGTGATGAGACCAGTGTGGCAATTTTGAAAAATGAAACGGAACTCTTAACCAACATCATTGCTAGTCAAGTTGAGAGCCATAAGCGTTTTGGTGGGGTGGTGCCAGAGGTAGCCAGCCGTCATCATGTCGAGGTTATCACGACTTGTATTGAGGATGCCTTGGTCGAGGCGGAAATTGCAGCGGAGGACTTGGATGCGGTAGCTGTGACCTATGGACCGGGCTTGGTAGGAGCTCTCTTGGTAGGGATGGCTACTGCGAAAGCATTCGCTTGGGCGCATGGTCTGCCTCTCATTCCGGTCAATCATATGGCTGGTCATCTGATGGCGGCGTGTGAGGTAGAGGAATTGCAGTACCCCTTGATGGCGCTTTTGGTTTCAGGTGGGCACACAGAGTTGGTTTATGTGAGTGAGCCGGGAGAGTATCGGATTATCGGGGAGACGCGCGATGATGCGGTTGGCGAAGCTTATGACAAGGTTGGTCGCGTCATGGGATTGAACTATCCAGCAGGGCGCGAGATTGATCAGCTGGCTCATAAAGGACAGGACATTTATGATTTTCCGCGTGCCATGATCAAGGAAGATCACCTGGAATTTTCATTTTCAGGGCTTAAGTCGGCCTTTATCAATTTGCATCACAATGCTGAGCAAAAAGGAGAAGAGCTGGTAACAGAGGATTTGTGCGCTTCATTCCAAGCGGCTGTTTTGGATATTTTGCTAGCAAAGACGCAAAAAGCTTTGGAGCAATATCCTGTTAAGCAGCTTATCGTCGCAGGTGGCGTGGCGGCCAACCAAGGTTTGCGAGAACGCTTGGCTCAGGACATCAAGGATGTACAAGTGGTCATCCCACCTCTTCGCCTCTGCGGAGACAATGCAGGGATGATAGCCCTAGCAGCTGCAGTTGAGTATGACAAAGGACACCGTGCAGACTGGTCGCTCAATGCCAAACCAAGTCTAGCATTTGACAGTGTGGGGATGTGAAAGTAAGCCTAGGATTTTATCCTAGGCTCTTTACTATTTTGTAGTACAACTACCAAAAAATCGAATTGCTAGAGAGTGAGAATAGAGTTTATTTTTAAGAATTTTCTGAAAATTACTTGACGAACGTCTCCAACTAGCCTATACTAGAAGGGATATGGTTGGAGGAGAGTTTGTGAAGAAAACATTTGTTCACGGGATGCGGGATGCGATTCCGGTTGGATTAGGCTATGTTTCGATTGGTTTGGCTTTCGGGATTGTGGCTGCAGGAAGCGGTTGGTCCTGGTGGGAAGTTGCGCTGTCTAGTATCTTGGTTTATGCAGGTTCAGCCCAGTTTGCGCTGGTTTCTCTCTTGTTGACAGGGGATTCGCTGTTGGCGATTGCCATGACGGTTTTTTTGATTAACCTGAGAAATATGCTCATGAGCTTACACGCGACAACCTTTTTTAAAAAAGTTCCTTTGTGGGAAGGACTGTTCATTGGTAGCTTGATAACGGATGAATCGTATGGGGTTCTGATGGGAGAAGCGGTGCACAATCAAGACATCACGACTAGTTGGATGCATGGAAATAATGTCTTTTCCTATCTGTCATGGATTGTGGCGACTATCGTCGGTGCTCTTCTGGGAGCCATGATTCCAAATCCGATTGGGTTTGGCTTGGACTATGCCTTGGTTGGAATGTTTATCGGGATTTTTATCGGTCAATGGGAGGCCATGGCCTTGTCAGAACCAGTGAAAAAGTTAGTGGTGATACTGGCAGCAGTGACGGTAAGCTTTTTTGTAGCTCTCTTGGTGGTGTCACAAGCAGCAGCGGTATTGATAGCAACCCTGTGTGGTTGCCTAGTAGGGGGGTATTTGGATGGAAACTAGTTATCTTTTGTGGGCTATTGGTCTGTCTGCCTTGGTAACCTGGGTGCCACGGGTCTTTCCTTTTATCCTGGTCAAGTACAGTAGTCTTCCGAAAATTGTCGAACGTCTGCTCAAGTACCTTCCGGTGACAATTATCTTTGCCTTGACTCTGTCTAGCCTTGTTTCTAAGGAAAAAGGAGCCGTTTTTCCAACCTTTTTATGGTTAGAAATTTTGGCTAGTATTCCTACATTTTGGGTGGCTTATCGCTATAAAAATCTGCTTTGGACTGTTGTGGCAGGAATTATTATAATTGCCATGTTACGACTTGTTTTTTAGACAAATAAGAACCAGGGATTTTATCCCTGGTTCTTATTGTTTCATACGAAATGTCTGTGGAGCTCTTTTCAGCAACATCATATAACCAATGCCGACGTAGAGGAGGAGAATGAGAGAAATCCCCAATACATAGAGGTTGCTGGTAATATGGAGTTGAGTGTTGAGGTAGGCTACCCAATAAAGTGCCCCGCTCAGCAGTTTGTAGGCAGGATTGGTAACTTCCATGTCTTTTGTAAATGGTTGAAGGATGTAGTAGATAAACAAGTCATGGAAGGAAAAGAGGGCTGTGAGACTGGTCAGAAGCAAGGCTAAAAGTGCAATTGTTCCGATCGAGTAGCGAAAACCACCAAAGGCCAAACAAACCAAGAAAATGCAGAGGGCAGAAATACCATTGTACTGAGTGGCTTTGAAAAAGCGATACTGGAATCCAGCTAAAATGGCCCGACCTTCCCGGTAGAATGGGTAGTGTAGCATGGCGATGTCACAATTGACAAAGACCATTTGGGCAATGGGGCGTCCCATCGAGCAAGCATACATAATCATGAAGGCAAAGGGCATAAATCCGATGAGTGCTTTTTCAGGGAGAAATTCATGGGTATAGATAGCAAAACCGATACCCGCTATACCGGCTAGACCGATACAGATTAAGCGGGTACGCAGTTGTTTCCACAAGATAGACCGGTAACGCTGAAAGAGAAGGGCGTTCAGATAGGCCATTCCAGAAAGATTGAACAGGTCTTTTTTATCATCGAGGGTCAGCTTTTCCTTCATTTGCAAGCCTTGGCGGGTGTATTGGTTGCCCGTTTTTAATTGGGCGACTCGCTGATCTGATTGCAAGGAATCCTCCATGCGGCTGAGGAGAAATGCATCCAATTCAGGGAAATGCTTCATGTAGAAACTGCAGCCTAGCAATAGTAGAATTTCGAGAATGAACAGGATCGGAAGGATTTGCGGGTTAAGAAAAGAGTGGAAGATGATAATAGGAATAGCTAGGACAAAACCAGAAAGGCCCATTATCCACCAGAGGCTCTTTTGCGTTTTAGTTGACAATTGCTTGTCAAATGTTTGCCGCCCCAGAGAGTAGCCCAAGAGTGTCATAGCAATTGGAGTCAGGAACCCGACTGGGAGATACCACCAATTTGGGGCTAGAAGGCTAAAAACGATGAAAGCAGGCAGGTAGAAGATAGCCGTGATAAGTGGCTGTAGCCAGATTTTTTCAAGGAGAATGGTTCGTCGAGGTAGTTGGAAAAAGTCCATGAAATCTCGCTCGGCTTTTGGGATGACACTAGAAAATGCATTTCCGCACTGAATATCTAGCCCGACAATTAGCCACCAGAGTAGGAAGCCCAGCAGCCACGAATTCTCATGAAGGGCGAGTGGGGTATCGGAGTTGGTTAGGATATTTGTCCAGAAAAGCCCCACACCAAAATAGAGTGCTAGCCAGAGGAATTTGATGAGGATTTGCCAGGGGATAGAGAGGATGGAAAAGAGGATATAGAGCCCCGTTTTTAAATCATTCGCCTGATAAATGGTGTCGGGAATGTACCGCCCGACAAGGGGGAATTTTCGGAGGTAGTAGAAAAATCCGTTGATGGACTTGTGGACATCGTAATTTTGCCGATGCCAGGCTAGTTTTATGATATCTTTCATAGGCCTTCTCCTACTTATTTGTCGGATAAAATGTCGACGATTTCTTGCTCGAAATCTGCATCGTGTAAACGTTCAGCCGGTATTTCTTGAAAATGCTGATGGTGAAGGAGGACAATCTCGTCGCATAAATCTTGAGCCAACTGTAAGACGTGTGTTGAGAAGATGACGATGGAGTCCTTTTTAGCAGAGCGGATGAGCTCCTTGAATTCGTGGGCAGCAACGGGGTCAAAAGAGGTCAGCGGCTCATCCAGTAGGAGAACGGGTGGTTGGGCAATCAAGGAAGTAATCATCTGGACCTTATTTTGCATACCATGAGAAAAATCCTTTAGCAGTCGATGCTGGTCTTCTGCCGTGATACCGGCTAGCAGTAGCCAGTCTTCAGGGCTGCGGTTGTCTTTTAGTTTTTCCTTGTGAATGTCCATGAAAAAGCGGATGAATTCAAAGACAGTCATAAAAGCAGGCAGCTGCGGTGTGGCTTGATTAAGAGCGATGTCGGTATTGTCATAGGCAAGGGTGGCAGTAGCATCGTCAGCCTGCAGGCCAATTTCTCCGCCATCAAGAGGAAGATTTTTGGCGATACAGTTGAAAAGAGTTGTCTTCCCAGCGCCGTTTCGCCCCAGTAGCCCATAAATTTTCCCTTGTTCAAATGTAAAGGATGTATCTTGGAAAATAACTTTTTGGTCAAATTTTTTTGAAATAGATGAGAGGGTGAGTTTCATAGGGAATTTCCTTTTTGTTTTATATACACAATACAATAAAACAAATAAAAAATCAAGCGTTTTCAGCTTGAGTGGGTTTTGTCAGGTTGTGTTAATTAATAGTAGAGAGGCGTGTTTTTTGCAGACCATTTTCGTCAAAATTTTCAGCAGTCAGCCAATCTTCCAAGCGTTTTTTATTGGTGGGTCATTCCTTATCTAGGATGGAAAACCAATTGGTATCGCGATTTCGCCCCTTGTAGACAGCGGCTTGTCGAAGGGAGCCTTCGTAGGTAAATCCAAGGCGTAGAGCGGCATTATGACTCGGTTGGTTAAGGGAGTCGCATTTCCATTCATAACGGCGGTAGCCCAAGTCTTCAAAGACGTACTTCATCAGGAGATACTGGGCTTCTGTGGCCTGCCGTGAGCGTTGCAAAGTGGTTGAATAGACAACCCAGCCCATCTCAAGGACGCGGTTTTGTGTGTCAATCCGCATAAGTGCAACTGTTCCAAGAGCTTTTTTGCTAGTCTTGTCTACTATAGCAAAATGAAGCGGGTCTTTTGACGCAACCATTTGCTGAAAGTAGCTTGTAAAACTATCTTTATCTGTAAAAGGCTCTATCGGGAGGTAAGTCCAGTTTTGGAGAGGGCTAGTGGGTTCGTAGACTTCATAGAGGTCATCAAGGTGCTTTTCGGTGAGTTTTTCAACGAGTACGGTTTGGCCTTCTAGGACTTCTACTTGTGGGATGGCACCGGAGGTAAAATCAGCCAGTGCGTCGCCGATGGTTTGATTGAATGGATTGAGTTGCATGCCTTTTCTCCTTTTTAGTAATGCAGGCTACCTGCGACCCAGCCTGTACAGAGGCAGTAAGTGATATTAAAGCCGCCTGTGTGGGCGTTGATATCCAAAACCTCGCCGGCAAAATGCAGACCTGGAACAGTCTTGCTCTCCAGTGTTTTTGGATTGATTTCAGATAGGTCTACGCCTCCTTTGGTGACAAAGGATTTGGCGAGAGACATCTTTCCTGTAATCTTGATAGGCATAGTCTTGATGTCTAAGAGGAGCGTTTCAAGCTGCTTGTGGCTCAGTTGCTTAACTTTCAAGTCATAACCTTCGGCGAAAAATTCTGCCAAACGGTCAGGCATGAGGTCTTTAAGGCAATTTTTGACTGATTTTTCTCGATTCGCTTGGAAATGACTGGCTAATTCCTCTGATGAAATCGTGGGAATGACATCTAGATAAGTTGTTTCTCCCCCTTTTACAAAGCTAGAGAGGCGAAGAGCGGCAGGACCGGACAGGCCAAAATGCGTAAAGAGCAAGTCGTGGGTAATCTGGTGCTTGTCGTAGGTCAGGGTCACATCGTCCAGAGAAATCCCTTGGAGTTTTTTATGAGGGAAGTCTGTTAAAATAGGACTTTCAGCGGCTTCCAGGTCTGTTACCTTGAGTTTGAAATGCCGCGCAATCTCATGACCGAAACCGGTTGAGCCAGTGGAAGGATAGGATTTTCCACCAGTTGTCACAATCAGCTGTGGAGCGGTAAAGAGTTGGTCGGCCGTTTTCACCTGAAAAAGGTCATCGATTTTTCGGACGGACAAGACCTCGGTCCCTGTTCGAATGTCCACACCTAGCTCCAGCATTTTCATTTCCAGTGCTTTGATGATAGTCTGTGAACGGTCTGTTGTCGGAAAGACTCGTCCGTGGTCTTCGACTTTTAGTTTGATACCATTTTCTTCAAAGAAATTCATGATATCATGGTTGTCAAACTGCGAAAATACGCTATAGAGAAAGCGTCCATTGCCAGGGATTCCAGCTAATAGGTCTTCCAAGCTACCGTTATTGGTGACATTGCATCGGCCACCGCCCGTACTAGCTAGCTTTTTTCCTAGACGCTTATTTTTTTCAATTAAGAGTGTATTTTTTCCATAAAATTTGGAGGAAATAGCCGCCATCATACCAGCAGGACCTGCTCCAATTACGATCGTATCAAATGTATTCATGGGCTTATTTTACCATAAAACAATAGAAGCACCTAGTTAATAAGTGCTTCTCATCTGTTTATTCTTTACTTGTGTGGCGTTTTCCTAGGTTTAGAGCTTCTTGTTCAGACATGGTAATCACATTGTCCCAGTTGGTATTGGCTGGCATGTTGCCGCTATCCATTCCACTGTAGTTGCCCGAGTTGACCCAGGCAGTTAATGGTGTTAGATTACGTAGTTCATCGTTGAGACCGCTAAATTGATAGCCAATAAGGTGCCCACGATTCATGACCTAGGCTTTTTTGCTACCGTTTGAATAGTAAAAACGATAGTTATGCCAGCCGACGGAATTAGCCTTGATACGGGCCATCCGCATTTGCCGTGGTTGGTCGGCAGTATTTAGCTGGATGTGGACGCTACTTGCTCTGTGAAATTGGTCCAGCTCTCCTAGTTGAAGTTGCCGCTGTGCCTGAAAAGGAAGGGTACCGGCTTCTTGGGAAATATTGTCTGCCTGTAGCTGGATAGAAAATGAAAAGCAAGTTCCCAATACGAGACTGAGGGTCAGAAATAATTGTGCAAGTCTTTTCCGATACATAATCGCTCTCCTAAAGGTGATGTTAGTTTCATTTTAGGATATTCAATAGGAAAAATCAAGATAGATTTTGATTTGCCACTTTATTCCCCTATATTTGACAGTTAATAGGGGTTGTGGTAAGATTTTAATGATAGAATCTAGAAAAATCAAGCGATTGAGGAAATTATGGGAATTGAAAAAACAGTCAGCGAATTAGCTGAGATTTTAGGGGTCAGCCGACAGGCTATGAACAATCGTGTCAAATCCTTACCTGAAGAATTTGTTGAAAAAAACGATAAGGGCGTGACGGTTGTTAACAGAGCTGGTCTGATTAAGCTGGAAGAAATTTACAAGACCACTATTTTTGAAGATGAGCCAATCAGCGAAGAAGTGAAGCAACGTGAGCTCATGGAGATTTTGGTGGATGAGAAAAATGCAGAAATCATTCGCCTGTACGACCAGTTGAAAGCAAAAGACAAGCAGTTGGCTGAAAAAGATGAGCAGTTGCGTGTCAAGGATGTACAGATTTCTGAGAAAGACAAGCAGTTGGACCAACAGCAACAATTAACCTTGAAAGCCATGGCTGATAAAGAGACATTGAAGTTGGAATTGGACCAAGCCAAAGCACAAGTAGAAGAAGAACAGACCAAAAAAGGATTCTTTGCAAAACTTTTTGGGAAATAATGAGAGCTGAGAGATTTCTCGGCTTTTTTTGATTTTCAGAGATGATTGCTTGAGCACAATTGAAAGGGAAAGTACAGACTATTCGATTGGGCTCAAATAGACTAGAAAAGAAAAATGAAAAGGGTTACAATTTAGACAAGGAGAAGGAAATGATTGATAATCGTGCCATCACCATTTTAATGGAATTATTTGGAAATCAGGAACTCAGTCTTTATGAATTAGGTGTTCAGACAGGAGTTGAAAAGGAAGGTCTGTTGACTAGTATGCAACAAGTCAATGACTTATTACGGGATAATGGATTTTCGACGATTGATTTTCAAGATGGAGTTTACCGCGTTCCAGAGAGTTTGAAGGAGAATCAGTCTCTTATTTTTGAATTATTGAGGAGCCGCGAGGTTTATCTATCTCAGGAAGAGCGGCGCGTGTTGATTTATCTCTACACCTTTATCCGAAAAGAGTTCATATCAAATGTTCATTATCAGGATTTGCTTAGTGTCAGCAAGAATACAACCTTGACGGATATCAAAAATGTTCGAGACTTGTGTCGGCAGTTTGGACTTGAGTTTCAATACACTCGGTCTCAAGGTTACCATTTGCTCGGTCGCGAGGAAGATAAGCATCGGCTAGCTTTTTATGCCATTAGTGACTGTCTCAAGTCGCCAGTCGGTATCTGGGCTTTGGATTATATCCTACGTTCTTGGGGAGAAGCGATCAAGCGAGAATGTATCAAGCCGTTGAGTTTTCAGCTTTGTCAATTTTACCAACTATCTCCTTTAGAAGATCGATTGGATGAATTTCTTTACTTTCTCCAATTTTTAGCGATTCGTAGAAAACGTATCAGCGTAGAGGTAGATTGGCAGGTAAGCGAAGTGTCTCAGACAATCCAAGAGGTTGTGGCCCAACTATGGGAACACTTGGAACAGGCTGATGACAGCGTACCGAGTCTGACAGATTCTTGGAGAATGTATTTGGCTCATCTTTTGCAAGGTTGTTTGGAAGGACAGGCTGTAGAAGAAGATGAATTTTTCTCAAATCTGACTCTTGCTATTGTAGAAGAAATGGAGCGCCTCTCGCTCATTAGTTTTGAACGGCGGAAGGATCTGTTGGAAGGATTGCGAAAGCATCTGATACCAGCTTACCATCGCTTGAGGTCACGGACGTTTACCATCAATACCTATACGGAGGTCATAAAGGAAGAACACAAGGATTTGTTTGAAATTGTCAAGAAAGCCTTATCTCCCTTAGAAGAAGCCATTGGCTTTCCTGTTCCAGATGGAGAAGTTTCTTACTTTGTCATCCACTTTGGAGGGTATATTGAAGCGGTGCAAGAGCGAAGTTTTCGCTACCGTGCCTTGGTTGTTTGTCCAAATGGTGTCAGCTCGTCCTTGATTGTAAAGGAAAATCTCAAGCAACTTTTCCCAAATATATTCTTTGCCGACGCGCATTCGGTAGCGGGATTGCAGCAGATTGACCAAGATGAGTATGACATGATTTTTTCAACAATCAAGCTGGAAACAACATGTCCATTTTTCCTAGTGCCACCGATGATGAGTTTAGGGCAAAAACGAGAATTGTTTCACTTGGTAGGACAAGAATTTGCAAATGCAGGTTATTTTCCTATCGAAATCGAGCAGCTCATGACCCTAATTGGCAAGTATGCGACCGTTCATCGCGAGCAAGCATTAAAATATGAATTAGTCCAATTTCTAAATGAAAAATCTTATGAAAGGAAGGAAAGAAGTCCTATGTTAGAGGAATTGATTACCAGAGAAACCTATCAATATCGGGCAGGCAAGCTATCTTGGCAGGAAGCTATCGCTCGTGCTGCTGAGCCTTTGTTAGCCCAAGGAGCGATTGAGGAATCCTATGTGGGTGCCATGGTGGATAAGGTCATCGAATTTGGGCCATTTATTGATTTAGGAAAGGGGGTTGCCATTCCGCATGCTCGTCCGGAAGATGGTGTCAATCGGATTGGTATGTCCATGCTGAAGCTGGATGAGCCAGTCTACTTGCTGGATGATGCTAGTCATGAAATTCGTCTGATCATCTGTATCGCAGCGGTCGACAATCAAACCCATCTCAGAGCTTTATCTCATTTGACAGCTATATTGAGAGAGCCAGAAAAATTGCAACAACTTGTCGAGTCAACTGACTTCGACGCTATTAAAGATTTATTAAAGGAGGATACAACATGCTAAGAATTGGTACTGCATGTGGTTCAGGTTTGGGTTCAAGTTTCATGGTTCAAATGAATATCGAATCCATTTTGAAAGAATGGGGCGTCTCAGACGTTCAAGTGGAACATTATGACTTGGGTGGAGCAGATCCAAGTGCCGCAGATATTTGGATTGTCGGTCGCGACTTGGCAGATTCTGCAACGCATTTAGGAGATGTTCGTATTTTAAATAGTATCATCGATATGGATGAACTACGTGAATTGATTATGGGCATTTGCAAAGAAAAAGGACTTGTATAAGTTAGGGTTGCTCAAAAAGGAGAGAAAATATGTTAGATTTTTTAATTGATATTGCGAAAACTCCCGCAATTTTGGTAGCGTTGATTGCTATTTTAGGTCTTGCCTTACAGAAGAAATCTGCATCGGATTTGCTCAAGGGCGGTATCAAAACCTTCGTCGGCTTTATCGTAGTAAGTGGTGGTGCCACTATTCTACAAACCTCGCTACAACCGTTTGGTCAAATGTTTGAACATGCCTTTCATTTGAAAGGTGTTGTCCCAAATAACGAAGCAATCGTCGCGCTCGCGCTAGATAAATTTGGTACAGCGACATCCTTGATTATGTTGCTAGGGATGGTCTTTAACATTTTGATTGCCCGCTTTACACGCTTCAAATATATCTTCTTAACAGGTCACCACACACTTTACATGGCTTGTATGATTGCCGTAATTATGACAGTTGCAGGCTTTACATCAGCAGGTTTGATTGTGATGGGTGGTTTGGCTCTTGGTATCATCATGTCTCTCTCACCAGCCTTTGTACAAAAATACATGGTGCAGTTGACAGGCAATGACAAGGTTGCTCTTGGACACTTCAGCTCGCTGGGTTACTGGCTCAGTGGATTTGTTGGTGGACTTGTTGGGGACAAATCAAAATCAACAGAAGATATTAAATTCCCTAAAGGTTTGGCATTCTTGCGTGACAGCACAGTTAGTATCGCCCTTTCTATGTCTATCATTTACATCATCGTAGCCATTTTTGCGGGTGGTGCTTATATTGAAAAAGAATTGAGTAGTGGTACAAACAGTATCGTCTATGCTCTCCAACTTGGTGGTACATTTGCAGCTGGTGTCTTCACAATTCTTGCAGGGGTTCGCTTGATCTTGGCAGAAATCGTACCAGCCTTCAAAGGTATTTCTGAAAAATTGGTACCAAACTCTAAACCAGCTTTGGACTGTCCTATCGTGTATCCATCAGCTCCAAATGCTGTATTGATTGGTTTTATTTCTAGTTTTGTTGGCGGTTTGGTCAGCATGTTGATCATGATTTTGACTGGTGGCGTTGTCATCTTACCAGGTGTCGTTCCGCACTTCTTCTGTGGAGCAACAGCAGGGGTAATGGGGAATGCTTCAGGTGGTATCCGCGGCTCAATCGTTGGTGCCTTCATGCAAGGTGTCTTGATTAGCTTCTTGCCAGTATTCTTGATGCCTGTCTTGGGAGACCTTGGCTTTGCAGGTTCAACCTTCTCTGATGCTGACTTTGGTTTGTCAGGTATCTTCCTTGGAACCTTGGCCAATAAAGGCGGTGTTGTAGCTGTATCCATCGGTATCTTTGCGGTTCTTGCAGTGATGGTAGCTATGACAGTTCTTAAGAAAGACAAGAAAGAGGCTTAAGATGAAAGAAGAGTTGAAAAAACTAGAAAATTTTGCAACTGAAATCCGTTACCATACGCTCACAACTCTCAATCATTTGGGATTTGGGCATTACGGAGGAAGTTTATCAATTGTCGAAGTTTTGGCAGCTCTATATGGCGAAATTCTCGATGTAACAGTCCAGAATTTCTCGTCAACAGAGCGTGATTACTTTGTATTGTCAAAAGGCCATGCCGGTCCAGCTCTTTATAGCACCCTCTATCTCAAGGGATTTTTCGATCATGACTTTTTGTGGAGTCTCAATACAAACGGCACTCGCTTGCCATCTCATCCAGACCGCAATCTAACTCCCGGTGTGGATATGACGACTGGTTCCTTGGGTCAGGGAGTCAGTGCAGCAACTGGAATTGCCTACGGTCAAAAAATCAAACACAGTCCGCATCTTACCTATACCATTGTTGGGGACGGCGAACTAAACGAGGGACAGTGCTGGGAAGCGGCTCAGTTTGCAGCGCACCAACAATTATCCAACCTCATCCTCTTTGTAGATGACAATAAGAAGCAGTTGGATGGCACGACAGATGAGATTTGTAAGACCTTTGATTTTGCAGAAAAATTCCGTGCATTTGGCTGGGAAACTGTCCGTGTGGATGGATCAGATATTGCGGCGATTATTGGAGCTGTTGAAGAGTTGAAAGCCAGCTCATCTCCTCAACCCAAATGTATCGTGCTTGATACGGTGAAAGGCCATGGAGTCCCATTCTTGGAAGAAATGGCTAGCAATCACCACTTGCGTTTAACCAGTGAATTGGAAGAGCGTTTGGAACAAGCCGCTGAGGAAGTGCGACAAGGATTGGAGGGATAGCATGAGATCAGCAAAAGAAATGCGAAAAGTCTACAGTGATTTCTTGGCAGAATTCGGTCAGGAAGATAAAACGATCGCAGCGATTGAAGCAGACCTATCTAGCTCCATGTCGACCAACCAGTTAGGGGCTATTCTTGGGAAACGTTATGTCAATGTCGGTATCATGGAGCAAGAAATGATTGGGATTGCAGCTGGTCTTGCTGTTCAAGGTTTTAAACCTTATGTTCACACTTTTGGACCATTTGCCAGCCGACGAGTGTATGACCAGGTTTTCCTTTCTCTCGGATATGCACAGTTAAATGCGACGATCATTGGGTCTGATGCGGGGGTATCTGCTGAAATGAATGGCGGAACTCACATGCCGTTTGAAGATTTGGGTCTGATGCGGTTAATTCCTAAAATGCGTGTTTATGAAGTCAGTGATGATGTTCAGTTTGCGGCAGTTTTGGAAGAAACCTTGGCTGGTGAACACTTGAATTACATTCGGACTATTCGTAAGGCGCCGACAGCCATCTATCAAGGTGGTGAGGATTTTAGCAAGGGTTATTGCATTTTACGAACAGGTGCTGACGCAACCATTGTTGCCAGCGGGATTATGGTGGAGGAAGCCTTGGCGGCGGCAGAGAGCTTGGCTGAGCAGGGAATAGATGTTCAGGTTATCGACCTTTTCCGTATCAAGCCGATTGATCCAAGTTTAATGGAGCACTTACTTGGTAAACATGTCATCACAGCAGAAAATCACAATCGTATTGGCGGCTTGGGAAGCGCTATTTGTGAACTGCTTGCTAGTCAATCTCAGACACCAGTTTATCGTGTCGGTGTTGAGGAAGCATTTGGACAAGTAGGAAAAATGGACTATCTAAAAGAGGTCTATGGTTTAACAACACAAGCCATTGTCGACTTGGTAACTTCGTTACTGAAATAAACAGAAAAGATCGGGAACTCACTCTCGGTCTTTTAGTCTATATTTTTGCAAAAACCAATAGATAGTGATAATATAAAGTCAAAATGGAGGTAAGCTATGGGATTGTTAGTAGAAGGAAAATGGGTTGACCAATGGTATGATACCAAGAAGTCAGGTGGACGTTTTGTGCGGACCAATGCGCTCTTTCGGAATTGGATTACAGCGGACGGTTCGGCTGGTCCGACGGGAGTTGGCAGTTATCAGGCAGAGGCGGGGCGTTATCATTTGTATGTATCTCTTGCTTGTCCATGGGCCAGTCGTACCTTGATGATGCGGGCCTTGAAGGGGCTAGAGGACATGATTTCTGTATCGGTTGTGCACCCGCTCATGTTGGAAAATGGCTGGACCTTTGCGGACGGTCCTGGTGTGGTTGCAGATCCGATTTTGGAGGCGGATTATTTGCATGAGATTTATACTCATGTTCAGCCTGACTATACGGGGCGCGTGACGGTGCCGGTTCTCTACGATAAAAAGACAGATACCATTGTCAGCAATGAGTCGGCGGATATTATTCGCATGTTTAACTCGGCTTTCGACCAGATTGGTGCAAAAAAAGGAGACTATGCTCCTGCTGCCTTGCTTGACGAGATTGATGCCATGAATGAAACAATTTACCACGCAGTCAATAACGGTGTCTACAAGGTTGGATTTGCTACGGACCAAGCTGTCTACGAAGAGGAATTAGGTCATCTTTTTGCGGCTTTGGATGAGTTGGAGGCCTTGTTGAGCACGCAAGAATACCTCGTTGGCAATCAATTTACAGAGGCAGACATTCGTCTCTTTACAACGCTCGTACGTTTTGATGCGGTTTACTATGGGCATTTTAAGTGTAATCTCAAGCGCTTGGTAGATTATCCACATTTGTGGCAGTATACGAAAAAAATTTACCACATGCCAGGAATTGCGGCAACGGTAGATTTTGGCCATATCAAACAACATTATTATGGTAGCCATAAGACCATCAATCCAAATGGGATTGTACCTGTGGGACCATTACTGGACTGGAATCTCTAGAAATTCACGAATGACCTGGGCAGTTTGCTCAGGTTTTTCTGTGTGTGGACTGTGCCCGCAATCAAGACTCGTGTTGAGATGGATATGCTGGGGGACAGTAGCCAACATTTGCTGTTTGCTATCCAAGGTTTCCTTGTCAGACTGGGCGATGAGAAGAGTGGAGCAGGTTACTTGAGAAAGAAGATTCTCAAATTCTCTCTGAAGGCGAATCAGCTCAAGGATGCTCTCTTGGTTGAGATGAAAGCGATAGGCGTCGTCTTTCCAGATAAAGGTCTCACGAATAGCCTCTTCCATGTGGCGAGACCAGTAGGGGGCGCTAGCTTTTTCTTGCTCGATAATGGCCTCAATGTCTGTGAAGATGGTTTCTTTTAAGAAATTTTCTGTCCCAGCCAAGGCTTCTTCCAGAGATTCGAAGCTGTCAAATTGGAAATATCCCCCATCCAGCAGGACCAACTTTTCTAATTGAGGAAATTGTATAGCCAAGAAAGTTGCCAGATTTGCCCCCATGGAATGAGCGATGAGATAGAAAGGGGCAGAGGTATCAATTTTCGCTGCAAACCAATCTCGCAATTCAAGAGGGCTAGTGACCATGTCTTGCATATTTTGACCATGACCAGGCAGGTCGATATAGACCAAGGTTTGCCCCAGAAATTCTGCCAACTCTTTAACCTGGTGGCGATTGCCTCCCAGACCACCTAAAAAATAAATCGTGTGCATAGCTCTCTCCTTCTTTTTATCATCATTATAGCATAGTTATGTTTGAAAAAACTCCAACTAAAAAGAGACAAATCCCAACTAATTTCCTATTGATAGTTGTTTCCTTTGGGTTTATACTGTGATTGTCAAGAGCTCAAGATGAATAAAACAAGGAGTTATTACCATGCAAACAATTGGTGAAAAAATTAAAGTATTGCGAAGAGAGGCAGGTCTCAGTCAGCAGCAGTTGGCGGATAAGCTTGGTCTGTCCAATCAAGCTATTTCCAAATGGGAAACCAATACGGCTCAACCAGAAATTGGCTTGCTTCCTGAACTAGCAATGGTTTTTGGAGTTAGTATTGATGAGTTATTTGATTATACCAAGGAAAAATATCTGGATAAAATTGAAGGTCGGCTGGATAGTGGCCAATTTCTCAGTATGCGAGAAATCGCGGAGTATGAGAGATTTTTACAAGAGAAACGCTTATCCGATTCAAGCTTGCGACAGTCAGAATTGCTAGCCTATCTTTATTTCCACTGCGGTGAGAATTTTATGGAGCAGGCTCGACCAAACGATAAGTCTAGTTTGAGTATTATTACACAGACTTCAAAGGGATTTCTGTTTGACTGGGATGTCAGAAATCATACAGACTTGATTGACTACTACATCAAGACACTGGAGCAGAATCTCGAGCAAACAGCAATTTATCTTTATTTGCTGGATAATTTATTAGATGATTGGCGTCTGCTGTTTTCAGTGGCCAATTCCCTATCTGCTCACGGTTGCTACGAAGAGGTCACTCCTATCTGGGAGGCGGCTTATGAGGCGCAAGAGAAACCTCGATTCACAGATTACCATCTTGCCATTACCCAGTGTTATCTCCTTTTAGGAAACAAGGCTGGCGCTATCCAGGATTACCAGAAAGTCATAGACATTCTCAAGACAGACTGGAATTGCAGATTGGGAAGAGCCATTGATGAGGTGGAAGAAAAAATTCGACAGTTGACCTAAAAAAGAGCTGTATCATCAATACAGCTCTCTTTGGGGGTTCTAACCTAGTTAGCGAGAGTTAATAGTATTCACCTTGGCGGTAATTCCAAGAGTTGAAGTGGTCTGATAGGTGTATCATAATCTTATCAATATCGAGACCTTTGCGGATGACAACTGGACATGGCTCGATTGAGCGGCTGTTGGCACCTTGCTCGGGAATGAGTTTACCATCGGCATCAACCATAGACACCATGACACCTTGTTCGTAGCGCGTTTCGATGGTCTTGTCGGGTTGGATAGAAGCGACGTAGTCGTCTGCCTCGATGACCAAGTCAACTTTAGACTCGATGCGTTCACCGATTCCTTCGACCTTACCACGATTCCCTTTACCAGAAGGATTGGCAGAAGAAGCGTAGACCATACGACCTTCTTTTTCCCACATTTCTTTGGCAATCTGCTCACCGGCTACGCCGAACTTGATAACAAAGCAAGAAGTACCACGAACGTCAGTCATCAGCTCTTCACGACCATCACCATAGGCCTTCATTTTCTCATAAGCTTCTGGCTTCCAAGGAAGAATACAACCTAAAAGAATGTCCTCGTCCCAATGTTTTTTGTAGAAAGCATCGATTTCAGGCGTCAATTGTGCCAATTCGCGTAATTCATCCATGCTACCGCAGAGAACGACACCTGGTTTGTTGCGTTTGCGTTCTTTTGCATCAAATTTACGCTCCAAACCAGCCTTGTCAGCTGTCATGATAATGTATCCAACCTTTGTAGGGCAGACGATTACACCACCCTCACCTCTAATAATATCGTACCCTTCTTGAGAGAGATTTCCATCCCAATGAATGTGTCTTGTCATATTCATGCTCCTTGACTTAATTTTCAGATAATTCAATCATATCAGAATATTCTAGATAATTCAACCCTATTTTATCAAATCTTGCATTTTCCTCTCAAATATGCGACACTATGGCTATGAAATACATGTTGAAAGAAATTCAAAAAGTTTATCATCAGCTGGATAAGATTTTATTACTATTTTTGGCCCTTTTTGGTGCCATTGAGGTGATTTGGATTCCGGTGAATTCGTTTTTAGCAGAGCATCTCTTGCGTTTGACGGGGCATGCCTATCTCTCCACGACCAATATAGGTGCGGTCTTGACGGCGCGGTGGTGGGTTACAGGCCTCTTTGTGCTCTTAATCTTAGTCAATCTCTTGATATCCTATCTAGAAATCGGCTTTGTCCTGACAGGAATCTTGACACTACTGGACCAGGAACCCAAAACCTTGAGACAATTTATCGGTCAGACCTACCGAGGTCTCTGCTCAAATTTACGAAGTCTGCACTTGTCTAAGATTCTCTTTGTGCTCTGTTTTTCCGTGATTCTTTTTCCTTTTTTACGGAGAATCTTGGGAATTTACTACTTCAACAAGCTGGTCGTTCCGCAGTTTATCCTCGACTATCTCTCCAATCAATACCTGCTAGGCGGGCTGATTACAGGCTGTCTGCTCCTCTTTTTCTGGCTGACTGCGCGTGTCATGTACGCCCTTCCGCTAGTTTATTTTGACCAAAAAGGGGTGCGGGCTTCGTTGCTGACTTCATGGGAAAAAACGAGAGGGAGCGAGCAGTGGAAATCCCTTCTGCGCTTGCTGTGGATTATGTTGCAGTCGCAGCTCTTTTTCCTGCTTTTTGGCATCGTGACTTATAGCCTACAGGTAGCTGCAGACTTGTTACCAGAGGAGATTTCAGCGGTGGCAGCAGTGGGCAACTATATTGTACTGCGATTTGCCTACTATGGTGCAGTGGCCATCTTCTTGATTAAATTTGTAGAAATGTTGACGAGACAAGGAATGCCAGACTATCGTCGTTCACGTTTGCGTCATCGCTTGCGCTTGACCATCATGCTGTTGGCTAGTCTTTACTTTGGTCTGCAAGGCGCGGTAAATCTCTACTTTCCATTTAGCACTCTTCCCGTAACCATTTCACACCGAGGGGTTAATTTGAAAAATGGTGTTCAAAATACCATTTCTTCACTTGAAAAAACAGCGGTATTGAAACCGGACTATGTCGAGATGGATGTTCAGGAGACCAAGGATGGACAATTTGTGGTCATGCACGACAATGATATCCAGCAGTTGACAGGTTTTCCTGGCGGCACCCACGATTATAGTTTGAGCGAGATGACCGCGATGACAGCCAGTGAAAATGGCATGTCGGCCCCAGTTCCGTCTTTTGATGCCTACTTGAAGCGGGCAAATGAATTGGGTCAAAAGTTACTAGTAGAGATTAAAGTTAATTCGACGGATTCTCACAATATGACACGAAATTTTCTCAAAAAGTACAGCAAGACCTTGCTGCAATATGGTCATCGCTTGCAGTCCTTGGATTATGATGTCATTCGACAAGCGGAAGAGTATGAACCTAAGTTGGTAACGGCTTTTATCCTGCCGTTTAACTCAATCTATCCAACAACAGTGGCTGACGGCTACACTATGGAGTATTCGTCACTCGACCAGAATTTTATGGTCAAATCCTGGCTTCGCCAGAAGATGGTCTATGCCTGGACGCCAAATGATACTGATACTATGAATCAAACGGTGCAGTTGCAGGTGGATGGGATTATTACGGACAACTTGACAGAACTGAAAGCTCTCTTGCAGGAATTGGAAGAAGACCACGATTATGCAGACCTCCTGCGTTACCAAATGGAAGGTCTCTTGTATCGATTTTAGAAAAAATGAAAAATAACCTAAGGTGAGGGATTGCTCGTAACGCTGGGTTATGTCCTATAATGAGGGCAGAAGGGAGGTGAAGAAATGTCTGTTACCTATACAACTGGGGAGCTAGCCAAGAAAGCCAATGTCTCTGTTCGGACAGTCCAATACTATGACCAGCGAGGGATTTTGCAACCGAGCGATGTCACAGAAGGTGGGCGGAGGATTTATTCGGAAGAGGATTTGATGACGCTTCAAATTATCTGTTTTCTGCGAGAATTGGATTTTTCCATTGATGATATCGGGAAAATATTGGTCGAAGAAAATATTCAGCAGGTTCTGGAAATGCTCTTGGTGACCCAGATTAAACAATTAAAAACAGAGGTTGGGTCTGCGCAAGCAAAACTTGACACAGCTGTCAACGTACTTGACAGTTTGAAAAAGCAAGATAACTATGAGTTGGCCTACCTGACAGACCTTTCGATCACTATGAAAAATCAAGATTCGTGGCAAAAGTTACAATGGAAGATGTATGGTATCCTCCTATTAGAAGCGGTGGTTTATGCTCTTCTTGTCTTTGGGGTTGGTCACTTGGGTCTTCGGTGGTTGCAGTGGTGTATGATGGGGGGCTTTATTTCTATCTATACCTATACGGTTATTCGTTTTCGCAAGAAATTTCACTATCTCTGTCCCAATTGTCACCATATTTTTGAGCCAAGTTTTAAAGAATTTGCCTGGGCAGGGCACACGCCCCGTACGCGGAAACTAACCTGTCCGTACTGCCATAAAAAATCCTATTGTCTGGAATTGGCTAAAGAATAAGTTTTATCCTCTCTTATGAGAGGATTTTCTATTGTTCAAGGAATGTGTTATACTGGGGAGAGTTGATGTGTATGCGGTATGCAGAGTTTGATTGCTAGGAGTGCGAGGGTGATAAAATGGTTGAAAAAAGTATCAAGAAGCAGGCAGAAGAGCTTTGGGCAAGATATAAGTATGAGGTCCTGAGTCAGTCGCCAAAGATTTATTTGGAGATTCGTCAGTATTTGAAGTCGGATGTGGTTGATTTGAGTGAGGTGCATCGTCTGATTGAGCAAGCTCGGGGTATGGAGGAAAATCGCCAGTATGTCTACACGGCCATGCAGCATATGTGGGGGTATTTCAAAAAGGTAGCCAGACCAGAGGAAAAGAGAGACTTCCTATTCCGATTGGAGCAGTATGCAGCGGGTAGTGTGGACAAGGGAACACTTATCAAGGCACTGCAAGATCTTCTAAAACACTATCCGAATACCTATCTGAGCAATACCAGTATTTTAAAGGAGGATGATGAGTGAGATTGTGGCATCAAGATTTCATTTCGCTTCTACCACGTCCGCAGCTACTGGGGCAACACCGAGAGTGCTGTGCCTTGCGGGGAAATGGTTGGGGAAAGAAACACGCGACGGTGAACTATGTTTTTGATTATTCGCCCTATTGTCTATTTGCCTATCATCAGCTGATTATGGAGGAGATGACGCGGCGAGGTTATAAGGTCTCTGAAGAGTGGTTGCAGAAAGGTTATCGTGGGAAGACTTGTTTAGCTTATGAAAATCTTGTTCCAGTTCAGATTGGAAATCCCATCTATCCGGAGCACGATGCTGATTATCGGAAAGAATGTCTTGACAATTTAGCAGAAAAAGGGATTTTCTTGGACCTAAAAACAAAATGAAAGAGTAAAAATCGGGTTGGACTCGTTTTTTTTAGTTGTTCCTAAAATTTCTAGATCAATTATTTTCAATCGTTATCTTTTTCTTCTATAATAGGAATGTTAAAGAACTATAAACATAGAAAGGGGACAAAGATGACGTTACCAGTGTTTCTGGAATTAGTTGAAATCAAAGCAAAAACGGCAAGTGTACTCCCTTTTCTAATCGGTCTGTGTTATTCCTATTATCAGTATGGCAGTATACATCCCCTATTGGTTGGTTTGTATTTTCTAGCCATGTTTTTGTTTAACATGTTTGTGGATGTGTGGGACAACTACAATGATTATCAGAATGCGGTCGATAAGACCTACAAGACAGATACCAACATTATCGGGCGGAAGAATTTATCTCTGCGTCAGGTAGAAATCTTATTAGCCTGCCTGATCGGTGCTTCGACCCTACTTGGTCTTGCCTTGGCATGGCTGGTTGGATGGCCCTTGTTGTTGATGGGTGGTTTTTGTTTTGCTGTTGGGATTTTCTATTCTTCGGGGCCCAAGCCCTTGTCTAGTTTGCCGCTAGGAGAGGTATTCTCGGGATTTACCATGGGGTTCATGATTAGTCTGATCTGTGTCTATCTCAATACCTATCAGGTGTTTAGCTGGGATATGCAAACGATTGGACAGATTCTCCTCATTTCCTTGCCTAATACCCTATGGATTGCCAATCTGATGTTGGCCAATAATCTATGCGACAAGGAAGAAGATGAAAAGAACCACCGCTATACCTTGGTCCACTATACTGGCACTAGGGGTGGCTTGTACTTGTTTGCACTAGCCAATATCTTGGCGGTGCTTGCGATTTTGTTGGAGTTTCTTTTTGGGCTGGCTCCCGCCACAGTCTTGCTGACGCTTGTCTTGGTTCCGTTTATTTACAGACAGACACGGCAGTTGTGGCAAAAGCAAGTCAAGAAAGAAACGTTTGTGTGTGCGATACGGATTTTGGCCTTGGGTTCGGCAACTCAAGCCCTGACCTATCTATTTGGGATTTTACTATAAAAGGAGTTAGATTATGAAAGAAGTCCTCGTTCTTGGAGCTGGCTATGCAGGGTTGAAAACAGTTGTTTCCTTGCAAAAACAAGCTGGTGATTTCCATATTACATTGGTGGATCGCAATGATTACCACTATGAAGCAACAGAATTGCACGAAGTGGCAGCTGGTTCAGTGCCGAAAGAAAAAATTTCGTACCCAATCGCAGATGTGATTGACCCGAAAAAAGTAACCTTCATTCAAGATTCAGTTGTGACGGTCAATGCAGATGCAAAAACAGTTGAATTGGTACAACATGGTCAGTTGACCTATGATTATGTCGTTGTAGCCTTGGGCTTTACTTCAGAAACGTTTGGCATCCCAGGCGCAATGGACAATGCCTTGCAAATGACAACGATTGACCAAGCAGTTGCCATCCATGAGCACATCCTAGCTAAAATGAAAGCCTACCGCGAAACAAAAGATGAGAACAATTTGCGTCTATTGATCTGTGGAGCTGGATTTACAGGTGTTGAGTTGGCGGGTGCCTTTGCAGACGAGCGTAAGGTTTATGCGGACTTGGCTGGTGTAGCTCCTGAAAAAATTGAAATCATCTGCGTGGAAGCGGCAAGCCGCATTTTCCCAATGTTTGATGATAACTTGGCAGCCTACGGTACAGAACTTGTGCGCAAAGTTGGAACCAACCTCATGCTTGGTTGCATGATTAAAGAAATCAAAGACGGTCAAGTATTGTACGTGACCAATCCAGAAGATACAGAATACCAGTCATTGACGGCTGGAACAATCGTGTGGACAACGGGTGTCAGCGGTAGCCCTGTTATGGCTGAGTCAGGATTTGACCAACGTCGTGGTCGTGTCGTAGTTGGTGCGGACTTGCGTGATCCCGCTCACCAAGACATGTACATCATCGGTGACGTAGCAGCCTTCATGGATACAGCCTCAAATCGCCCATTCCCAACGACAGCTCAAATCGCGACACGCATGGGAGCTCACGTGGCTAAAAACTTGGCTCTTCAACTAAAAGGACAAGCACCTGTAGACTTTAAGTTTAAGTCATTGGGAACTGTTGCTTCTGTTGGGAATACGCATGGACTCGGTGAGTCGCTTGGTGTGACCTTGAAAGCCTACCCAGCCTCAGCTGCGAAGAAAATGATTATGAACAAGTCACTCCTTGATATCGGTGGCTTAAAGGAACTCATGGCCAAAGGCCGTTTCGACCTTTACCATTAAGATTAGTTGGATCATTACTCGGCTGAAACAGCTATTTTAGGATACATTCTAATGCAAGACATTAGAAAGAGGGATTATGATGAATATTGAAACTTTAGCACGCTTCCAGTTTGCCATGACAACAGTTTTCCATTTCTTCTTCGTGCCATTTACTATCGGAACAAGTTTGATAGTGGCAATTATGGAAACCATGTATGTCAAAACGAAAAATGATATCTACAAAAAAATGACCAAGTTTTGGGGTAACATTATGTTGCTCAGCTTTGCGGTCGGTGTGGTGACCGGGATTATCCAAGAATTCCAATTTGGGATGAACTGGTCAGACTATTCACGCTTTGTCGGGGATGTCTTTGGGGCACCACTGGCAGTTGAAGCCCTCTTGGCCTTCTTTATGGAGTCAACATTCTTGGGACTTTGGATGTTTACTTGGGACAACAAGAAAATCAGCAAGGGCTTGCATGCCACCTTTATCTGGTTGGTTGTATTTGGCTCAATGATGTCTGCTATGTGGATTTTGACGGCCAATGCCTTCATGCAACATCCAGTTGGCTACGAAGTCATCAACGGACGTGCGCAGATGACCGATTTCTTGGCCTTGATTACCAATCATCAGTTTTTCTATGAGTTTACTCACGTTATCTTTGGTGCTTTCACCATGGGTGGGATTGTCGTAGCAGGGATGGCTGCTTTCCGTCTCTTGAAAATGGAAAGTTTGACGGAGTCTGTTCAAGAAATTTACGAAAAATCATTGCGCGTTGGTTTGATTGTCGGTCTGCTTGGTTCTCTTGCTGTTATGGGAGCTGGTGACTTGCAAATGAAGGCCTTGATTGAAGACCAACCAATGAAATTTGCAGCCATGGAAGGGGATTACGAGGATTCTGGTAATCCTGCAGCCTGGACGGTTGTGGCTTGGGCGGATGAAGCTCAGCACAAGCAAGTGTTTGGCATTAAAATCCCATACATGCTGTCTATCCTTTCTTACGGAAAATTGTCAGGTGCGGTTGATGGTATGGAAACAGCCAATAAAAACCTCGTGGCAGAATATGGTGAGGACAATTATTACCCAATGGTAAACCTCATGTTCTACGGTTTCCGTACAATGGCAGCCTTTGGTATGTTGATGTTGGGTGTATCGGTACTTGGTCTCTTCTTGACACGTAAGAAAGCACCGATTCTTTACAAGCACAAATGGATGATGTGGATTGTTGCCTTGACAACATTTGCACCGTTCTTGTCCAACTCATTTGGTTGGATTATCACAGAACAAGGGCGTTACCCTTGGACGGTCTACGGTTTGTTTAAAATCAAAGACTCCGTATCACCAAATGTTTCCGTGACATCTCTATTGATTTCAAATACTGTTTACTTCCTACTCTTTGGTGGTTTGGCCGTGATGATGGTCGGCTTGACTGTTCGCGAATTGAAAAAAGGACCAGAGTACGAAGAAGAGCAAGCTCGTTTGAATGCTTATTCAACGATTGACCCATTTGAGAAAGGAGCCTACTAAGATGAGTGGATTACAACTATTATGGTTCTTTCTAATCGGACTTCTTTTTTCAGGTTTCTTCTTCTTGGAAGGCTTTGACTTCGGTGTCGGCATGGCTGTTCAAAGCTTGGCCCACAACGAAGAGGAAAAAGACCAGATTGTTCATACGATTGGCCCTGTTTGGGATGGAAATGAAGTCTGGTTGTTGACAGCGGGTGGGGCCATGTTTGCTTCATTCCCTTACTGGTACGCATCACTTTTTAGTGGTTATTACTTGATTTTGTTGACAATTTTGTTTGGCTTGATTATCCGCGGGGTATCCTTTGAATTCCGTCATAAAGTCGAAGCCCATCAAAAACAATTGTGGAACTGGACCTTGACCATCGGCTCAACGATTGTGCCATTCTTCTTTGGCGTCCTCTTTATCAGCTTGGTTCAAGGGATGCCAATGGATGCAGATGGAAATGTTTGGGCAAGTTTTGGAGATTATTTTAACCTCTTCTCTATCGTTGGTGGAGTAGCTATGGTACTCATGTCTTACTTGCACGGTTTGAATTACATTAGTTTGAAAACAGATGGTCCTGTTCGTGAACGTGCGCGCAACTACGCGCAGTTCCTCTACTGGGTTCTCTACCTTGGTTTGGTTGTTTTTACACTCTTGTTGGTGCTGAAGACAGACTTCTTCCAATTGCACTTTATCGCTAGTTTTGCATTGACCCTTTTGATTGTGGTCTTGACGGTGGTGGCCCATGTAGCAATCTTCAAAGGTGTGGAGTTGACAGCCTTTTTATCAAGCGGTTTGAGCTTGGTAGCAGTTGTAGTTCTCTTGTTCCAAGGGCTCTTCCCACGTGTTATGATTAGCTCTATCAGCGCCAAGTATGACTTGTTAATTGAAAAGGCTTCTTCATCGCCTTATACTCTGAAAATCATGTCCATTGTTGCCTTAACCTTGGTACCATTTGTACTGGCTTATACGGCGTGGAGCTACTATATTTTCAGAAAACGCATTGCTTTACCAGTGGTTCATGCAGGAGAAAAATAATGTTAGATAAAGCGGTTATGCGCTTATCCGGTATTCATAAACTAATGGGATTGCTTGTGGGATTAGACATCCTTCAGGCAATCTTTATTATCGGACAGGCATATTCTTTGAGTTTGGCCATTACAGGGCTCTGGGAGGGGCAGGCCTTGGTGGGGCAAATCGTGCCAATGGTCACTTTTCTCGTTTCTTATCTAGGACGTCACGCCATCAACTATGTAAAGGATGAGCGGCTGGATGATTTCTCAGCCATGCAAGGGAAACTTCTTCGTGGGCAACTGTTGGAAAAACTCTTTGATTTGGGGCCGCAGGTTGTCCAAAATCAAGGAACGGGGAATACAGTTACGATGGCTCTGGACGGCATTTCCTTGGTTGAAAATTATCTGCACCTCATCCTCAAAAAGATGATGGATATGAGTGTGGTTCCCTGGATTGTACTGGCGACTATTTTTTACTTGGATTGGAAATCGGGAGTGATTTTGCTTTTGGTCTTTCCCTTGATTATCGTCTTTATGATTATTCTTGGATTGGCTGCGAAGGCAAAGGCGGACCGTCAGTACGAGTCCTACCAATCCTTGTCCAATCACTTTTTAGACTCGCTGCGTGGCATGGACACCCTTCGCTTTTTCGGTCTTAGCAAACGCTATGCCACTAGCATCTACAATACCAGTGAAGTCTTTCGGAAGGCGACCATGTCTACCTTGCGAATCGGGATTTTATCTACGTTTGCCTTGGATTTCTTTACCACCTTGTCAATCGCCATTGTCGCGGTATTGCTAGGTCTTCGTCTCTTAAATGAGCAAATTTTCTTATTGCCAGCTTTGACGATACTAATCTTGGCACCCGAGTATTTCCTGCCTGTTCGTGAATTTTCAAGCGATTACCATGCGACCTTGGATGGGAAAAATGCTTTTCAGGCGATTCAAGCGGTCTTGGCAACGGAGGATATTCGTGAGGAGCAAGTATCTCTTGAGACTTGGCATCCAACCAGTCAGCTTGCCTTGCAGGATATTTCCATGGCTTACGAGGACAAGACCTTGTTAGAAGGCACAAATCTAACCTTCACAGGATTCCAGAAGGTTGGGATTATTGGGATGAGCGGTTCAGGAAAATCCAGCCTAATCAATCTACTAGGTGGTTTTTTGCCAACAGCTAGCGGTCAGATTGACCTGGATGGTGAAGTGGTGACCAACCTGCATCAGGAAAATTGGCGCAAGCAACTTCTCTATATTCCACAGTCTCCCTATGTTTTTGAGACATCGCTACGAGAAAATATCCGCTTCTATACACCGACAGCCAGTGACGAGGAAGTCTGGGAGGCTATTCGAGTGGTCGGGCTAGAGGAGTTGGTGGCTGAACTGCCACAGGGTCTGGATACCTTGGTCGGAAATGGGGCTCGCCCTCTTTCGGGTGGTCAGGCGCAACGGATTGCCTTGGCGCGTGCATTTCTGGATAGACAACGCCGCATCATGCTGTTTGACGAGCCAACAGCTCACTTGGATATCGAGACTGAGTTAGAACTCAAGGAAAAAATGATTCCATTGATGGACAATCGTTTAGTTTTCTTTGCGACTCACCGCTTGCACTGGTTGCAAGAAATGGATGTCATTCTTGTTCTGGATCAAGGTAAGGTGGTTGAATTCGGTCCTTACCAAGAATTGCTGGCTCAAAAAGGCTATCTCTATCAGTTAAAGCATGCTATGGGAGGCAATCATGAATAAGATACCATTGTTTCAAGAGTTAAAAAGAGACCAGTGGGTCAAGCCGTTTTTTAAGCAATATCAGTTCTCGCTAGTGACGGCTCTAATTTTGGGATTTTTGACCTTCTTCAGCGCAGCGGCGCTGATGTTCAACTCAGGTTTTCTCATCAGTAAGTCAGCGTCACTCCCTGTCAATATCTTGCTGGTTTATATCCCGATTGTTTTGACACGAGCATTTGGGATTAGTCGGCCAATTTTTCGTTATGTTGAACGGTTGACCAGCCATAACTGGGTCTTGCGGATGACGTCAACTTTACGGAAAAAATTGTATGAGAGTCTGGAACAGGATGCCATTTTCCTCAAACGCAATTACCGTTTGGGAGACATCATGGGGCTCTTGGCAGAAGATATCAATCATCTCCAAAACCTCTATCTGCGAACGATTTTTCCAACCTTGATTGCCTGGTTGCTCTACCTATTTGTCGTGATTGGTCTGGGCTTCTTCTCTGTCTGGTTCGCCTTGTTTATCCTGCTCTATCTGGGGATTTTAATCTTTGTCTTTCCCCTCTGGTCTGTCTTGGTCAATGGAGCTCGTCAGAAGCAGGAAAAGGTACTGAAAAATCACTTGTATATAGATTTGACGGATAATGTACTGGGGGTTTCGGATTGGATTTTCAGCCAACGTGGGCAGGAATATGTCGCTCTTCATCAGTCTTCGGAGGATGATTTGTTGGCTGTGCAGAAGAAGATGCGTCATTTCAATAATCGTCGTACTTTTCTATTTGAGTTGGGGTTTGGAGTATTGGGGCTTCTCACTCTTGTCTGGTCAAGTCAGGAATTTGTGGGTAATCACGGCGGACAAGCCAACTGGATTGCAGCCTTTGTCTTGGCTGTTTTTCCGCTGGCAGAAGCATTTTCAGGCTTGTCCACTGCGGCTCAAGAGACCAACACATATGCGGACTCGATTCACCGCTTGAACAACTTACCAGAGGTTAATCCGGTTGCAAGAGCAGCTCAGCCGCCACAAGCTCCCTTTGATATAGCAGTGGACGGTCTGCATTTCCGCTATGCTTCTGACCAAAAAGAAGTGCTAAAAGGGCTTGATTTGCAGATACCTGCAGGACAAAAATTAGCTATTTTAGGGCGTAGTGGCTCGGGTAAATCCACTCTTGCTACCTTGCTTCGAGGCGATTTGCGGCCAAGTGCAGGACATATCTTGCTAGGAGGTGTGGAGGTTTCGAGCCTAGAAGAGACCATTTCGGACTATATTGGCGTGATTCAGCAAGCGCCTTATCTCTTCAACACCAGCATTCTCAATAATGTTCGTCTGGGAAATGAAGCGGCTAGCGAAGAAGAGGTTTGGCAGGTCTTAGAACGCGTCGGCTTGAAAGAGATGGTTGCAGTCTTGCCGCTTGGTCTTCAAACCATGGTAGATGAGGCAGGTTTGCGCTTTTCGGGTGGCGAGCGGCATCGCTTGGCCTTGGCGCGGATTTTGTTGAAAGAAACACCGATTATTATCTTGGATGAGCCGACGGTTGGCTTGGACCCTATTACAGAAAAAGCCTTGATTTCAACTTTTATGGAAGAGTTGGAAGGCAAGACTTTGATTTGGATTACACACCATTTGAAAGGCATTGAAGCGGTAGATCGCGTCATTTTCATCGAGGATGGTCAATTGGAAATGTCCGGTTCGCCGGCAGAATTGGCTAGTAGCAATGAGCGCTATCAGCTCTTGAAAGCCATTGATGATGGTGAATAAAAAAGACTGGAAGGTGACTTTCCGGTCTTTTCTTTTGTTAAATTTTCCGTTTGAGGAGATGGTTGGTCAGCTGTAGCAAGTACTTGCGCGATGTCGTTTTGGGTAATCTTTTGATATCAGCCAGAGCTTTTTCGGTAAAGCGTCGAGCGAGATTTCGAGCGTCTTCGACACCTTTATGGTCGATGACTAGGTCTGCAATTTCCTGAGTATCGGCAACTGTTAGCTGGTCCTTCTTGTCCAACAGTGGCTTGAAGGCGGCTGGATTTTTTTCAAGGGCAAAAAGCAGTGGTAGACTATAGACGCCATTTCCCAAATCCTCTAAAATTGGTTTGTTAAACTCTTTCTTGTCGGCAGTATAATCGAGAATATCATCCAAAATTTGAAAGGCCATTCCAGTGTGGTAACCAATCCGTCCTGCCAATCGCACAACAGACTCGTCTGCTCCACTAAAATAGGCCCCTTCCTTGCAGGCTAATTTGAAAAGCTCGGCAGTCTTTCCAGCAATCGCACGGAGATAGTCACGGATGTGCTGTTCTTGGTTGAAATAAAGGTGCATCTGGTCGAGTTCACCCATCAGGATTTTCTTCATGGATGCCGCATTGATGGCCATGTATGGCGTGCCATTCATCCCCTCCAAAATCAGCTCAAAAAAGACAGTAAACAGCAAGTCGCCCGTGTAAACAGCGATGTCTTTTCCAAAGCGGGCCTGGACCGTCGTTTTCCCGCGGCGCAAAGACGAGTCGTCAATCACATCATCGTGCACCAAGGTTGCCATATGCAAAATCTCAAGAGATGCTGCAATCTTAGTGAGCCGCTCGGGGTCAGTGTGCTTGTCCTTTCCAAAATCAGTAAATAAAAAGAAAAAAGCAGGGCGCAGATACTTTCCACCAGCATTGCTGAGTTCAAGGATAGCAGCTTCAATATCCGAATTTCGTACATGAACACGCCGGTCAATCATCTGACGTGTCTGGTCAATTTGCGTCTGAATAGCAGGATATTGGTCCCAAAATGCTGGCATGACGGTATCTCCTTTGAATTCTAATAGTATCATTTTACCCTAATATGCTCTATTTTACTAGCAAATTCAACTAGGAAAAAAGCTCCGATTTTATCGGAGCTACAATTGATTAAAATGGCAATTTTCCAGCGAAAGCGCCCATGATTTTTTTAGTCGCTTGCTCAATTTGATCCAGAGCATCGTTGATGGCTTGAGTAGTCATATCTTGAAGAGTTTCCATATCTTCTGGGTCAACAACAGCTTCAGCGTATTGGATGGATACCAATTTTTTGTCTCCTGTAAATGTAGCAACCACCAAGTCTTGGGCTGATTTACCGACAAACTCAGTCGCAGCCAATTCGGCTTGTTTTTGCTCCATTTGCTTTTGGAGTTTTTGTGCTTGACGCATCATATTTTGCATATTCATCATAAGATTTTCTAGATTCCTTTCCTATCAAGGGTTTAGACCTTGTTGTTAAATTTTCGTTGCCTTATTTTGCCTTATTATTAAAAATTTTCAAAGGCAGAAGCAATTTCTTTTTGTTGGGTTGGAAATAAATGCGAGTATACATTTATTGTAGTGTTGATTGAGGAATGACCTAATCGTTTCATCAAAGTAAAGAAAATATAGTCTTTACCTTCTCCATTACGTAAGCCTTGGGAGACTAAGAAGGCAGCATGAGAATGCCTGAAATCATGGTTACGAATAAGTTTTAAATTTTTGGGCATTCTTTTTTTTAGAAGAACCCGAAAATTTGAAACATTAGGACTAGTCAATACCTCTGGAGTTGATTGAAAGAGTTGCAGGCTATTTGGATTATCAGTAAATTCATTTAGTCGCTTGTGTTGTTTCTCTTTCCAGCGTTTCAATTCTTCCACGAAGGCACGATGGATATAAATCCGTCGATTGGATTGTGTGGTTTTAACTGTACCGATATGGGCTTGACCTTTGCGATAATAAGCAGAGTATTTAACATCAATATAACTTTCTTCAAGGTTGATATGTTGCCAAGTTAAAGCTAATGCTTCGCCAATACGCATGCCAGTAAACATTAGTACACGATACAAGAGTTGAAAAGAATATTCATGCTCTTCAAAAAGTGCATCAAACTGTTTGAACTGCTCAGGTGTATAGTATGCCATTTCTTTATGTTGCTGTGGCAATCGTCTCAATCCGTTACAAGGATTATCTTGTCGAATATGATTGGCAATTGCAACATCAAACATTTTATGGACAAAAATCATTTGCTGATTAACATGAGAATTGGTTAGAGTTCCGCCTTTTACACTAGGTTGGTTTTTGAGCCAATTTCTATATTCTTTTATGTCCGTAACGGAAACAGCTCGCATGTCTGCATTTTTGAAGTATTTGGACATGTATACTCGATAGTAAGATTCTTGACTATCTATTGTCCCTCGTTTATTGCCTCGAAGTTCATCTTCTTCTTGAACGAGCGAGTAGAGATAGGAAACCGAAACTTTATCTTTATGTCTGACTTGATGCAGCTTATTGATACGATAGTCTGCCTCATATCGTTCAGCTTCTTTGCGTGTTTTAAAATCTGTTTTTCTGTGACGTTTTTGTTCGCCAGTTACGGCATCATAACCGTCACTAATATCCACCTTCCATTTTTTATTTTGTTGTCTAGTTACTGCCATTTGAAACTCCTTTTTCAAGAGCAGTATCTTCTCGTACGTTAGTAATTATATCATGTTTTGGGGATAACTCAAAACCTAGAATGTCTTCAATAGTCTTGATTGGGACTCGTCCGATACGTTTGTTCTTGTACCAAGAAAAACCTTCAGAAACGAGTCTTGTCTTCGCTTCTCTGATGTGTTTTTTTGCTTGGGAATCAGAAAATCCAGTTAGTTTCATGACATCATCTTTATTTACAATGCGAATCATTTTTTTGCCTCTTATACTTTCTTTCAAATAGAATATGTGAGATAATAGGCAAGGGTAAGCTTGCCTTATCTTCACAATTATTCAGCGTTCTTTCTTCCTGGTTTCTTGGCGGATTCTGGGGAAGAAGGAGCGTTTTTTATATGAAAAATCTCAACTACACTGTCAAGGTAAGCTTCAAATTCTAGTATCTGTAATTCAAGTGCATTTTTCTTTAACCAGTTAGTAACATCGTCATTGGGTTTATAATTGTACTCATATTCGAACAATAACCTTTTTAGAAGTATTGTTACGGCTGGTATACCCCAAATTTGCTTGACCTTTTCTAGCATGGGGAAGAAGCCACTCCCCTTTAAAATATAGTGTATGTTTTGCATTAGCTGATTATTTCTAGGGCTAGTCGCCACTAAAGGAGGAGCAATAGTAGAAAAGTTAAGCAATGCTTCGCTATACTCTGTTGGTTGTCCTGTCACCATATTAATTAAACAATATTTTTCCAAAATTTTATTGGCGATAAATTGTTGAAACATATCGCGTGAAGGTAGAGAAAGAATTAGCTTGGTCAGTTGTTTGGCGTATTGCCCTCTAAAAGTCACTTCAAATCGTACCCAAGACTGAAATTGTTGAGCAAGCTGAGCATGTCTTCCATTATTTTCTAATTGTTCAGTGAGTTTGTCGTAAATTTTGAGAAAACTATTTGAGCCTTTCTTACGTGAGCCAATCGTTACTGTTTTAGCTTCGGCATCTATCTCGATAGCAGACATCTTTTTATGGTTACGATTTCCTTTGTAATTGATAATTTCAAATTCTTTACATTTTAAATTGCTGTAAATATCGTTGACAGATAAAGGAAAGTTGAAGTAGTCTGCACAAAAGTCAATTCTACTTAGATGCATATTCCAATATGGTTCGTCCAACTTTTTCAGTATTTCACAGACTCCGATGGATACTCTATAGGAATTTTCATAGGCTTGTTGGTATAGGCTCAGAGCAGACGCTGAAAATTTGATAATGATTCCCATTTTTAAATATCCCTCATGGAAGGCAATTCTTAAAAAATAAGGCATATTTTCAAAGCTGTAAGAAGTAGTATATCCTTGTGGCGAAATCCGTTCTTTAACCATTCCTCCAAATAATAAAGGTAGGGAAAGTTTTTCTGCAATGATTGCAGAAAGTTCGTTAGCAATTTGATTCCAGTGGTCTGGGTGCTCACCGATTGTCTCTTCATTAGGTTGAATTACTATGGTTAACTCATCTACTCCGACATGAAGATGTTTGTTCTTGAAATTTATGTTTTGAAGTATATCGTTTCTCACTGGTTTGTTCTCCTATAATAAAATAGTATTTGTGTTGGAATCTGGGTTATTACATTACCCAGATGAGCGCTGGTTGCCTACCGCAGGTGGACTTCTAACCAGCCCAACCTATTGTCCAATCCATGGTTGTTTTCTAGCTTGTACTGGTTAGAAGTAATAACTTATTTGTAAGCCTTAAGTATTTCGTCAAATGATACGATTAGCCTAGCTTCGGCAATCTCAAATTTTGGCTTTGAGCCAAAAGCAACGGCTGTATTATTGAGTTTTACTTCATAAATACCTAGCTGCTGATTAAAGACAGAGCTAAAAATTTCTTTGTTGAAAGGTAAGAGCAGTGTTTTCCAAGCTGGCGAATTGGTTTTGACACAGGATAACCAACCCTCTTTTTTATCTTCTTTATTACTGATACCTAATACTGTTATAATTTCTACTTGAGCCATATTATTAATCCTCATTTTTTCTTTGTTATTTTTTTATTAGCTAAACTGAAAAGACATTTTCTCTTGATGAGAGTACAAGTTTAATTTCAAACGTGAATGATGTTTAGACTTTCTTGACGATAAAAATCAGCAGAAACATCTAAATACAAAGTTGTAAAATTAGTTGCTGACCAGTCAAAATTTCAGCTGTGTTTCAGCAAGTTTTTAAATCTTGTATGCTAAGAAAACATCATACGTCGAATACTTTGTTTAATCTTAATTATAAAATTGAAGGTGTCACTGAATGATAATGCGAGTTCTAGAAAGCACAGCTTGTTGCACTCATTCTGACGCGTTATTTTCTGCGTCTTCACGCAATCGTTCAGACTCGATGCATAACGCTATCTGCAAAGCAGATTCATTCGTTTCACAATCTATGCTTTCTTCAAACTGCGCATTATTTCATGTCAGCTTTTTCAATTTTATATAATTAGTCGATTAAGACTAAAGTGTATTCAACTTATGATAAGTTTTCATAAAGCGAATACAAGATTCTAAGAAACCAGTGGCTGTCAATCCAGCGATAAAAGTTTTTTCTGAGTTCAGCATCAACCAATTTTTTACGCTTTTTGTATCTTTGTTGTAGTTCTTTAAGTTGATTGTTTAGTTCGTCAATTTCAACATCTAAATCGTTAATTGCACGTTCTTTCAAATCAACTTCTCGTTCAAGCTCAGTTTCAAGAGAAGCAATATCTGTTATGAGTTTATTCTTTTTTGAAACAAACTCACTCAAAAATGAATCGAGTCTTGTATTAGTGCTAGCAACACGCAAGGTGTTTTTGTCTCTACCGACCACAACGCTTAAAAAGACAGGTGCGTGATTCTCGTTAGAATAACCAACAACTTGGTACTCTTCGTCTGGTTTGATTTCAATACCATAACGATTTTTACGAGTCTCATCCAAATCGAACAGAACAATTTTTTCATGAATACCATCCAACTCTGTGAAAATAAGCATAAGATGTCTCCTTTCTTTTTTCTTTTAAAAAGCATCACCTTTTTTTGTTTTGAAAAGGTGTTATTATAGAGTTATACAATTATTACTTTTCATATTCAAACCTCACTTTCATTTTTTGAAGTACTTCTTGAGTCTTAGTTTACAATACTTAAAAAACAAAAGAAATGAGTTTTTGAGCGAGTTTTGAGTATAGCCACCAGTCCTTGCTTGACAAGGGTTTGAGCATAATTTAAAGAAAAGTAGATAAAAATTTTTCACGAAAATAAAGGAGTTAAGTGAACTATGTTGTTTAAAATTTTTGATAAAAAAATTGAGCTATCCACAAAAAATATTATGGATAGCTGTTCGAATAGAGATGAATTTTATAAAATCTTAGCTGAGAGAGAAGAAAGCAGATTGTTTTATGAGTGTCATGTAGTCAATAGAAAAATCTGGTCTGATAATCATTCTTGGAAAATGTTCACAGATGAATTGTATGAAGGATTAGAGATTTCAGAAATAGTTGAGCGCTTAGAATACCATATTAATTCTTCAAATTCAGTTACGGAATTAAAAATGATTTATGAACTTTTACAAGAATGTTTTGCAAAATTCAAGGTGAACAAGAAAGATAGGCGCTTATTAGAAAATACCGCTTTAAGTTTATATGATAAACTAAATGGATTTTCACAATCTTCTCACCCCGTTAATGATGATTTTTCAAAGGATGAATATACGCAGACTCAGTATATAGTATATCTTGAAAATGCAATGGTATTAACGTTAATGTTAATCAATCCTAAAATTTATTATTCAGTTGATGATATTTTATATTTCTTTAACAAGGGGTTTCTGCCAACAGGACAGTATATAAGAAGTAGTGTTTTTCCGAATGAGAATATCAGTCGTTCAAGTATTGACCGTATTATTCAACAGATTTACGAGGGGGATGATGATTTTTTACCTGAGAAAGTAACACTAGATGGAAAAAGTTTTTATGGCAAAAGTATAATTACATTAATAGCAGAAAAAAGTCGCAAATTGCGAAGGTTATCCATTTTTTCGATAGAAACAGTTATCTCAGAAGATATTGTCAATACCATTTCAAAGGCTACTAAAGTACTTACAGATTTTAAAAATGATAAAAATGAAAAAAATGAGGTGGAAAAAAAGGTTTACAGTTTGTTTTCCGATTTATACCTGCCTGTTATTTATGCTGAAATCCAACAGTTTATTTTTCAAAACTTATTAGAAGAATTGAGTAATAATCCAACTCTAGTAATTAGTGAGAGATATTGTGACTTAATCTTGAATAATATTAAACAGCAATCTAATGAAGTCTATATGCTGATTGATAGAGAGAAAGTGCTTTTAGATATTGAGCGTATTTACACTTTTATTCAGTGTATGACTTTAGCAAAAACAGAATCTTTTCGAAAAGAGTTCACAAGTGCCGAGGCTAGTTTGAGAGAATTTGGAGTGTTATCATCAAGTGAGCTAACTAATATTTTTGAACTTTTTAGAGGAAGTAAAAATCAACTGAAGTTTTCCAATATCATTAATTCTTTTACAGAAGAATATCTGTATATTGAAGTTAAAAATGATAGAAGGAAAATTAATAGTGTATTTCGTTCAGTGAATATGTTCTTTTTGGATGACGATGAAAAATATAGTCGTGTTCAATATTGGAATAGAAAAATGTTACATGAGCCAACTAAGATTCAGGTAAGGCAAAATATGGTATATAGTGAAATAGCAAAGTTGTGTCAACAATACAATAGAGATGGCAATCTCACATCTATAAAATTACCAACTAATGCAAATAGGGAGAATTGTATGCTAAAGGAATACATTCCGGAAGGATTATGGGATATGTATGGTATATCAGAAGTCGATTCAAATTAATATAAAAAGGCGAGCCATTTAAAGCTCGTCTTTCATTTATTATTCTCTCTTCAATTTAACAGTTCCGAAGCCATCTCCACTTACAGTCAAAGTGTTTCCTGAAAGAGAATATTCAAGCTCTTCTCCTTCCACGTTAAATGTTTTATTCTCTTTGTCCACAGTAAAATCTGTACTAATGTTGTCTACTCCCAAAAGGGAACCTGAGCCATCGCCTGCTTCAATACTAAGTGAACCATCTTGACCGTCAATTATAATCGTCATGCTACTCCCGTCTTCTTCATAAGTATATGTTCCATCCAAGCTTTGGTTACTAGCAGAACATGCAGTAAGGAACAATACGGCTATAAGTGTCAGTAAAAGTGCTTTAATTTTTTTCATCGTTTTCTCCTTAAAATTACTCGTCATCGTCAATGCTGTTTGAAGTTACTTGAACATTGTCAGGTCTCAAATCGTAGGTGTCATAAACTCGAGTCACATTTTCGCCGTCTTTTTGCTTTGTGACAAACGATGGGAAACCAATATATTTCACATCATCTACTGATTCTGAAGCAAATTGAGAATAGGCTAAATGTGCAGAGAAAGATTCGTCCTTAATAACATAGGTATAATCAATAACATTATCATAGCTAAGTTTTTTGATAGAAATTGTTAGGGTTTCTTCTAGTGTTTCTGCCAAGTCTTCATCAGGTAAAATTTTCAATTGATAATCTGACGCTACCTTTTGGTTATATTGGTTTTCAATTTCTGTCAACTTGTCTATTGCTGAAGTAGTATCTTTTCCATCAACCAATTGTCTAAGCGCAAGTGATACTTTTTCAAAAATAATTTGTTTATGGGTACTAGCCTTTTCAAATGCTTTAGCTTGTTCAATAATTTCATCATCTGATAAAGTTGAAATGCTTTCAAGAGTAAGAGCATCTGGAATTGTAACATCAATTATTCCATCAGCATTACCATCTTCAGTATCGTATTTCTTGATAATATCAGTTAGCATTTCTTCAGAAATTTTTTCTGCCGTATCTGTTCCATCAAAGCTATCAAAGAAACTTTGGACATTTCCACCAGCCGAGTAAACATTTTTTCCAACATAGTCAGCTTTAAATTGTTCAGAAGAAATGCTTGTTTCAGTATTTGTGGTGACTTCATAAGATGTATCATAATAAGTTACTTGATTATCTCCAAAGACATATACTCCCTTGATAGCTTCTTCTCCGTCGATTTCATACCAGAGCTGGGGAGCTTTTTTGGATTGATTTATATAGTTTCCAATACTGACTTCTTTTGTTTTTGCAGAAGAAGTCTTCTCTTGAGAGTGAGAAGTATTTGTGGAAGGTTTGCTGGTATTTGAACAGGCTAAGAGAATTGTTGTCGAGGCTAAAAAGGTTACACCTATTAATAGATATTTGTTTCGCTTTTTCATTTTGAAAAGTCTCCTTTAGTATTTTAAGTATTATTATTTTCAAAAATAATACTTAGTTATCTTTTATTTTACCACAAAAACATATCTTGAGTATTGTTTTTTAATAAAAAAATACACTAAAAACCTACAAATAATTTCTGATAAGTCATAGTCTTAGTGTATAGAATTAGAAAAGGGAGCAGTGCTATGTCATTAGGAAAAAGTGTATCTAACCGAATCTATGAATTGAGGATAAAAAAGCAACTAACTCAAGAGATGTTGGCTGATAAGGCGGGGATGGATGTCAATGCTCTTGGTCGAATTGAAAGAGGACAAAATTCTAATATTAAATTGGAAACTCTAAATAAGTTAATTGAAGCCTTAGAGTTAGACTATCAAACGTTCTTTGCATTTACGGATAGTGACAATGAGGTATCTAAATTAATTGCTAAATTGTCATTAGTGGATGATGAAGAAAAGTATCTTGAAATTTTTAACAAAATATTGGATATAGAGTTGAAGTAGGTGGTGGAAACTTTTCTTTATTTTTTTGTTGATTAATTTTTAGAAGAATTAGTAGGAGAGCAATATGGAATATGATTTCAAATATTTAGTCGGCAAGTATGGGGAAGTAGGGGCAAGGGAGAAATTTGAAAAGATATGCATTGAAATATTTCAAGCAAAATTTGGCCCGAAGGCTAAAGAAGCTGCGGTTTCGCAAGGAGATGATGGAATTGATATATTAGTAGGCGAATTAACTGATAGGCCACTGGTTTATCAATGTAAATTTTTTATTAACGGAGTAGGAGAATCTCAGAAACAACAAATTAGGGAATCGTTTAAAACAGTAATTAGTAAGCATCCGAATATTTCTTCATGGTATTTGTGTGTACCAGTAGGATTAAACATACAAGAACTACAATGGTGGTCAACATGGAAAAGTAAAACGAAGGCTCAGCATAAAATAAAGATAGAATTATGTGATGGGGCATTTCTATTGAAAGAATTTAAAAAATGTAGTGGTTATAACTCAACATTTGATGATGATATCAGAAATGATTTGGAGCAGGTTAGAATTTTTCTTGAAGATGCCAATAAAAGGGTATATGAAGAAGTTTTATATGGTGAAGATGATATAGATGATATTTCATCTATGTACAATGATACGGTATTTATTTCGATGTTGAAAAGTGCACAAATTATAGAAGTTGAGGACTTTAAGATTGATTTTTACAATGCAGAAATTGCTAAACATGAGGCACGTAGTAAAGATGATATTAATGGAGAAAGACAATATGCAAACTTAAGAAAGAAAATATACTCAATTTGGCAGACCCAATACCGACAGCATAAACACTTTAGTGACGGGAATACCTTAATAGATAAAACTTATCTTAGAGTTGAGGACTTAGATTCTAGCACATTGGAAACTCAAATAAGTAGTTTTAATTTGTTAGCTAAAAAAGGTATCTTACATCAACTTGCTGATGATAAGAAGTTAGGATGGGTTGATAATTATCTAGAAGTTCTGGATAGATATATGGAGGCAAATAATGATAGAGATAATTGATGGTATAAGCTTTCAAGAATACTGTTTGACTCGAAATAGGGTTGCAGTATTGTTAAATTTTTTGGGAAAAGAGCACAAGAAGGATACAAATAAGGATAAGTTAATTATCGGTGATTTCTTTCTAAAATTTCCAGAGTTAACATCGAGCGAAATAGAGTTACGTAAATTTGATACAAAGTTTTCATATTTCCATTGGAAACCTAATTATAAGTTATATAATGCAGTTCTAGCTGATTTGTCAGCTAGGGGGATTATCACTCTCAATCCTGTAAATAATAGGTATTTAGTTACGGATAGGGGAAATGCATTCGTTGTAGATTTATTTAGTGAAGAAGATATAAATTGGGATGCAATACAGAATTCGTGTGAGTTTATAGTTGCTCAAGTTTTAAGTAAATCTTTATCGTCTGGTCAGGCTATGATACAGGATAGATTGAATAAAATACGGAGGAGTTAGATGAAATTATTACTAAAAACACTTAGATTAGTCGGTGTAAGAAAAAACTATGAAATACATTTTCATAAAGGATTGAATTATATATCAGGTCCAACTTCGACGGGTAAGACAGCAATCCTAGAATTAATAGATTATGCTTTGGGAAAAGCTAAGCACAAAGCATATATTGAGATTGGAGAAAGTTGTACTGATGTGGAGCTAGAGTTTTATATATTGGAAAATTTATATAAAATTAAGAGACCACTGTCAGCGTTTAGCGAACCAGTCCTTTTGCAGGCTTATGATAATACCAAAAAACAATTTTCTCAAAATCGTATTTTGACGATTGATAATCCCTCAAAAGAAAATTCTTTGTCATACTTCTTGTTATCAAAGCTTAATTTAAACAATTTAACCGTTATGGGTGATAGCTTTAGTTTTAGAGACTTATTTAAATTTTCATATTTAAAACAAACAAAAATTGATAGTGAGAATATTCTAGACAGCCAGAATTGGGCTGGTAATCGAAAAGAAAAGGCGACTTTTGAAATCATTTTAGACATATATGATAATTTGCTGAGTGATTTACAAAAAAGTCTTAAAATTGAGCAAGAAGTATTAAAGGAAAAAAATATTAGATATGATGCTGTACATGGATTTCTAGAGAAGGCAGAGATTGAAAATTACGAAACCGTACAAAAGAAATCTTTTGAAATTGATTCTGAGATAGATAGTATTAACTCTAAACTTGAAAATTATAAACTTGATATTATAAGTGCAGAATTAGGAAATGATATTAACGATTTAGTGCTTCATATTGATGGGCAAAAAGAAGAATTGCGTGAGTTGAGAAATAAATTTTTAGAGCAGGAACAATATATACAAAAATTACAATTATTGGAGAATCAATACTTTGCTGATATAGAAAAGATTTCTGAACAATTAGCAGGTATTAAGGCTATTAATAAGTATGAGTATATTTATTGTCCAAATTGTTTGCAACCTTTATCTCTTCACGATGAATCGAATTGTTTGTTGTGTAACCAAAATATGAACAGTGTGATTATTGAGGTAGGAGAGTTAAGAAAAGAGAGAACAAAACTTACAAAAAAGAAAAACGAACTTCATAAATACATTGAATTGGAAGTGGAAAAAAGAGCGAGGTCGGAATCAGAAATTAGTAATCTACAGGATAATATCGACTTGAATGAAGAAAAATTGGATGGGCTGACTAGACAATATATTAGTCCACTTTCAACCGCAATTAGCTCATTGTCAATAAAAGTAGGGGAACTTTATGAATCTAAAAAAAATTTAAAAGAAAGTTTAAAGTTTATCGAAGAGCTTACTACTTTAGAAAAGTTGCTTTCTGAAAAAAGGATTGAGGTTGAAGGAATTAAGGATAAAATTGAAAAGCAGAAGAATAAAGTTGCTAAAGACAATAAATTAAGAAAATTAACGCAGATATTTTCAATTATTTTATCGTCTTTTGATTTTCCGAATCTGCATTTAGCGTATATAGAAGATAGGAGTTATTTACCCTATGTTAGAGGTGTAAAATATAGTGATTTAGGTAGTTTGGGTGCAGTAACACTGATAACAATGGCTTATTACCTATCAGTAATGATTTGTTCAGAAGAACAGGCTGGCAACCATATAGGATTATTAATGATTGATACACCTAGAAAAAATTTAGGCTCATCTTCAAAAAGTGCAGAATTTAGAGATGAGCGAATATATGAATCTATCATTAAATATTTTATAAAATTGGGACAAGAGCGTGAAAATGATTTTCAATTAATCGTCGTTAACAATGGCTATCCATCAATATTGCCTCAAGACTGTATAGTCAAAGAGTTTTCTTCGGATGGTTTAGATGGATTGATTGATGATTATGGTGTCTAGACTAGATAGAAAATGAGATAAAGTATCTCGGACTTAATTTTTAGGTGAACTATTATTAATGTAAAACCAATAATCACAATATTAGTATTTATTTTTCAAGTTTTGTATTCAGATATATAAATATGAGGAATAAATTAACAAAACAAAAACCGTTTTACTTCATCAAGTAAAGCGGTTTTTAGATTACAAAGAAGATACTGCCATTGTCTATTTTTGGTCTTATTGAGATAATTTTATTCGTTGTTGCTGTTTTTTAAAGAATCATAAAAGGCTTTAAATCAACGTTTTGAACGATTACAAGACTTTAAAAATCGTGGAACAAGTCTTGCATATTCATCATAAGATTTTCTAGATTCCTTTCGTATCAAGGGTTTAGACCTTGTTTGTAAATAGTAACTGCCTGATAGTGCCATTCGATACTTCAGGAGGGCTATTTCTCGTACATTAGACATTATATCATTTTTAGAAAATAACTCAATTCTAAGTAGCTCTTCATTAGTTTTTGGTGGAACACATCTGATACGATTGTTAGCATACCAAGAAAAGGCGATGAATTATGCAACAGAAGAAGTTGTAAGTAACCTATCTCCGTATGCTACAGTAAATAAAGATGTCAAGACACAGATAGCTGATGAAAAATACTACTTTCTTGGGAACACATGTTATACTATCATTAAATACCAAACATCTGTTAGAGGTGGCGAACCAACGGCGAATACCGTACAATATACATTAACTTATGATGAGTCAACTAATAAATTTAGTTCACTTAAGTCATATTAAGGAAGGTAATTCAATAATGGAGAATACTTATGTAAAAGACTTTACATCATCATATCTAATAAATGGTGAGGAAATTTTTGTAACAGCTCCAGCACGATTCTCTGCGATTACAGATGAGTTGCTAATCGATGAAGAATTAGGTGATGTACTATGATAGCAGCGCTGGAACCTTCTTGATCGAGGATTCCTACGCAGGGACACAACTAGACCCACTTAGCCAAAATCGCTATGCCTATGTAGAGAACAACCCTGTCAACTACACCGACCCTAGTGGGCATTTCTTAAAAGGGCTAATTAAGGGTGCTAAGAACCTTTATAACAAAGCAGTTAATGCAGTAAAGAGTGTTGTCAAATCAGTAGCAAAACCACTGGGTAATCTTGTGAAATCCGCCGTAAATATTGGAACAAATCTTGTTAAAGGAATTATCAACGCTCCTAAAGCCATAGTTAATTTTGCAAGTAAGTAATGGTATAATTTCCAACAAACCCCGCTCTATAAGTCAGCGAACAGTGCATACAATGGAGTGATGAATGGAATTTCAAGAGCCTATCAAACAGTTTCAAACGCATGGACGCTAGCTAAACAGGCAGGTCAATCTGTCTATGACTGGGGCAAATCTAAGACTAGAGAAAGCAAAAACATCGCTTATAATTGGACGAAAGCACTGGAAGAGACAATCCGCCATGTTTGTGAAGTAGCTGGTAGAGCAACTGACGGAACAACTGTTCACGCTAGTACAGTAACCTTTGAAGGCAATATTTCTATTGAGAAAGCTAGACTTGATAATTCTTTAGAAATAATCAAAGCAAGTTCTAAATCGGATAGTATCAGATCAGATGAAATCATCAAAGCATATGAGGATTATTTATATAATACTAATAAAGCTGCTTTTGATGAGTATTGGACTGTTAGAAAAAATCTAAAACTTGGAATATCGCAGAAAATCAAGTAGCTGCAGCTGCAGAAAGAAAACTTGGAGAAAAGCTACAAAAATCTGGTGTGAATATAAAAACTATCTTGCAACAAATGGGAGATGATATTTTATCTGTAAACTCTAATGCAGGATATATTCCATTCGTAGCAGGAAGTAAAATATCGGCAAGTATTCAGGATAATTATCAATTCTATAATTTAGTTAATACTGGACAGCCGTTAGACTTAAAGAATAGATCCTATAAATCAACAGAAGATGTAGGTTATTCAATTTGGAGTAGAGATTGGGGAAATAGTGTAAAAAATGACTATGCAGGAAATTATTTGTATGGTTATGTTGGGAAAGGCTATTTACATTCTTCAGATGATTATTTAAAGTTTGCCGCAGGAGCAGCTCAAGAGGTTTCAGATATTAAATCGCTTGGATTTTTCGAAGCAGATTGGAAAGCATTCAAAAGTTTTATGACAGGAAATTATTTTGAATAAATGGATTATCATTATAGGAATTTTAAGCATTATGTTGATGTTTTTTCTACAAATTAAACTGAACAAGTATCATTTAAAGCCAGATGAGGAACGACTAATTAGAATAAAAGGCAATACTCAATCTTTGGATGCTCTGATTGAAATCCAAGTAATAAGTTATCGCAACAGTGGAAGAATAAAGTTATCATACGGGCATAATTGGTATAATGCTAATGCAGATATTCACTATAATATAACTACTGCTCAGGTCGAAAAATGGGAGTATGATTCAGTCTTAGGGAAGAGTGCAGTAATGATTTTGCAGAATCCACTGGACGGTATTGCAGTAGACAAGGAAGGTATAAGCATAGATACTCCCAAAGATGTTACATTTAGCTTTCAATCTAAGAAAGACTTTACTATAAAAATTAAGAGTCTATCAGATAAGGATGTGTCAGTTGATGTTAATGTAGTATACAGGTAATCCCTATGCCTATAATGGAACTAGCAACTATGTGGAACAGAAGTACCAACAAACCCAACAACGAGCACAAGCAGAACAACATCGCCAGCAACATATCCGAGAGGACTACGCTCAAGCTACTGGTCTCAAGAAAACTCCTAAGACTCGTGAAGGAAAGAGTCTCTTCCGCAACTGGGGTAAAGCACTCAAAGATATGTATACCCACGTATGTAAGACGGGTAAACGTATTAAAAAGGCTACTGTAAAATTCTTGAAAAATGTTGACTGGAAGAAGGTTGGTGTCACTGCAGGAGCAATCGGTGTCGGTATTGCCCTTACAGTAGCAACAGGAGGTCTAGGCTCCTCTGTAGCTATGGCTATTGGTGGTGCGGCTACTGGAGCTATTGTCTTTGGCCATGATGCTTATTCATCTGGTCAATGTGACTGGTCACTAGCTGGCTCTACACTTAAAGGTGCCGGGATAGGAGCATTAGCTGGATTTATAGGAGGTCAATTTGTAGGGGTTGGTGCAAATGTTGCGACAAGTGCCACCGACTACTTCGTCAAGTTATGCGAACAATCAATATATAACTCCTGTACCAACAGTATTAACTCCGCTTCAAATTGCTCAGGCGAATGGGCAGTCTACTTATGATTGGGGCCAGTCTAAGACACGAGAAGCAGCTAATATCGCCCGCAACTGGACCAAGGCGCTTGAAGAAACAGTTCGCCATGTGTGTGATCCTAAGACGCTAAAGGGGAAAGATGTTTCTCACGATGCGGTTATCAAGGATTGGAAGATTGATGGTAGCCTCGTTAAGGAAGTCTACAAGCACCAAGATCATTATCATTTGGTGACAGAAGATGGAAAAGAGCACTTTATGTCTACAGATCCATCTTCTATGCTTGGCAATATCACAATCAAAGATTATTCAGAAATTGGGAATTCAAAATACCTAAATAAAGCGAACTATTCTGAACCATCCGATAAAGCATCAGTGGAGCCAAAAACAGAGCCAAAAGTTGAAGGCAAAACAGTTCAAGGTGAAATGCCAAAGGCAGAACCTAAACTTCTGCAGCATCTACTTCAGTTCAACCAGGAGTTGCAGCTGACACTCAGCCATCAACACAAGTAACTCCAGCAACAGGAAATAAGGAAGCGTCCGATGCCAAGAAGCAAGTAACTGCTATGCCATCACCTGCAGTTAAAACCAAAGGATTACCAAAAACAGGAGACTAACAAGGACGATTGGCCATTGTTTTAGGAAGTATTCTTCTAGGATTTAGCGTGTTAGTCGGTGTTAAAAAACGCCAAAAATAAAAGTAGTTAGTAAAAGTGAGATCAGTGATGGTCTTGCTTTTTTATTTTGCCGAGAATTTTTTGAGAGTTCAGGACACTTTTTTGATTTTACATAGATTTTACAAAAGTCTACAAATAGATTTGACATTTCTTGGGTATACTGAAGCTAATCAAAATAGAGGAGTTTGACATGAAAACATCTAAGAAAATTTTACTTTTGGCAGCGACTGGATTGATGGGACTGGGTATCTTGGCGGCTTGTTCGGGAGGCTCTTCATTTTCTGCCAGCGATACCATTAACGTGGTTTCGCGTGAGGAAGGTTCCGGTACGCGTGGGGCATTTATTGAATTGTTTGGCGTGGAAGAAAAGGATGCTAACGGTGAAAAAGTTGACAATACGTCTACCACAGCTATTGTGACCAACTCGACTTCTGTCATGTTGACAACTGTGGCTGAGGATGCGTCAGCGATTGGCTATGCTTCGCTTGGTTCATTGAATGATAGCGTAAAAGTGTTAAATATCGACGGTAAGACAGCTAGTGTGGCAGACATCAAGAATGGAACCTACAAGATTTCACGTCCATTTAATATCGTGACAAAAGAAGACAAGGTCAGCCAAGCAGCGCAAGATTTTATGGATTATATCTTGAGTACGGATGGCCAAAAGGTGGTGGAAACTGCTGGTTACATCCCGCTAGACAATGCAGCAGCTTACAAGTCAACAGCTTCATCGGGCAAGGTGGTGGTGGCAGGTTCTAGCTCGGTAACGCCTGTCATGGAAAAAATCAAGGAAGCTTACCAAAAAGTAAATACTAAGGTCGATGTGGAAATCCAACAAAGTGATTCATCAACAGGTATCACAAGTGCCATCGACGGCTCGGCAGACATCGGTATGGCTTCTCGTGAATTGAAAGACGGAGAATCTGGCAAAGGTGTCAAAGCAACTGTTATTGCCACAGACGGTATCGCTGTCGTGGTTAACAAGAAAAATAAAGTGAGTGATTTAACAACTGAACAGGTAAAAGAAATCTTCACTGGGAAGACAACGTCTTGGGCCGACTTATCAAAATAAGGTAAGAAGAATACATGAAACGAACAAAAGAAGATCTGATGCAAGCTGTGTTTTTCCTCACAGCTTGTGTTAGTGTCGTATCAGCAATTTTAATTTGTATCTTTCTCTTTGCAAGTGGTTTACCTGCCGTTATGAAAATTGGTTGGGGAGACTTTCTCTTGGGGAAGGTTTGGCGTCCGGGGAATAGCCTTTTCGGGATTTTTCCTATGATTGTGGGCTCGCTTTATGTGACAGCTGGTGCCTTGATTTTGGGTGGTCCAATCGGGATTTTGACAGCTGTATTTATGGCCTATTTTTGCCCGCCAGTTCTCTACAAGCCGCTGAAGTCAGCCATTAACTTGATGGCGGGGATTCCGTCTGTAGTCTATGGTTTCTTTGGGTTGGTCGTTCTTGTTCCCATGATTCGCCAGTCTTTGGGTGGCTTTGGTATGGGCGTCCTAGCGGCCTCGATTTTGCTTGGCATGATGATTTTGCCGACCATTATCAGTATCTCTGAGTCGTCTCTGAGGGCAGTTTCTGCTGCTTATTATGAGGGTGGGATTGCTCTTGGAGCCTCCCACGAGCGGAGCGTCTTTTTTGCGGTAGTCCCAGCGGCTAAGCGGGGGATTTTGGCATCAATCGTTCTTGGTACAGGGCGCGCGATTGGGGAAACCATGGCGGTCATCATGGTAGCTGGAAATCAAGCTATCTTGCCGCAATCATTGACCTCTGGCGTCCGCACCTTGACCACCAATATCGTTATGGAAATGGGCTATTCATCTGGTCTTCACCGGCAGGCTCTTATCGGGACAGCGGTTGTCCTGTTTGTCTTTATCTTGTTGATCAATATCAGCTTTTCAGCGCTTCAGAAGGAGGGGTAAGATGGAAAATATCAATCAACGAACTCCCAAGCAGTATTGGGAGTCTCTTAAAAGAGATCCACTCTCTTTCTTCTTATTTACCATTGTCTATCTAGCTGCTTTTCTGAGTGTGCTGACTATTGCCTTCGTCGTGGTTTATATCTTGGTCAAGGGGGTGCCGCATATCAATGCTAGCCTTTTTGCCTGGACCTATGACACGAAAAATGTATCGCTGCTACCGGCCTTTATCAATACTGTTTTTATGATTGTTTTGACCATGCTGGTAGCCGTTCCCTTGGGGATTGGTGGGTCTATCTACCTGACTGAATATGCTCGACGGGACAATCCTTATCTGAAAATCATACGGATAGCCACGGAGACACTGGCAGGTATCCCGTCAATCATCTACGGCTTATTTGGCGCGCTTTTCTTTGTCAAATACACGCATTTGGGGCTTTCCTTACTATCGGGTTCCTTGACTTTGAGCATTATGATCTTGCCCTTGATTATGCGGACGACCGAAGAAGCGCTCTTGTCGGTACCTGATTCGTATCGGGAAGGGGCTTTTGCTCTTGGTACTGGAAAGTTGCGTACCATTTTTCGAATTGTTTTGCCGAGTGCGGTCTCGGGGATATTTTCAGGAATTATCTTGGCGGTTGGCCGGATTATCGGTGAGTCGGCGGCCTTGATCTTTACAGCGGGGACAGTCGCTAAGGTAGCCCAGTCTGTCTTTAGTTCGACTCGGACCTTGGCAGTTCATATGTATGCTATCTCGGGAGAAGGGTTGTATGTCAATCAGACTTATGCCACAGCAGTTGTTTTATTGGTCTTGGTCATGGTGGTGAATTTTGTGTCAGGCCGAGTTGCCAAGCATTTAGGAAGTGAGTCAAATAGTGAGTAAATTAGCGATTAAGAATATGGATTTGTATTACGGAGATTTTCATGCTCTTAAAAATATCAATCTCGACATCGAAGAAAAAGAAATTACAGCCTTTATCGGACCGTCAGGTTGCGGAAAATCCACTCTTTTGAAGAGTCTCAACCGCATGAATGACCTAGTGAAAAATTGCAAAATCACTGGAGAAATCACGGTGGAAGGTCAGGACGTTTATCGGGAGTTAGACATCAATCAATTGCGTAAAAAAGTGGGAATGGTCTTCCAAAAAGCAAATCCATTTCCCATGAGCATCTACGATAATGTGGCATTTGGACCGAGAACACATGGTATCCATGCCAAGGTGGAGTTGGATGCCATTGTCGAACGTTCGCTGAGACAGGCTGCTCTCTGGGATGAGGTCAAAGATCGTCTGCACAAGTCAGCTTTAGGCATGTCGGGCGGGCAGCAGCAGCGTCTATGCATTGCGCGTGCATTGGCTATTGAACCAGACATTCTCTTGATGGATGAGCCGACCAGTGCCCTAGACCCGATTTCAACAGCTAAAATCGAAGATTTGGTCATGGAGCTCAAGAAGAACTACACTATCGTGATTGTCACCCACAATATGCAACAGGCTGTGCGGATTTCAGACAAGACTGCCTTTTTCTTAATGGGTGAGGTGGTGGAGTACAATAAAACCAGCCAACTCTTTTCATTGCCGCAGGATGAGCGCACAGAAAACTATATCACGGGGAGATTCGGATGATTCGTTCAAAATTTACCAATCAGCTTAATGACTTGAATAAAGAAATTATTTTTATGGGAGCCTTGTGCGAGGATATTATTGGGAAATCTCTGGCTCCTCTGACAGATGGTCAAGAGCTATCGCTGGAGGGCATTTCAGAAACCTATCATAAGATTGAAGAAATGGAGCGGGATATTGAAGAAAAATGTCTCAAACTCTTGTTGCGTCAGCAGCCAGTTGCCAAGGACTTACGCCGGATTTCTTCTGCCTTGAAGATGGTCTATGATATGAAACGGATTGGTGCCCAGTCCTATGAAATTGCAGAAATCATTAGCTTGGGTCATATTGTCCAAGGTACTGGACCAGAACGGCAGCAGCTAGACCACATGTCCAAAAACGTGATTGAAATGCTGACCAAGAGTATCGATGCCTTTATCTACGGAACCGAGGATCAAGCCCACCAAGTTATTCAGCAAGATAAGACAGTTAATCAGGAATTTGATACAATAAAGAAGCAGTTAGTTTTATCTTTTTCAGTACCAGATGTAGAAGGGGAATACCCGATTGACGTCTTGATGGTTGCAAAATACTTGGAACGTATCGGAGACCACGCCGTCAATATTGCTAAATGGGTACTGTTTTCAATCACAGGACACCTAGACGGAGAAGCGTAATGATATATTGTGTGGAAGATGATGCAGATATTCGTGAAATGATGCTCTATACCCTAGAAATGGCCGGTTTTATAGCTAGAGGTTTTTCAAATGGTGAGGATTTTTGGCAAGCTCTTGACCAGGAGAAACCTGAGCTTGTCTTGCTCGATATTATGCTACCTGGTGATGACGGCTTGACCATTCTTGACAAGCTACGAAGCAAGCGTCAGACAGAGATGATTCCTGTCCTGATGACGACGGCAAAAGGGAGCGAGTACGATAAGGTCAAAGGCTTGGACTTGGGAGCAGATGACTACTTGGTCAAGCCATTTGGCATGATGGAAATGATTTCGCGCATCAAGGCAGTACTTCGAAGAAGCCAGAAAAGTGATCAGAAAGACCACATCCTTATCGGCAATCTTGACCTAGATACCAGCAATTACTTGGTCAAGCGCGGCACGGAAAAAATTCAGCTGACCTTGAAAGAATTTGACTTGTTGGCACTCTTTTTCCGCCATCCTAATCGCGTCTTTACCCGCCAGGAACTCTTGGACAAGGTCTGGGGCGAGCAATTTCTGGGTGAGACGAGAACGGTTGATGTCCACATTGGCACGTTGAGAACCAAGCTAGGCGATGACGGCCACTTGATTGCGACCGTGCGCGGTGTTGGCTATCGTTTGGAGGAAGACCATGATTAAAAAGATTTTTCGGACGACTCTATCCGCCAGCCTCGGCATGGTCTTTGTGACCATATTATTGCTCCTCGGATTTCTCTATAATTACTTCAGTCAAATCCAAAGAGAACAGCTACGGACCCAGACGGCTCTGGCGGCGCAAGGAATTGCCTTTGAGGGCAAGGATTTCTTTGAAAATCTCAAAACATCTAGCGTGCGGATAACCTGGGTGGACAATAGTGGTCAGGTCCTGTATGATACCCAGTCGAATGCCAAGTCCATGCCAAATCATGCCAACCGCGAAGAGATTAAAGAAGCGCTGAAAGATGGTTACAGTGAAAGTACTCGCTGGTCTTCGACCTTGACAGAAAAATCCATTTACGCGGCGCAGCGTCTCCCTAACGGCACTGTTGTCCGCCTATCTGTAGCCCAGCAAACGATTTTCGTTCTCTTGTTGGGAATGGTATCGCCCATTCTCTTCATTGTCCTATTGTCTGTGGGGCTGTCGGTCTTTATTGCCCGGTATATTTCCAAAAAAGTCTCTCAGCCGCTCAATAATCTGGACTTGGAACACCCGCTTTCAAACGACAGCTATGAAGAAATCACGCCTCTGTTGAGACGGATTGATAGCCACCAAAGCGAGATTCGTCAGCAAAAATCCATGCTTCAACGGCAACAAAAGGAATTTGACACCATTATCGCAAAAATCAAAGAAAGCATGGTTCTCCTAGACGACCAGGCAAGGATTGTCAGTATCAATGCGGAAGCCCGCCGCCTCTTCCATGTGGAGGGCGAGTGGCAGGGACGCTTGATGCTGGAAATCAGTCGTGACCTGACCCTGACCTCCTTGATTGACCAAGGACTTGCAGGGAAAAAGCGCGAAGGGGTCATCGCGATTGAGCAAAGTCAGTACAAGGTGCTGGTGAGACCGACCAAGGATGGTGCCACTGTAACTGGTTTGGTGATTTTGCTCTTTGATGTCACGGATCAACTACACTTGGAAGAATTGCAGCGGGAATTCACCGCCAATGTTTCCCACGAATTAAAAACACCTCTTCATGTTATTTCGGGCTATTCAGAATTGCTGGCCAATGGAATGGTACCGAGTGAAGAAGTACCTAAGTTTGCCACGAAAATTCATACAGAGTCTGACCGCTTGGTCAAATTGGTAGAAGACATCATCAATCTGTCTCAACTGGATGAGCAATATGAATTTCCAATGGAAGAAGTCAATCTCTACCAGCTTACTGAGTCGGTGATAGAGGATTTGCAGCTAAAAGCTCAGAAAAAAGATGTTTCACTTGTCTTGAAGGGAGAAGATGCCCTTCTCCGTGGAAATCCTGTCTTGCTTCATTCTTTGGTTTATAACTTGTGCGACAATGCCATCATTTACAACAAAGAGCACGGCAGTGTTGAAGTGACTGTGGCAAATCTGCCGCATGAGATTAGCCTGACTGTGGCAGATACGGGGATTGGGATTGCTTCGGATGATCAAGAGCGGATTTTCGAACGCTTTTATCGAGTGGACAAGAGCCGTTCAAAAGTAGTCGGAGGAACCGGCCTAGGTTTGTCTATCGTTAAAAAAGCGCTAGCCTTTCATAATGGTCGCCTGAATCTATCTAGCTCCATCGGAAAAGGAACAATCATGGCAGTCCTATTCAAAAAATAAATCCTACAGTCGAGTTTTCGGACTCGATTGTGTTTTTTATCTCATGAAAATAGTGGTTGATCGACCAAGGGATTTCTTTCTACCTATTTTTTGTTATAATAGTTTCCATACTAGATAGAGGAGATTGGATATGGATTTGGAAAGATATCGGGCCTTGGCCGAGCAAAAGCAGGGAGAGCACCGCAAGTTTTTGGCGAGTTTGAAGAAGAAGGCACCGAAAAATTTGGACAAGATTGTCCAGCAAGTACATACGGAAGTCTTCAATGAAATTGATTGTATCAAGTGTGCAAATTGCTGTAAAACTCTAGGCCCCTTGTTTACAGAGGCGGATATTCAGCGGATTTCCAAGCATTTCCGGATGAAATTATCACCCTTTGAGGAGATGTACCTCAAAGTGGACGAAGATGGGGACAAGATTTTCAAGTCCATGCCTTGCCCGTTTCTGGGAGAGGATAATCTCTGCTCAATCTATGATGTTCGTCCAAAGGCCTGTCGGGAATTTCCCCACACAGACCGCAAGAAAATTTATCAAATCAACCATTTAACCATCAAGAATACATTGACCTGTCCAGCGGCTTATTTATTCGTAGAAAAGCTGAAAGATCGGATTTAACCACCTTGTAAATGCAAGGTTTTTTATTTTTTCGCCAGAAAACGATTTTTGCTTGCCAGTCAGTTTTTCAAATGGTATACTATCGAATAGTTAACTGGTTAATTATATTTTTTATAAATAAGGAGGATATTGTGAAAAGATTAGTCGGTAGTTTGTTGGTTTTCCTGTCGGTGCTGACCTTGTTTGGCTGCGGTAAGCCCAAGGTGGAAGAAAATAAAGGAATGAAAATTGTCACTAGTTTCTACCCTATCTATGCCATGACAAAGGAGGTGTCAGGGGAGTTAAACGACGTGCGCATGATTCAATCTGGGCAAGGAATTCATTCATTTGAGCCGTCTGTGACGGATATTCAGGCCATTTATGATGCGGATGTCTTTTTCTATCATTCTCACATTTTAGAATCCTGGGCTGGGCGTCTGAATCCTTCCACTCAACACTCAAAAGTCAAGATGATTGAGGCGTCAAAAGGGATTGACTTAGAGCGAGTAGCAGGTTTAGAAGATGTTCAAGCGGGTGCGGGTATGGATGAGTCGACACTTTACGATCCTCATAGTTGGCTTGATCCGGTTTTGGTGAGCCAAGAAGTTGCCATCATTGCCAATCAATTATCAGAACTTGATCCGAAAAATGCAACAACCTACCACAAAAATGCAGACAAGATGACAAAAGAGTTAGAACAGCTAACAGATAAATACAAAAAGAAATTTGCAGCCTGCAAATGGAAGAGTTTTGTAACTCAGCACACGGCATTTGCTTATACAGCCAAGCGATTTGGGTTGGAGCAATTAGGGATTGCAGGGGTGTCTGAAGAGGAGCCAAGTCCACGTCAGCTCGCTGAAATAAAAGAATTTATCGAGCGTTACAAGGTGAAGACCATTTTTGTAGAACACGGGGTATCGGATAAGCTAGCCAAGACCTTGAAGACATCGACCAATGTGAAGTTGAAGGTCTTGCAACCTCTTGAAGCAGACCCAGCAAATGAGAAAAGTTTTATTGAGAATTTAGATGCAAATTTAGCTGTTCTAGCCAAAGATTTAGAATAGGAGATGCCGATGAAAAAACACTATATTTATGGTTCTGTTGTAGCGATTATTTTGAGCTTTGCGGGTTACCAGGCGGGACATTACCAGGCAAAAGCGGAGATAGGAGCTAGTCAGAAAGTTGCGTATATAGATGGAAAGGCAGAAAAAACAAAAGCTCTGGCCAATAAGGAAAAAACGCCAGACGAAATCAGTGACGAAGAAGGCATTCACGCAGAGCAAATCGTTGTAAAAATCACGGACAAGGGCTACGTCACATCTCACGGAGACCATTTCCATTTCTTCAACGGGAAAGTGCCCTACGATGCGATTATCAGTGAAGAATTGATTATGAAAGACCCACATTACGTCTTCAAATCTTCTGACGTCATCAACGAAGTGAGAGATGGCTACATTATCAAAGTGGATGGAGCTTATTACCTCTATCTGAAGCCGGGTAGCAAGAAAGTCAATATCCGTACAAAGGCTCAGATTGAAGCAGAGCAGAAAAAATGGGGTGGACATAGTCGTGCATTATCTGGTCAAGCCTCGGCTAGTCAGTTGGCGTCTGCAGCGGCACAAGGACGCTATACTACGGATGATGGATATGTCTTTAGCCCGACAGACATCATCGATGACTTTGGAGATGCCTTTTTAGTACCGCATGGGGACCATTTCCATTACATCCCTAAAAAGGACTTGTCACCAGCAGAACTGCAAGCAGCTCAGGCTTATTGGGACCAAAAGCAAGGCAAATCAAGCGGAAATTCGTCCGTCAGCTACGGAGTTCCTAGCAACAGTTGGACAGGTTATGATGCGCCTCGTCATCAAGTAAGTCCTCTTAGTCAACCAAGCCATTCAGCTGGAAATTGGCGCGAATTACTTCGCCAATTATACAATCTCCCACGCAATCAACGTCATGTAGAGCCAGACGGTCTCGTTTTTGACCCTGCACAAATCACGCGTCGGGTTCCGCAAGGAGTCGTGGTACCGCACGGCAATCACTACCATATGATTCCTTATTCACAGATGAGCCCGTTGGAACAAGAAATTGTCCGTAGTATTCCTATTGGGGCAAATGTGAGTGGCTTCCACGAACCAGAAAGGGTGAATCCACCGCAACAGAAGCCGCAACCACAACCAATTGCCCATCAACCTCAACCCGCGCAACCAAGTCCGAAACCGATTGTTTCGGAGGAGCATCATGGTGGCAAGCATGTGACCTATTTTACCCCTATAGCAGAGCGTCCTGGTAAGCCAAATTCAAAAATTATCTATAGCCCAGAAGAAGTGGCCGCTGCAAAGGCAGCAGGTAAATATGCAACGTCAGACGGCTATATCTTTGATGCGAAAGATATCAAAGAGGATTTGGGAGAGGCTTATATTATCCCTCACATGACGCATGAGCACTGGGTTCCTAAGGAAGATTTGTCACCCGCAGAACGCAAGGCGGCTGAGGAATTCTTGGCTGGAAAATCAACAGAAAAAACTGTCGATAAACCAGTAGAAAAGCCAGTAGAAAAACCTGCAGAATCTGCTGAACCAACGAATCCACTGGCAAATCTTTCTGCCAAAGAGCTGTATGAGCGCGTAGCACCAGCTAAGATTGTTCCAGTTGAAAAGATGAGCTACAATGCAGCTTATGCGGTCAAAGTATCGGACGATTACATCATCATTCCGCATACAGACCATTACCACAACCTCAAGTTTAGCTGGTTTGATGAAAAGTTGTATACTGCGCCAGATGGTTATACTTTAGAGCAATTCTTTGCGACGATTAAGTACTACATTGCCCACCCTGACGAATTGCCTGCCAAAGACGGATGGGGCCACAGTAGTGACTATGGACATGGTAGCAACGCTAGCGACCCTGAAACCAATAATTTTTCCCCATCTGAGGAGCCAGCAGACAAGGAAGATGGCGCTGATGAAGACAACACTGAAGAAGGTGCCAAGGTAACTGGTCCGGAAATGGATGCTCTGGAAGAACGATTGTGGGCGTCTTTGAAAGTAGCTGAAGAGATGGCAGATGCAACGGTGAAAGAAAAAATTTCCGATGCAGTGGATGCCCTCTTTGACCGCCAAAATGACTTGAAAGTCGGTGGTGAAGATAGCATTGCCAAAATCAATGCAGATTTAGATACCCTTTGCAAGCAATACAATTTTAAAGCATAAAAGAAAGTGAGGCTAGACAGTGATTTAGCCTCGTTTTTCTTGAATTCGGCGCTAGACTCTGTTAGAATAGAGAGAATGAATTTATTCTAGAAAAAGGTAAGATAATGAAAAAGAAACCGTCGCTTAGTGCTTATGTCACCATTGGATTGATGCTGTTTGCCCTCTTTTTTGGTGCTGGGAATTTGATTTTCCCTGCCTATCTTGGAATTTATGCGGGAAGCAATGTTTGGCTGGCTATTGTTGGCTTTTGTTTGACAGCTGTTACCCTGCCCTTGATGGGGGTTGCGGCTATCGCCTATACGGGAACGGAGGATGCGGAGTCCATTGCGCGACCAGTTTCTAAACTATACGCTCTCTGTTTTTCAGTTGCTCTCTATCTGTCCATTGGTCCATTTTTTGCCATTCCTCGGACAGGTGCAACTTCCTACTCTATCGGGATTGAGCCGATTTTTGGACCGTCTTTTATGGGGAAAGTCATTTATGCTCTGATTTTCTTTGGGATTTCCTATTGGTTGGCTATTCGTCCGAGCAAGATGGCGGACCGTATCGGGAAATACCTGACGCCGACCCTACTCTTTGTATTGGCTGTCTTAGTCATTGCCTCTTTCCTTCATCCAGCTGGAAAAATGGGGCTAGCACATAATGCCACTCCAGCAACCAGTGACGCCTTTGCTAATTTGCCATTTGTAGCAGGCTTGATTCAAGGTTATGGGACCATGGATGCCCTTGCGTCATTGGCTTTTTCGATTGTGGTGATCAATTCAGCCAAGGTGTTTGGAGCTAAGGACAATCAAGAAGTCGCAGGCATTACCTTGAAATCAGGTGTGATTGCGAGCGTCCTCCTTGCCCTAGTGTATATCTTTGTTGCGCGTATCGGTGCAACTTCACAAAGCTTGTTTGACTTTACAGCGGGAGCGTTCCAACTCAAGGGGCAGGTCATTGATGGTGGACATGTTCTGAGTCAGGCTTCGCATTTCTACTTGGGAGCGATTGGTAGAGCGGTTTTAGCTGTCGTGATTTTCCTGGCCTGTATCACAACTGCGACGGGCTTGATTACAGCCTGTGCGGAGTATTTCCATAAGCTCTTACCAGCAGTTTCTCATGCCGTTTGGGCAACTGTGTTTACCATTATTGCGCTTGTTTTCTACTTTGGTGGGTTGTCTGAAATTATCAAGTGGTCTTTGCCGGTCTTGTTCTTGCTTTATCCGTTGACCGTTGCCATTATCTTCTTGGCCTTGATGGGCAAATGGTTCCAGCATGATCCGATTGTTTACCGCTGGACGATTGGCTGGACCTTTATCGCTGGTTTCTATGATGCGGTCAATACTCTTGCAGGGATGACAGGCCTCTTTAAATTACCAGCAGGTCTGCTTCATTTCTTTGGACAAGTTGTGCCTTTGGGAAGATATTCTCTGGGTTGGATGAGCTTTGCTTTGGTTGGTTTTGTGATTGGTTTAGTTCATCATTTTTTGAAGAAAAAGTAAGAGGTTGGCGATTGTCCAGCCTCTTTTTGCTGTGCTATAATAAAGTAAAAGGAGGGCTTCATATGCGTGTGTTAGTTGCGATTGATTCCTTTAAAGGGTCGGCGACATCAGCTGAAATGAATCAGGCAGTCAGGGCTGGTTTGCTGGATGCGTCACCGTCTCTGGAAGTGGAGACTGTGGCCATTGCTGACGGCGGGGAAGGGATCCTAGATGCTCTTGCTTGTGCTTTATCAGGCGAGATGGTTCAGGTGCAGGCTACTGACTTGCTTGGCCGGCCTTTGTCCGTAGCCTATCTCGTAGCGCAAGGTCGAGCTTTTATAGAGTCAGCTAGTCTACTGGGAATTGATAAGATTACGCCCAGTCCAGAAATATTTGAGAAAGCTTCGTCAGCTGGTTTAGCGGATCTAGTTTTAGATGCGCTGGAGCGAAATTGCCGACAGATTTTTGTGACATTGGGCGGAACAGGTAGCTCAGATGGTGGCCGTGGTTTCTTGGAAAAGTTGGTTCCGTACGCAGAACAACTCCGTCAAGTGGAGATAATCGGCCTAACAGATGTAAGAAATCCTTACGCAGGACCCGAAGGATATGCACGGATTTTCGGTCCGCAAAAAGGCGGAACCCCGGAACAGATTGCCGTTGAAGATGCGCGAGCCCGAGAATTCGTTCACAAGATAAGGGCTGAAAAGCAAATGGACTTGCAGAAACTAGCTGGAAGTGGTGCAGCAGGCGGGCTCGGCGGAGCTATTCTCGTGCTAGGAGGCAAGCTTCGGCCTGGCTTTTTAAGTATAGTTGACTTAATCGGTCTAGAAGAAAAAGTTGCTCATTCAGACCTTGTTATTACGGGCGAAGGACGTTTGGACAGCCAGTCGTTTCAAGGGAAAGCACCCGTTGGTTTGGCTGAGTTGGCACAGGTTTACAATCGTCCGGTCATCGCGCTCTGTGGGGCAGTAGGAGAGCGGGAACTGGCACTCTACTCGGACTTCTTGGCTGTATTTTCTATTCAGACAAAGGCGCAATCCTTAGAAAATGCCATGAAAGAATCCGAGACCTTGAAAAATGCCCGATTTGTAGCGGGAAATGTATGGCAGTTATTCAGTAAATCAAGCACCGGAATCTAGGTTCTGGTGTTTTATGATGGAAAAATTGTTCGGTTGTTGCTGGTTTAAAATTAAAAAATCAGAAAATTCAAATAAAAACCTTGACGTTGTGTTTTATTTTATGTTATATTATGTGACATGGAAGTTTAGGAGTTTTTTATGAAGTCAGGTAGTATTGCATTTATGCTCGTTTGTTCATGCTTAGTATTTTTTATGACAGTTGGTTTAGCCTTTTTCTATGGTGGTTTAGGTAGGCGCAAAAATGTCATCAATACCATGATGATGTGTATTGTACCGATGGGACTTGCCTCTGTTTTGTGGATTGTCTGTGGTTATTCCTTGTCTTTTGGTGGACACGGAAGTCTCGTTGGGGATTTTTCCCATTTGTTTTTCAATGGAGTGAGTGAAACAGCTTCCAGTCGAGGATTGGACATTCCAGATGCCCTATTCGCCATTTTCCAGATGATGTTTCCGATTATTACCGTAGCCATTTTAACGGGAGCAGTTGCGGGACGTATGCGATTTACCCCCTTGCTACTTTTTATGGCTATCTGGCTCTTTGTCGTTTATTTCCCATTTGCGCATATGGTCTGGGATGAGGGGCTCTTGGCTCAATGGGGCACTATCGACTTTGCTGGTGGGGATGTGGTTCATATCACCTCAGGGGGTTCTGGCTTGGTGCTCGCGCTTATAGTTGGGAAGCGTCGGGATCATTCGCACAATGTCTACCGCCCGCACAATGTTCCCTTTGTTCTTTTGGGGGCAGGAATTCTATGGTTTGGCTGGTTTGGATTTAACGCAGGCTCTGCTTTGGGAGCCAATGGTCTTGCGGTTCACGCTTTTCTAACGACCCATGTGTCTGCTGCTGCGGCCCTCGTGTCTTGGCTCCTTGTTGAACATCGGATGACGGGTAACTTATCCTTGGTTGGAGCGTCTACAGGTCTGGTTGTAGGTCTAGTAGCCATCACTCCCGGTGCAGGATTTGTTTCTGTTTGGAGTTCGATCTTGATTGGGCTGTTGGTTAGTCCGATTTGTTACTTTGCCATTTCGACCTTGAAGGAAAAATTTGGCTATGATGATGCTTTGGATGCCTTTGGTTGTCACGGTATCGGCGGTATTTTCGGTGGTATTGCAACAGGAATTTTTACCACTCCAGAATTAGCCTTAAACAAAGATTTTGTCGGGATTATCTATGGCAATCCAAAATTATTACTCGTGACAGTGCTCGCCATTCTCTTTACAATTGCTTGGTCAGCGGGAGCTACGTACGTGATTGCTAGAGGAATCAAAGCAATCATGCCTTTACGTGTGAGTGACCGTGCAGAAGCCATTGGTCTGGATGATAGTGAGCATGAGGAAACGGCTTATCCAACTTTCATGGGATTAGATTCGTAAGCAAGGAGAAGAAAAATGAAAAAAATTGAAGCCATTATCCGTGCTGATAAGTTGGAAGATTTGAAAGACGCCTTGTCTGAAACTGGCTTGGCTAAAGGGATGACCATCAGTCAAGTTCTGGGCTACGGCAATCAAAAAGGGTTTGCAGAATACGTGCGCGGTCAAAAAATTATTCCGACCTTGCTGGCCAAAGTCAAGATTGAAATTGTCGCACATGATGCTAGTGTAGAAGCTATCGTAAATCTGATTGCAGAAGCAGTCCGCACAGGAGATGTCGATGATGGAAAAATTTTCATCATCCCGATTGAAGAAGTCATCCGTATCCGGACGGGCGAACGCGGCGGCGATGCCTTGTAGTGGGAAAATAGACAAAAAAGAAGCCTAATGGCCTCTTTTTAATTTTAATTGATTGGAAGTTGAATTTTGGATTGCTCCAAGTCCACTGAAATGGTCCAGTCGCTATTATCACGAACGGTCACTTCAAAGTCAGTTGTGTAGAGAATGACGCGAAGCGTGCTTCCTTTAGGGAAATGATAGATGGTTGGCTGCAAGTCCCAAGTCAAGTCCATCCACTCGTCAGCGGTGACAACCTCGATTGTCAATAAATCACTGCGGTTTTGCAAGTTGAGGTAGCCTTTTGTGACTAGGCGATGCGGTGTTTGGACAAATGGCAATTCAGTTAGATTTTCTTGGGCGTAAAAACGGCCATTATCCAGCCTGTTGCGCTCTTGTACAGTTGGAATTGGCGTCAGTCGCTTGGCAGGTCCAAAGTCCAGTACTTGAGCAGATAAGAGACCCTTGGAGACGCTTGATTTGACGCGTAGTTGCAGGCTGGCACGACCATTGAGATGCAGGTCTTCTTCGATTGGCAAATCGATGGTGATTTGATGCGCCTTGTCATTCCAGAGGTCCTGGTGGAAGCTAGGATAAGCCTTTCCATAGCGGGCAAAATCGTCATCAGCATATTGGTTTTGAATATCTTTGACACCTGTCCCGAGTGCAAATTCTTGCTGGCTAGTCCCTTGGAAATCAGTCAGCACTGTCCAAGTCTGTGCGGAACGATTGTCTTGCCAGATGACACTTGGTAGTTGGTAGCCGTTCTCATAGCTCAGCAATTTCTGACTAAGGAGGGCGTTCATGGATTCGCGGAAGTCAATGGACTGCCAGTTGTTCATATAGACATGGGCCCCGTGGTGGAAGAAGAGGTGCTTATTGACAGTTTTTGGCAGCGCGTGGAACATATTCCAGACGTGGATCGGCTTAACATTCCAATCCTGTGTGCCGTGTGTAAAGACCATTTCGCACTGGACCTTGTCCGCATTGAGTAGGTAATTGCGGTTGTGCCAATATTGGTTGTAATCACCGCTGGTGCGGTCCAACTGTGCTCGTTCTGCAGCGATTCCTGCCTCGTATGCGGCCTTATTTTTCAAGAAATCACCTGCTTGTAAACTCTTGGAGTAGGTCAGTGCTGTCAAGCTGTCCAAGTCCTCGCCAGGGTAGCCGCCGGGGCTAGTTACCAGACCGTTTTCACGGTAGTAGTCATACCAAGAAGAAATTCCTGCCTCGACAATGACGACTTCTAGTCCATCCACACCGGTTGTTGCTAGAGCATTGGACATGGTTCCGAGATAGGAGATACCGCTTGTTGCCACTTTTCCATTTGCCCAGTCAGCCAGAACGATCTTGTCGCGTTTGTGAGAAGTGTAGGCGCGTGCTCGACCATTGAGCCAGTCAATGACGGCCTTATAGCCAGCCACTTGCTGGTAATCACCGGATGTCATATAACCTGTCGAACCCAGTGTTCCCACGCCAGACACATGGATGCTGGCAAATCCGCGCGCCAAGAAATAGTCGTTGAGAGAGTAGGACGAAATATGTCCCAATTTTTCAGTTGCCTTAGAAATTGGTAGGTCACGTTCATCAGCAGGCAATGTTTCAAAACTTGGTTCTTCTAGGGTGATTTGACCGGCAGCTTTTTGCGCCAATGTTCCCTCCATTTTATGGAGTGCATCGTCGCTAGCTTTGTCGTTAGTTCCTTGGTGATAAGGGCTGTTTGTGATGACCGCAGGCACTTTCCCGGCAAATCGAGGACGCAGGATGGAAACCTTGGTCAGGTCAGTCTGTCCGGCCTTGCTTGTATCAACAGGCGTTTCCACGTAAACCACTTCACGTAGGACATCGTGAGTCGAGAAGGTAGCTAGAGATTTTCCATTGAAGAAATGATAATGATTGTCTTCAGGAATCAAGTCATCGCTGACCAGTTGTTCCACCAAGAGTGCCCCATTTTTGGTACGCGTGCTGAGCAGCTGATAGAGATTTTCGATGATGGAGCCAAATACAATCGGAAAACCTGATTCTGAACGGAAATCTTCTATATTGCTGTAGTCAAAATTGGGAACGAAGCCTAGCATTTGGAAGGCTACTTGGTAAAAAATTTGGTCTGTCAGAGGACGGTCTGATTGGAAAAAACCCAACAAATCACAGTCCCAGTCCGCCAATAAATTTGCCAAAGCAGTATCTGTATCTTCTACTAAAAAGAAGGTTTTACGAACGAAGAGTTCAAGGTTTTTCTTGTCAGAAAATTGGTTGGAAAGATGGAAACCGAGCTCGGCTAACTCTGCTAGCATCCGTTCTGTTGAAAATTGGATATATGAAAATTGATTAAAACGCATACATTCTCCTAAACTTGAATATTTCCTTTACATAACCCATTATAGCTGATAAAATAAGGATTGTCTAAAAAATATTGGAGGATACTCAAAAAATGGACGTAGCAGTACATATTAAGTACATCACAGAATTTCTTGCAACAGCTCTTCTTATCATCTTGGGAAATGGTGCTGTTGCCAACGTTGACCTTAAAGGTACAAAAGGAAACAACTCAGGTTGGATCGTTATTGCACTTGGTTATGGTCTTGCCGTTATGATGCCGGCTCTTATGTTTGGCAACGTATCAGGTAACCACATCAACCCAGCCTTCACAATTGGTTTAGCTGTTTTAGGCTATTTCAAATGGAGCTTGGTACCAGGTTACATCGCAGCTCAAATCGCTGGTGCTATCGCTGGTCAAGCAGTTGTTGTCGGTGTTTACCGCCCTTACTTCATGAAAACTGAAAATCCAAACCACATCTTGGGTTCATTCTCAACTATCTCAGCTCTTGATGATGGTACAAAAGAAAGCCGCAAAGCTTCATGGATTAACGGTTTCTTGAACGAATTCTTCGGTTCATTTGTCTTGTTCTTTGGAGCAATGGCATTGACGAAAAACTATTTCGGTGCGGAAGTATTGCAATATGTTTCATCACAAGGTGCAGACCTTTCAAACAAAGCTACTTCAATGCAATTAACAAACTTCCTTAACCCAGGTCTTAGCGTAGCTCACTTGGCGCTTGGTTTCTTGGTAATGGCTCTTGTAGCAGCCCTTGGTGGCCCTACTGGACCAGCCCTCAACCCAGCTCGTGACCTTGGTCCACGTATCCTCCACGCAGTATTGCCAACATCTGTACTTGGTCAAGCTAAGGCAGATTCAAAATGGTGGTATGCTTGGGTACCAGTTGTAGCACCTATCCTTGCAGGGATTGCTGCAGTTGCACTTTTTAAAGTATTGTACGCATAAGAATATAAAGAAGAAGCTAGGGATTTCTATTCCGGCTTCTTTTTCTATGCTCTTCTTAGGGGAGTAGGTTGAGATCGATAAATTATAGATTCTATAAAAAGAGATTTGCCTCTTTTTTATATTTTGAAATTGTGTATAAATATTTGTCAAATGCATGATTTTCCTTTACAATAGAAGGGTATGAACTGAAGGAGATGAGCATGTATATAGACACAAATAAAATAGTTCCAGCCCTACGCGTCAACAATCGGACCATGAACCAAGATTTTCTTGAGCAAGACTTGGGAATGAAGACGATTTTAGAAGATGGTCCATTTGCAGAGTTTAGTGGGCAGGGTAAAAAAGAAGCCCAGCTGGTCTTGATTGAATCTCCAAGTATGCGGACTCGTGCCGTTAAAGGCTTGAAAAAATTATCCCAAATTGTTATCAAAGTAGAAAATCCTTTAGAGATTGAAGCGCTATTAGCGAGAGGAAGTCGCTTTACCAAGCTGTATCAAGGTAGAAATGGCTATGCTTTTGCTGCTGAAGCACCTGAAAAATACACTTTTCTTCTTCATTCAGAAGAAGGCGGGGCTGATTTGAATGAAATTGCAGCACCGCAAGAATTCAAAGAATTGACTAATTTTACTGGTTTGACAGCATTTACGGTTGAGAAGATTGTCATCAATAGTCCGCAGGTAGAAAAGAGTCGCGATTTTTATCAGGCACTCTTACCAGAACAATCTATTTTGGCATTCCAAGAGGCAGAAGGAGAAGACTTACTAGCACCTGCTGACAGCACTTGGGATTTAGACAGCTTACGCTTTACAGTAGCTGCTGATATGGATTGGGCTCAATTAGAAGCAAAACTGCCAGGAGCTTTCTTCAAAGATAAAAAAGAAAGCTTTATTCAGTCCGTAGACCCAAGTGGTATTGAAGTTTGGTTTGAAAAATGAGACAAGAGATTCTGACAAAAATTCAAGCTCAAATAGCTGAAAAACTCTATCCGGGAGCCTCGTTGGCTCTCTTTTCTAACGGTCAATGGCAGGAGTATTACTTGGGACAGGCCGAGGAGCATATGGAAATCAAGCCCGGTCTGGTCTATGACTTGGCTTCGGTTTCTAAAGTCGTCGGAGTTGGGACAGTATTGATTTGGTTGATTCAGGAAGGCAAGATTGCCTTGGATGAGCCTTTTCCTACCTACTACCCAGTCTTTCACGACCAGACGGTAACCATTCGCCAGTTGGTTACCCATACTTCAGGGATTGACCCCTTTATTCCCAATCGGGATAGGTTGGATGCTGCGGGGCTAAAAGCAGCTATGCATGAGCTGACGGTGACGGCAGACAAGTCTTTTAAGTACACGGATGTCAACTTGATTCTCTTAGGCTTTATGGTGGAGAGCTTGTTTGGAAAAGATTTGGATCAAATTTTGCAGGAAAAGATTTTTGAACCGTGGGAAATGACGGAGACTGGCTTTGGTCCACGGCAGCAAGCTGTGGCAACAGTCAAAGGCCAAAGGGCGGGTCTCGTTCATGATCCCAAGGCTAAAGTTTTGGGAGTGCATTGCGGCTCTGCTGGGCTATTTTCAACACTTTCTGATTTGGAGTTGTTTTTAGAGCATTATTTGCAGGATGATTTTGCAGAAAATCTGACGATCAATGTCAGCAGTTCCAAACCACGCTCGATTGTCTGGAACATTGATGAAGAGGATTGGTTGGACCATACAGGTTACACAGGACCCTTTATCATGGTCAATCGCAAAGCGCAAAAAGCAGCGATATTTCTCACCAATCGTACCTATCACTATGATAATCGACCTCTTTGGATTGAAAAACGCAGAGAATTACGTGATGTTATCAAGGAAAATTTGTAAAAAGAAAAGCACTCGAATTGAAGTGCTTTTTTGATAGGGTGTTTTGATGTGTCAAATATCGTGACATGACTTTGTCACAATCCAGCTTGAAATGATACCGGATTGTAATATATCTCCTATATTTTTAATGTATCTGTGATTTTTCCTGGGCACTATTTTGATAAAATAATACTATCAATAATATGGAGATGAGACATGAGAAAAATTTTAGGAAAAGTTACCGTGTATGCCGCTATTTTAACGAGCGGTCTTGTAGGACAGCAGTTCGTATCGGCAGATGATTATGTGATTCAGAATGGAGATTCTTTCTTTTCAATTGCCCAATCCTACGGGATTGACGCCTATGAGCTAGCGCAGGCAAATCAAATGGATATCTTTGATGTGATTGGACCTGGGCAAGTATTGGCGATTCCAGGGACGACAACGCAGCCTGTAGCGGTTGAGAATAGTGCTCCAACAGCGACGACGACTTATGTGGTGCAGGAGGGAGATTCCTTCTCTAGCATTGCGGCTGTTTATGGTATGGATGCAGGTCAGTTAGCAAGTCTGAATGGATTGACGTTAGCGGATTACATTACAGTTGGCCAAACACTTCAAGTTTCTGCTTTGGAAACGGCTGCAGCAGCGACACCAAGCTCGACTACAGCAGCTTCCTCTTACTATCTAGAAGGCTATGATTATGAACCTGGCATCAATTATCCAGTAGGGCAATGTACTTGGGCAGTACAAAAATTAACTGGTTGGGCCGGCGATTGGTGGGGAAATGCTGCTGATTGGGCTAGAAATGCTTCGCGCGATGGCTATACAATTGGAGCTGTTCCTGTAGCTGGCGCTATTGCTGTTTGGGATGATGGTGCCTATGGTCATGTAGCCTATGTAACAGATGTAGCAGCAGATGGGCGTATTCAAGTTCTAGAAGCCAATACCAACGGTCGTCAGTGGATTGACAATCACCGCGGATGGATTAACCCGCAAGACACGACAAGTCAATTATCTTACATTTATCCTAAATATTAAACAGAGAGGCTAGCTGATAAGCTGGTCTTTTTGTTTATCCTTAAAGGATTTAGTGGAGCTGAGAGAGTGCTCAAGAAAACCCCTTGCCTATATGGCAGAAGGGGTTATTACTTAGTTAGCTGAAAGAGTTTCTGCAGCGTCATCCATTGAAAGAACTTCGTGGAAGACACGTTGAGTCAATTCAGTTTTTTGTTCTGGTGTAAGGTATTTAGTATTTACACAGTAACCAGAGATACGAACGATAACGTCTTCACCGCTCATAATCTTGTCATAGACATCTTTCAAGTCCATAACGTTCAAGTTAACGTGTTGACCACCATTTTCAAAGTAACCATCGAGGATTGTTACCAAGTTTGTGACTTGTTCGTCAAATGTTTTACCAAGAGCTTTTGGAGATACTTGTGTTGTCAATGAGATACCATCAGCAGCATAAGCAAAGTCAAGGCTAGCAAGTGAGTTCAAGTTTTGCAACCAGCCACCACGAGCTTTGTTAGATGGGTTAGCACCTGGTGAGAAGAACTCAAGTTGTGACAAGTTAGTTGTGCCGTCTTCGTTCAAGTAAACACCACGGTGAACTGGTGAGTTACCTGTTTGTTTAGAGTAGGCAACGTTTGAAGTGATTGTAAGAAGTGAAACCGTAGCTTCAGCGTCTTTGTAGAGTTTGTGGCTACGAAGACGAGTAGTGTAAGCTTCAATCAACCATTCAGCCAATTCGTTTGAACGTGGGTCATCTTCACCCCAACGTGGGTAGTCGCCAGTTGTTTCGTAGTCGTAAACATAGCCGTTTTCATCACGGATAGTTTTAACTGTAGCATATTTGATAGCTGACAATGTATCAACTGTATTTGCGAAACCACAGATACCGAATCCCATGTTTGCACGGTGTTTAGTTGGCAAGAAGGCCATTTGAACTGCTTCGTAGTTGTACTTGTCAGTCATGTAGTGGATGATGTTCAAGGCATCTACGTAAGTGTCAGTCAACCAGTCAAGAGATTTTTCAAAGTTAGCTTTAACTGTTTCGAAATCAAGAACTTCGTCAGTGATTGGGTCGATGTCAAATACTTTGTAGTCTTTGTGTACATCGTCGTAACCACCGTTGATACCAGTAAGAAGAGCTTTCAAGACGTTTACACGAGCACCGAAGTATTGGATGTTGTGGCGTGCATCTTCGTTTTCTGGGTCAAGTGGTGATACACAACATGAGATACAGCTCATTTCGCCGTAACCATCTTTAGCCATTGTAGTCACACCTTCGTATTGAATTGAAGAGTGTTTGTGTGACATTTTCATACAGTATTTACGGAAGCTGTATGGCAATTTATCAGTCCAAAGAACAGTCAAGTTTGGTTCTGGTGAGTTACCGATGTTGTCAAGTGTATTGAGGAAACGGAAGTCCATTTTCGTTACACGGTGGCGTCCATCAGCCCCCATACCTGCCATAGAAGTTGTGATGAATGTTGGGTCACCTGAGTAAAGAGCGTCGTAAGCTTTTGTACGAGCGAATTTCACTGTACGAAGTTTCATAACGAAGTCATCAACGAATTCTTGGATTTCGCTTTCAGTAAATGTACCACGAGCCAAGTCACGTTCAGCGTAGATGTCAAGAACGATTGGAACACGGCCAAGTGAAGTAGCAGCACCGTTGATAACACGGCAGACTGCCATGAAGGCGATGTTTACCCATTGGATAGCTTCTTTTACGTTCATGGCTGGTTTACGAACGTCAACGCCGTAAAGGTCACCGAGGCGAACAACTTGTTGCAAGGCTTGGTATTGAAGGTTGATTTCTTCACGAAGACGAATGGTTTCTTCGTTGATTTCTTTTACAGCATTCCAGTCAGCAACTTTTTCTTCCATCAAGTAGTCAGCTCCGTACAAGGCAAGACGAGCATAAACACCGATGATACGGCCACGTGAGTAAGCATCTGGAAGACCAGTTACTGTGTGCGCGTGACGAGCGCGACGGATATTTGAAGTGTAAGCACGGAAGATACCGTCGTTAACGGTTGTTACGTGTTTTGTGTAAATTTCATGTAGAGTCTCGTTTGGTGTGTAGCCGTTTTCTGTCAAAGTAGTTTCAGCCATACGGATACCACCTTTTGGCATGAAACTTAATTTGAAGAGTTCATCGTTTTGAAGACCGAAAATCAATTCGTCTTCTTTTGAGATGTAACCAGCTGGGATATCAGCAATAGATGCTGCACGGTCAGTGTCCATAGGGAAACGAGTTTCTTCGTAATGAGCCTTTGTTTCTTCTACGATTTTTTTGATCTTGAGTGAACGCTCAGTTGCACCTGCAAGGAAGCTTTCATCACCATCGTATGGTGTGTAGTTTGCTTGAACAAAACGTGATACGCTGGCTTTATCTTGCCAGTCAGTACCTGTAAAGCCTTCCCAGGCTTGGGCGAAAATGTCTTCAGTTACGTTTTTAGTTTTAACCTTTGTTGACATGAGGTTTCTCCTTTTTATTAAGTGTTGCAAACACCTTTAATGCTTACATTATAACACTTGGAAGCACTTTCTTCAAGGTCAAAAACCCTGAAAAATCATTGAAAAAGTTTACAAAAAAGTTACAATTTTTTCATGATTTTTCAGGGTTTTCAAAGTCGGTATTTTAAGGGAAAATAGAGTATAATTAGGGAGAAAATGGAGGGCATATGTTAATTTTTCCTTTGATCAATGACACATCTCGGAAAATCATTCATATTGATATGGATGCCTTTTTTGCTGCCATTGAACAGAGGGATAATCCTTCTTTGAAAGGAAAACCCGTTATCATTGCAAGAGACCCTCGAAAGACGGGTGGTCGGGGTGTGGTGTCGACTTGTTCTTATGAGGCGCGACAATTTGGCGTTCATTCTGCCATGTCTTCCAAAGAAGCTTATGAGCGTTGTCCGCAAGGGATTTTCATCTCAGGAAACTATGAAAAGTACCAAGAAGTCGGGCTGCAGGTTAGGGAAATTTTCAAGCGTTATACGGACCTAGTAGAGCCCATGTCAATTGATGAGGCTTACTTGGACGTGACGGAAAATAAGCTGGGCATCAAGTCGGCTGTCAAAGTCGCTAAGATGATTCAGTACGATATCTGGAATGAGCTACATCTGACGGCTTCAGCAGGTGTTTCTTATAATAAATTTTTGGCAAAAATTGCTTCGGATATGGACAAACCACACGGATTGACCCTGATTTTGCATGAGGAGGCAGAGGAGATTTTGGGGCAGTTGCCTGTCGAGAAATTCCACGGTGTGGGCAAGAAGTCCGTGGAGCGATTGCATGAGATGAATGTCTTTACAGGTGCAGATTTGCTGGAAATTCCTGAGATGGTCCTGATTGATAAATTTGGTCGTTTCGGCTTTGACCTCTACCGCAAGGCACGTGGCATTTCGTCGAATAAGGTCAAGGTTAATCGTATTCGCAAATCCATCGGCAAGGAGCGGACCTATGCCAAGCTCTTGTATACAGATGAGGATGTCAAAAAAGAATTGGCCAGCTTGTCAAAACGTGTCAGCCGGAGTTTAGAAAAACATGGAAAATCAGGTAAAACAGTTGTCGTGAAAATCCGATATGGTGACTTTACGACCCTGACAAAACGAGTGAGTTTGGACGAGCCAACACGGAAAGAAGATGTAATCGAACGTCAATCCCAAGAAATCTTTGAAGCGGTAGGAGAGCCTAGGAAAGGCATACGATTGTTGGGCGTAACCGTGACGAATTTTAGGTAAGAAAAAAGCGAGACGGCCGGTCTCGCTTTTTGTATTATTTCTTGAAAAATTGAGCGATATCCTCTTCCGTGATGCCAATCATGGGATCGATGGTGAGGAGATTATTCTCAGTCAGGCGGTAATCGGCTGGCTGAGTGGAAGTTGTCTCTGTGGGGCTTGTTTCCAGCTCTGCTATTTCCCCAGAAAATCGTGGAACCAGATAGGTCTTTCGGCTGGTACCTGCGTTTTGAACGGCGTAGTCAAAGGCGCGGACCTGCCCCAAGAGAATGAGTTTGCTCTTGGCACGAGTGATGGCGGTGTAGATGAGGTTGCGCTGGAGCATGCGATGGCTGCTGCTGGTAATGGGCAGGATGACCACCTGAAACTCGCTGCCCTGCGACTTATGAATGGACATGGCATAGGCCAAGGTAATCTTGTACCATTCATTTCGGGGATAGAAAATCTCATTTCCGTCGAAATTGATGGTGATTTCGTCCTGCTTGGAGTCGGTGTATTTGGCAGGAAGGAGGTCGGTGATGTAGCCCAAATCACCATTAAAGACATTGCTTTCAGCGTCGTTGACCAGATGGATGACCCGGTCGCCTTGACGGAAAGTTTGGTCATTGTACTGGAATTCAAGGGCGTTTTCCACCAAGGGATTAAGCAAGGCTTGCGCCATGAGATTGAGCTGGTCAATCCCTGCGGCTCCACGGTACATGGGTGCTAATATCTGCACCTCGGATGCTGGGATACCAGACTTAATAGCTGCGCTGACAATGCGTTCCACCGTAGTGGGAATTTGCTCGCTCCCCACTTCAAAATAAGAGCGGTCAGCCTTTTTCTGTGTAAAATCTGCTGGCAAACTTCCCTGACGAATCTGACTGGCCAAGGTTACAATGGTTGAGTCATCAGACTGGCGGTAAATTTTTTCCAGCCGAATGCTGGGCAGGGCGGAAACTTGCAAGAGGTCTGCCAATACTTGCCCAGGACTGACGGACGGAAGCTGGTCGGCGTCTCCGACAATCAAGACCTGACTGTTCGAGGAAATGTGATTGAGCAGCTGATGAGCCAGCCAAGTATCCACCATAGAAAACTCATCGATGATAATCAAGTCAGCATCCAAAAAATCATTACGGCCAGGCTCAGTAGTATCCTCTGTCAAGCCAAGGTGGCGGTGAATAGTGGCACTCGGCAAGCCGGTTAATTCATTCATACGACGAGCTGCCCGTCCTGTCGGAGCGGCAAGAAGAATCGGACAATCGCCGCTCGTTTTTTGCAGGTTAATCTTGTGTAGAATGGCGTAGATTGCGATAATGCCGTTGATAATGGTTGTTTTCCCGGTACCGGGTCCTCCGGTCAGGATAAAAAGCGGATTGTTGATGGCTTGGATGATGGCTTCTTTTTGGATGCTGTTATAGGTCATTCCGGCTTCGACTTGGAGTTTGTCAATAGCTTGCTCGATCTGCTCACGTGGGAAAGTTTTAACGGTGGATTTTTCCAAGAGACGTGTCAGATTTTTCTGGATGCCTTGTTCTGCGAAAAAGAGGCTATTGTCAAAGATTTTGGTGTCAATCTGCTGGACTTTTCCTTTGTTGATGAGGGTAGTTAATTCATTGGCGACAGCCGTAGGGTCCAACTCGATATTGCGCGCTTTTTCCAAGGCTTCAAGGGTGCTCTCCAAGAGGTCGCGGGCTTCGATGTAGGTGTCTCCCATTTCCAGACAACGATTGAGGAGACTAAAGAGCAGACCAGCGCGGAAACGTTGTGGTGATTGTGCTTCGATGCCCAGATTTTCAGCGATTTTGTCGGCAATGGTAAAGCCCATGCCTTGAATGTCTTCGACCAGCTGGTAGGGATTTTCTTGGATAATATCCAGAGTCTTTTCTTTGTACTGGTCTTGGATTTGGAAGGCTAGTTTATTGGGAATGCCGTACTCCGCTAACTTGGCTAAAATCATTTCCGTACCGTAATTGAAGCGGAGCTTGTCCAGAAATTCTTGGCGGTGTTTTGGAGAGAGTCCGGTGATTTGTGTGAGTTTTTCAGGTTCAGCCAGAATCTGGTCAATGACGTCGTCACCATCGTAGAGTGTGACGATTTTTTCAGCGGTTTTTTTTCCGATTCCCTTGAAATGATCGCTGGAGAAATATTTGACCAAGCCAGCTGAAGTGGGTTTGGCCCGTTCGTATCGGCTGACTTGCAGTTGCTGACCATACTTGGGATGAGTTACCAATTGGCCGTAAAAACGGTATTCCTCTCCCTCGATGACATCGGCAATGGTCCCTGTGACAATGACTTCGTAATCTTCAAAATCAGCATCGCTATCATCAATTTCCAGCAGGAGAATCTTATAAAAATTACTGGGATTTTCAAAAATAATCCGGTCAATGGTCCCAGAAAAGTAAACTTCAGACATGATTTTTTATCTTTCTTAATGCTTATGTGAAAAGCGGGACTTCCGTCACCGCTTGCTCTTGCTTATAATCCACCAAATCGATTCAATGGCCAGAGGCGGAAGACAATTTCTCCCTTGATGGCTGATTTTTTAAAGTTACCAACGGCTCGGCTGTCCTGTGAGACGATGCGGTCATCCCCTAGTAGGAAATATTCTCCTTTAGGTACAACAACAGTGAAACTTCCATTTCCATAAGCATCTTGGGTGAAGAAATCAGCCTGTTGTGCTAATTTTTGGAAGTAGGAATTATAGGCGTAGGTAGATTGAAGCTTGTCTTTTTTAAAGGCTGCTTGGTATTCAGCCAAATAATTCTCTTTGACCTCTTTGTCGTTGACATAGAGAGTGTCATTTTCGTAGCGAATAGTGTCGCTGGGCATGCCGATGACCCGCTTGACAATGAGTTTTTCTTTGCCGGCAGTATCTTTTTCACTCGCAACTACAATATCAAAACGTTTGATGCTAGTAGTCTTAACCATGAGCAGTTTTTCTTGGTCAGCCAAGGTTGGGTCCATGGAGTGCCCGTCTACAGTAACGGGGCTCCAGACCAAGACACGACTAAGAATAAAAACAGTGAGGATAAGGGTAAAAAGTCCCCATTCTTTCAAAAAATATTTCATATAAAAAACCTTATTTCAATAATGCTTGTGCTTTTTGGGTATTTGCAAAATGGAGTTTAGCAGTTGCTTCTAAGCCTGCCAATCCATGTGTTCGTAAGATGCGACTGGCAACTTGGTCGGATTTAGCGCCCGCACCCGAAGGTAGGTCACAGCCGATTTCTTGTCCCAGTTGGACTAGATTTTCGAGAAACATGCTTCTTGCGATAATGGATGAAACGGCCACAGCCAAGTACTTGCCTTCTGCTTTTTCTTCCAGTGTGATTGGGTTTGGAAAATGATTTTTTTCTTTAGCCAAATACTTGTCATAGTTTTTGCTACTGGTAAAGGCATCAATCACGATTTTTTCAGGCTGCACTCCTTTTTGTAAAAGAAGAAAGATAGCCTGATTATGGAGAGCGACCTTAACGGAAACGGCATTATAGCCTTGGTCAATGACTTGATTGTATTTTTTAGGGGACAAAAGCAGAGCTTGGTGGGCAATCTTCTCTTTTAAGAGTGGCGCGACTTGGCAGATTTTTTGGTCTGTCATTTTTTTAGAATCATCTACACCCAATGAACGAAGAAAGGCATGGTCTGCTGGTGTCACAAAACTGGCAACGACTGCCAAACCACCAAAATAAGAACCGTTTCCGACTTCGTCTGTCCCAATCATAGGCAGGCCTTGTCCACTAGGACTAGAGCTAGTAGCAGTATCGTCTACCCAGCCCCATTTTGCTGCATAAACAGCTGCTTTTTCGCCTTGAAATATAGCTTTTCCAGATGTGTAAATGGACAAGGAAGCTCCGTCTAGCTTAAAAAAACCAGCCATGTAGGCGTTTTTGCTTGGTTGCTGGTAAGCTTGATAGGTTTTGAGGAGTTCTTGTTTGACAGCTTCCGTCACTTTCAATACAATTGTGTTCATTTTATCAGTATAGCATATTTCCGCTCTTTTGCCTTAAATCAGCAAGGTCAAAATGGTCAAAAAGCGCATTTTAGGGTATAATGAAAAATGAGGTGATTTTATGGCAAACTTGAATCGATATAAATTTACATTTGGAGAAAAACAATTAACCTTGACCACCGAGCATGACAATCTTTTCATGGAAGAAATCGAACGTGTGGCGCAAGAAAAATACCTAGCTTTGAAAGAAAAAATGCCGAGTGCAGACCCAGAGACTCTGGCTCTTCTCTTGGCGATCAATGCCTTGTCAGTTCAATTGACGCGCGAGGTTGCCTTTGAAAAAACAGAGGCTAAGTTACAACAAATGACAGAAAGAAGTGGGAACAACAAGACACCGTTGGTTGACTTGGATGAACTTGAGGACAGCCTATGATTTCATTGATCTTGTTGATTATTTTATTGTGGAGCTTTTATATCGGCTACAGCCGTGGATTGGTATTGCAGGCTTACTACACGTTTTCAGCCATCCTTTCCTTGATGATTGCGTCTGGAAATTACAAGAGCTTGGCCAAGATTCTCTATCTCTGGGTACCTTTTACTACAGCAACAGATGGCTCGAAAAATGCTTTTTTTGCAAGTAAATACCTCTTTAGTTTGGATGAAATCTTTTACGCGGGTTTAGCATTTTTAGTGGTCTATGTCTTGGTTTATGCCATCATGCGTCTGATTGGAATTTTCGTGCATTTGCTGAATTTTATCAACCCAGATACGCGTCTGACAAATGGGATTAGTGGTGGCTTGTCTGTGGTTGTGACCTTGATTTCGCTTCAGTTGGTCTTGACAGTTGCTGCGACTGTACCGATAGCGACCGTTCAGAACTATTTGCAAGGAAGCTTTGTCGCCAATGCGATTATCAAATACACCCCGATTATGACGAGTGTTTTACAGCAACTCTGGGTGACAAATGTGGTGGGGTAAGCGAGACTTACCTCTTTTTTAGTAGGAAGAATATGAATCAAAAAATTATTGAAACTTTAGAATTTAAGAAAGTAACCGCTCTGGTAGAGCCCTTCTTGGTGACGGAACAGGGCTTACAAGAATTGCGAGAGCTAGCGCCCATGACAGCTAGCGGTCGTCTCCAACAGTCCTTTGATGAATTGACAGATATGGCGGCGATTTTTGAGTATTATCCGCACTTTGCCATTGGCAAGACGGTGGATGTCTCGCCAGCCATCAAGCGGCTCCAATTGGACGCCGATCTCAATATTTCTGAACTCCTCAGTCTGAAAAAGGTCTTGGAGGTCACGAAAAATCTGTCTGATTTTTATGCGGATTTGGAAAATGTCAGTCTGGGACAATTGCAAGTCTTGTTTGAAAAAATGGAGTTATTTCCTAGTTTGCAAGGCTCGCTTCAAGCTATTAACGATGGCGGTTTTATTGAAGATTTTGCATCTGAAAATCTCCTGAAAATTCGACGAAAAATCCAAGAATCAGAGACGCAGGTCCGCCAAGTTATGCAGGAATTTCTCAAGACAAAGGCAGAGATGCTGTCCGATACCGTTTTGGCTAGTCGAAATGGACGCAATGTCTTGCCTGTTAAAAATACCTTCCGCAACAAGATTGCAGGGGTGGTGCATGACATTTCGGCATCGGGCTCAACGGTTTATATCGAGCCGCGCTCAGTTGTGGCGCTCAACGAGGACATTACCAATGCGCGTGCGGAGGAACGGCATGAGATTGCACGAATTTTGACAGACTTGTCAAATATGATTCGACCGCATGCAGCCATTATCGGCAATAATGCTTGGGTGCTTGGCCACTTGGATTTGGTGCGAGGAAAGCACCTCTTTGCTCAGCGCTATGACGCGGTCGTACCGGTGGTGTCGCCAGAGCAGGACATCGCCCTTCTCAACGTCCGCCATCCCCTGATTTCACATCCAGTTGCCAATCATTTGCACTTTGGAAAAAATTTGACTGCAATCGTCATTACCGGTCCCAATACGGGTGGTAAGACCATCATGCTGAAAACCCTTGGTTTGGCCCAGTTGATGGCCCAGTCTGGTTTGCCAATTCTGGCCGATAAGGGCAGTCGTGTCGGCATTTTTGACCAGATTTTTGCGGATATTGGTGACGAGCAGTCCATCGAGCAGAGTTTGTCAACATTTTCTAGTCACATGACGCACATTGTTTCGATTTTAGACCAGGCGGATGAGCATTCCTTGATTCTCTTTGATGAGTTGGGGGCGGGGACAGACCCGCAAGAGGGAGCCAGTCTGGCTATGGCGATCCTAGATGATTTGCGGATGCGGGGCATCAAGACTATGGCAACGACCCACTATCCAGAGCTCAAGGCTTACGGTATTGAGACGCCGGCTGTTGAGAATGCTAGTATGGAATTTGACACAGACAGTCTGCGGCCGACCTATCGCTTTTTGCAGGGAGTTCCTGGTCGGTCAAATGCCTTTGAAATTGCCCGTCGCCTCGGTTTGTCGGATCTTGTGATTGGAGCAGCTCAAGAGTGGACAGATACGGATAGCGATGTCAATCGGATTATTGAAAAGCTGGAAAGTCAAACTCTTGAGAGTCGGAAAAGACTGGAGCGGATTCGTGATGTCGAGCAGGACAATCTCAAGATGAATCGTGCCCTTCACAAACTCTACAATGAACTCAATCGTGAACGGGAGTCAGAGCTGAACAAGGCACGCATCGAGGCTCAGGAAATTGTTGCTTTGGCTTTGGCAGAAAGCGAGGACATTCTCAAAAATCTCCATGACCAAGCCAGCCTCAAACCGCATCAGATTATCGAAGCCAAGGGGAAACTGAAAAAATTAGCTCCTGCAACCGTTGACCTATCGAAAAATAAGGTCTTGAAAAAAGCCAAAGAAGAAAAGGCTGCCAAGATAGGAGATGACATTGTCGTAACGGCCTACGGTCAGCGAGGAACATTGACCAATCAGCTCAAAGATGGTCGATTTGAAGCACAAGTTGGCTTGATTAAGATGACCTTGAAACGGGATGAATTTACCCTTGTCAAGGCTGAAAAAGAAGACAAGCCTAAGCAGAAGCAGATTAATGTCGTCAAACGGTCGTCTGCCAAAGGACCACGTGCCCGTCTGGATCTTCGTGGTAAGCGCTATGAAGAAGCCATGCAAGAACTGGATGAATTTATCGACCAGGCTCTGCTCAACAATATGGCGCAAGTAGACATTATCCATGGTATCGGGACAGGAGTTATCCGCGAAGGGGTGACCAAGTACCTCCGCCGCAATCGGAACGTCAAAGAGTTTGGCTATGCACCGCAAAATGCAGGTGGCTCTGGCGCGACCATTGTGACCTTTAAGTAAGATTGAGAGTTGGCATGAAGATTAGAAATTACCAAGCAGGAGATGAGAAAGGCTGGGTCTACACCAAGGCTTTGGCTTATCTCTTTTCGCCATTTTTCGATGACAGAGACACCTTTAAACCAGCCTTGGACAGAGAGGTTTTTGATGAGCGGATTGAGTTGGTGGCAGAAGAGGCAGGTCAGATTGTCGGGATTCTGGACATAGAAATCTACAATCAAGAATACAGCCGAATCTATCGCTATGCACCGGCAGATAAGGTGGCTTATTTTAGCAATCTAGCGGTCCATCCGGAATTTCAAGGAAGAGGAATTGCACAGGCGCTTTTTGATAGGGCAAGAGCGAAATTAGAGGAGAAAAAGGTTGAAAAGCTCTCCATCTTCACACGAGACGGTAATACGGCCAATCATCTCTACCAGAAATGGGGAGGAAAATTGGTCTGTCACGATTGGCTGGTGATTGGCAGTCCCAAGCAAGAGCCAGACTTTCATTTTGACTTGGATCTGGCCGCAGGCAAGCTCGCTCTGTCAGATCTAGCAGGCAATCCCATTAGCTACTACCAACGCGAGGGAGTCTATATCGTGTCCGAGGAGGCAGCCCTCTCAAACTTTGATATAGAAGAATCCTACCAAGAATTTACTTATGTGATTGAATTATAAAAGAATCCTCAGCAGCGCTGGGGATTTTTATAGCAATGCCTTGATACTCTCTTCTAAGTCGGCTGGCTGACTTTTGGCAGAAAAGCGTTGGCTAACTTGTCCGTCTCGTCCGATGAGGAATTTGGCAAAGTTCCATTCGATGGCTTTTCCGACTGGACCAGATGCTTGGTCTTTGAGCCAACTATAGAGCGGACTCGCCTCTTTTCCGTTGACCTTGATTTTGGCAAATCGAGGGAAGGTCGTCTGGTAGTTGAGGCTGCAAAATGTATTGATTTCCTCAGCAGTTCCTGGCGCTTGACTCAAGAATTGATTGCAGGGAAAATCTAAAATTTCAAAGCCGTTTTCCTTGTAAGTATCGTAGAGTTTTTGTAGTCCCTCGTATTGGGGTGTCAGTCCGCAACCTGTGGCGGTGTTGACAATCAAGAGCACCTTTCCACGGTAACTTTCTAAGGAAATGTCCCGATCATCTTGACCTTTTACTGTAAAATCATAGATTGTTGTCATCTTTTTCCCTCTCTTTTTTATCATCTTACCATAAATCGTCCCAAACGTAGCAATTATTTCCCAATCTCTTATTTTTATTGTAGAATAACAGTACAAAATGAAGAAACGGAGAATTTCTATGGTACAAGCTATTACAGATGCAAATTTTGAAACAGAAACAGCTCAAGGCGTGGTTCTTGTAGACTTTTGGGCAACTTGGTGTGGTCCATGTCGTATGCAAGCTCCTATCTTGGAACAATTGGCAGAAGAAGTAGACGAAGATGAATTGCGCATTTACAAAATGGATGTCGATGAAAATCCAGAAACAGCGCGTGGTTTTGGTATCATGTCTATCCCAACACTCTTGTTCAAAAAAGATGGTCAAGTGGTCAAACAAGTAGCCGGTGTGCACACGAAAGACCAGATTAAAGCAATCTTGGCTGAGATTGGTTAATAGACAAGCACAGTGGGAGGCCTAGCCTCCTATTTTTGTAGATTGGAGGTAGCAAATGAAAGAAATTTATCTTGCAGGTGGTTGTTTTTGGGGTCTAGAAGAATATTTTTCACAGATTGAAGGTGTGGAAAAAACGACGGTTGGGTATGCCAATGGTCAGGTCGAAACCACCTCTTATCGACTTCTCAAGCAGACAGACCATGCAGAGACCGTTTATCTGGCTTATGATGAGTCACTTCTGTCCTTGCGCGAAATTTTGCTCTATTATTTCCGCGTGATTGACCCTGTGTCTGTCAATCAACAAGGTCCAGATAAGGGACGTCAGTACCGTACGGGAATTTACTATACAGATGACACGGATTTGTCCGTGATTGAGGCTGTGATGGCAGAAGAAGCTGCCAAATTCGGTCACCAAAAGCTGGCTGTCGAATGTGAGCCCTTGCGCCACTACATTCTAGCTGAGGACTATCATCAAGATTATCTCAAGAAAAATCCAACTGGCTACTGCCACATTGATGTCCAGCAAGCTAAAATTCCAGTTATTGATGCCCAGCAATACCAAAAGCCCAGTCAAGAAGAGCTTAAAAGCCAGTTGACCGACTTGCAGTACCAAGTGACGCAGGAAGCAGCGACGGAACGTCCCTTTGAAAATGAATTTTTCGAGAGCGACCAAGCTGGTATCTATGTGGATATCACGACGGGGGAGCCTTTGTTCTTATCGACGGACAAGTTTGATTCGGGTTGCGGCTGGCCTTCGTTCACGAAGCCGATTAGCAAGGAAGTAGCGACCTATTTCCAAGACCGTTCGCACGGAATGAATCGAATCGAGGTCAGAAGTCGTGCTGGTCAAGCCCATCTCGGCCATGTTTTTGACGATGGTCCGACAGATAAGGGTGGGTTGCGCTACTGTATCAATTCGGCGGCCTTGCGCTTTATTCCCAGAGAGGAAATGGAAGCAGCTGGTTATGGATTGTTCGTGGATTTATTAAAAAATAAAGAATAATCATACAAAAACTTGCAAATTTTTGAATTTTTTATATAATATAAAGTATAAAAATAAAATACCGGTTGATGGTCTATAGGAGGAGATTTCTGACTGTAGACAGGACGGAACTCTGGAGAGACCATTTGGCGCCGAAGGGGCAAGGCAGATTCTGCTGAAACTCTCAGGCAAAAGGACAGAGCGAAAAAAGGGATTTTCCCCACGTTTTTCGTGTATCCAGAGGCTAGCAATAGCCTCTTTTTCTTGGCTTTCTAGGATAAAAAGGAGAATGTGATATGCTTGAATGGATGCAACAACTGCAAAGCTTGGTATGGGGTGCGCCCCTCTTGCTGCTTTTAGTGGGGACTGGTTTGTATTTGACCGTGCGACTGGGAATTTTTCAATTTTTTAAGCTGCCCAAGGCTTTTCATTTGATTCTGTCTGGCGACCAGTCAGGAGATGGAGAGGTCTCTAGTTTTGCTGCTCTCTGTACGGCTCTAGCAGCTACTGTTGGGACGGGAAATATTGTCGGAGTAGCGACTGCTATTAAGCTAGGTGGGCCGGGAGCCTTATTTTGGATGTGGGTCGCAGCATTTTTGGGAATGGCGACCAAGTATGCGGAAGGTTTTTTAGCTATAAAATACAGGACAACGGATGCCAATGGCGAAAGTTCGGGCGGTCCTATGTACTATATTTTGCTTGGTATGGGGGAGAAATGGCGTCCGTTAGCAACTTTCTTTGCCTTTAGTGGTCTTTTGGTAGCACTCTTTGGGATGGGGACCTTTACACAGGTCAATGCCATTACGAGCTCGGTTCAGAATAGTTTTGGGGTGGATGTACGCCTTGTTGGGCTCGTGCTAGGCTTGATTGTTGCACTGATTATTTTCCGCGGGATTCATGCAATATCCGATGTCGCGACGAAAGTAGTACCATTTATGGCTATTGTCTATATTCTCGCGACTTTGGGAATTTTAGGAATGCATCTAGACCATCTGTTGCCGAGTCTCAAGTTGATTGTGAAATCTGCTTTTACAGGGACAGCTGCGACGGGTGGTTTTGTCGGAGCGACCATGATGGTTGCCTTGCGTAGCGGGGTTGCGCGTGGGGTTTTCTCCAATGAATCTGGTTTGGGGAGTGCACCGATTGTAGCAGCAGCTGCCAAGTCGAACCACGCTGTGGAACAGGGCTTGATTTCGATGACGGGGACTTTTATTGATACCTTGATTATCTGTAGTTTAACAGGATTGTCAATTATTGTGACAGGATTTTGGACAGGCGCGCAAAATGGCGCAACGCTAACCCAGACGGTGTTTACTAGCACCTATTCACAGTGGGGAAGTGGAATACTAACCATTCTGCTCACACTCTTTGCCTTTACCACCATTTTAGGGTGGAATTATTATGGAGAGCGTTGCTTTGAATTTCTTTTTGGAGTGAAATACCTAAAAGCCTACCGTATCCTTTTTGTGGCCATGGTTGTTCTAGGAGCCTTTATTGAGTTGGAGTTGATTTGGGTGATTGCCGATATCGTGAATGGACTCATGGCTTTGCCCAATCTCATCGCCCTCTTGGCCTTGTCACCAATTGTTATTGCAGAGACAAAAGAATACCTAAAGAAGAAGTAAAGAAAACCACTACCTAGCGATTAGGTGGTGGTTTTTGGGTGGGGAGGGAAGTTGACGAAAAAGTGAGTTTGTGAAGCTATTTCTGCGTTCTCTTGGGAGAGCATATGTCTGGAATTGTGATATAATATTCCTAGAAGGGAGTTCTATGCTTGCATTTTTTCAAAAATATTTAGCACGATTTGATGTGGAAGCTATTTTGATGAATCTGATTTCAATCGTGATTCTCTACCTACTCTTTTTGGTTCTTCGAAGGCTTATCAAATTTATTGCTAAAAAGGCTGTACAATCGACTGGAAGATTGAGTAGTCAAGATTTGGGTCGTCAAAAGACGGTCATTCGACTGGTGGAAAATATTTTACAGTACACACTTGTTTTCTTGTTTATTTACTGTATCTTGGCCATTTGTGGCTTGCCGGTTTCTAGCTTGTTGGCTGGGGCCGGGATTGCGGGTGTGGCGATTGGATTGGGTGCCCAAGGTTTCTTGTCTGACTTGGTCAATGGTTTTTTTATTCTCATTGAACGGCAATTTGATGTAGGAGACAGCGTGCGCTTGACCAATGGACCGATCACCGTATCTGGGAAAGTGGTGTCTGTCGGTATTCGGACCACACAGATTCGAGATGCGGATGGGACCTTGCATTTTATTCCTAACCGAAATATCTTAGTGGTGAGCAATAAGTCTCGTGGTGATATGCGGGTGCAGATTGATCTTCCCTTACCAAGTAGGGTAGACCTAAACTTGGTCACCAGCCTCATTGAGACGGTTAATCAAGAGCGACTTCCTCAATACGAAGCCATTAAAAATTGCCTTATCCTGGGGCCGCAGACGACGGAAACGGGACAATTTTCATACCGGATTCATCTGTTTGTGACCAATGGTCAACAGAGTCAGGTTTATCATGATTTTTATGGATATTACCAGCAAGCTTTTGTGGAGGCTGGCTTAGAGCTCGGCACCACTCACTAGAAAGGAAAGAATATGTTTCCAAAAGAATTTATTGTTGAAGATGGACAGGTTTACTATCGTAAAAATCCACTTCACCGTCAACCCTTGTTTTGGACCAGTATCGCGGGATTGGTTATTTCCTTGCTCTTGTCCGTTGTAGTTGGATTTCTTCTGTTAGCGCTTGGTAGTCAGACGGTTAACGAATTTGTAGATGAGCACAAGGACACTAATTATGAAACAAGCATGGACTGGTCAGAATACGATGAGTACTCCATTGGAGAGACTGCTGAATTAGCAGACTTATCCATCAAAGTAGAGTCAATGGAAGTCAAAGATGCAGACACCCTAGTGGATGATAGCTTGGACAAAGCCTTGGTCGTGACGCTGACGCTTGAAAATACTAGCGGCGAGGACTACTATTTTGATGAGTACGAGTTCTCGGTGTACGGTGATGATACTAGCGGCTACTATGTGTTAGACTATCAGACTTATAGTAAAGACATGCCAGAAAAAATCAAGCCAGGTGAAAAAGTTCATTTGACCCTGTATTATGGCGTTGATGACTCAGACACCTATCGTTTCACTTACAATAATGTTTATTGGGCGACCAATGATGCGGATGCGATTTGATAGAGTAATTTTAGAACAGACAAAAACCACTCATTTGAGTGGTTTTTAGTTTGTTATCTTATACCAAACCTTGTGCAATCATGGCGTCAGCAACTTGTTCAAATGCTGCGATGTTCGCACCCGCAAGGTAATCTTTGCCAAGGTCGTATTTTTCAGCTGTTTCTTTAGCAGTGTTGAAGATGTTTGCCATGATGTCTTTCAAGCGGTTGTCCACTTCTTCGGCAGTCCATGACAAGCGTTGGCTGTTTTGGCTCATTTCAAGGGCTGATACAGCAACGCCACCAGCGTTGGCAGCTTTAGCCAATCCGTAAAGGACATCGTTTTCCTTGTAAGTGTTGATCGCATCAAGGTTAGATGGCATATTGGCACCTTCAGCCACACAGTAAACGCCGTTTTTCACGAGACGAGCTGCTTTTTCACCGTCAATTTCATTTTGAGTGGCACATGGAAGGGCGATGTCAACGTGTCCGTCGTATTCCCATACAGAACCTTCGTGGTAAGTAGCAGTTGCTTTTTCAGCAGCGTATTCTGTCAAACGAGCACGGCGGTTGTTTTTCACGTCGCAAAGGAGGTCGAAGTCGATACCAGTTTCGTCGATGATGTAACCATTTGAGTCAGATACAGAAATTACTTTGGCACCGAGTTCAGTAGCTTTTTGTACTGCGTATTGTGCTACGTTACCTGAACCTGAGATAAGAACAGTTTGTTCGTCGAATGATTTTCCATTTGCTTGAAGCATGTTGTCTGTGAAGTAGACAAGACCGTAACCAGTTGCTTCAGGACGGATGAGTGAGCCACCAAATCCAAGAGGTTTACCAGTCAATACACCTGCATCAAATTGACGGATGCGTTTGTATTGACCATACATGTAACCAATTTCGCGGCCGCCGACACCAATATCACCAGCAGGTACGTCAAGTGACGGACCGATGTGTTTTTGCAATTCAGTCATGAAGCTTTGGCAGAAACGCATGATTTCAGCATCCGTTTTACCTTTAGGGTCGAAGTCTGAACCACCTTTACCACCGCCGATTGGAAGACCAGTCAAGACGTTTTTGAAGATTTGCTCAAATCCGAGGAACTTCAAGATAGATTGTGTAACAGTTGGGTGGAAGCGAAGACCGCCTTTGTATGGACCAACTGCGGAGTTGAATTGGACACGGTAACCACGGTTGACTTGTACATTTCCGTCTTTGTCTGTCCATGGGATACGGAATGAAATGACACGTTCTGGCTCAACGATACGAGCCAAGATGTTTTCAGTGATGTACTCTGGGTGTGCTTCGAAAACAGGTTCCAAGGTATTGAAAAGTTCTTCCACCGCTTGGAGGAATTCTTTTTCGTGGGAGTTGCGTGCTTTTACGCCTTCAAATGAGGTTTGGATGTATTCTTTAGCAGTTGTCATAACTGTTCCCCTTTTAATAATTAGATTTATTAAATTGTCTGACAATTTAATTTATGGGATTATTATAGCACCGGGAAAATCATTTGTAAAGTAAAAAGTTGAATTTTCTGACAATTTTTTGCAAAAAAATTCAAAAGCCGAATGTTCCCTCCCAATTTACAGTTGAAGTGGAAATCAAATTTCTTTTCTATGCTATAATGAAAAAAATTAAAGGAGAAGACTATGGTTTCGACAAAAACAAGTTTGGCTGGTTTGGAGTTTGACAACTGTTTCATGAATGCGGCGGGTGTCTGGTGTATGACCAAGGAGGAGCTGGACGGGGTGAAGAACTCTGCAGCAGGGACCTTTGTGACTAAGACAGCAACCCTTGAAGAGCGTGCGGGGAATCCAGAACCACGCTATCAGAATGTTCCCTTGGGCTCTATCAATTCGATGGGCTTGCCCAATCAAGGGTTGAACTACTATCTCAACTATCTCTTGGACTTGCAGCAGACAGATAGCGAGCGAACGTTTGTCCTTTCTGTGGTGGGGATGTCGCCTGAAGAGACACATACGATTTTGAAGACCATTCAAGACAGTGACTTTAGAGGTTTGACAGAGCTCAATCTCTCTTGTCCAAATGTGCCGGGTAAACCGCAGATTGCCTATGATTTTGAGATGACGGAACGGATTTTAAGAGACGTTTTTGTCTACTTCACAAAGCCTCTGGGCATCAAGTTGCCCCCTTATTTTGACATGGTGCATTTTGATCAGGCAGCAGCGATTTTCAATCAATTCCCGCTTAAGTTTGTCAACTGTGTCAACTCCATCGGAAATGGTCTTTATATCGAAGACGAGACAGTTGTCATCAAGCCAAAAAATGGATTTGGTGGGATTGGTGGTCAGTACATCAAACCAACTGCCTTGGCCAATGTCCATGCTTTCTACCAACGTCTGAATCCATCAATTCAAATCGTTGGGACGGGAGGTGTCCTGACAGGACGCGATGCTTTTGAGCATATTCTCTGTGGAGCAAGTATGGTTCAACTGGGGACAACCCTCCAAAAAGAAGGCTTGTACGCTTTTGAACGAATTACGCAGGAATTACAATCTATTATGGAAGAAAAGGGCTATGGCAGTCTAGAAGATTTCCGTGGGAAGTTGCAGTACATTAGTGAATAGGAGAAATCAGGCTAGGAGATTAGCCTGATTTGTTGTTTTCAAAAGGCAAAGAATAGAGTATACTGGAAGAAACAGGAGGTATCGACATGGGAAGAAGAACAGAGCGCGAAAGACAGCGGCGACGTCGGCAAAAACAAAGAGCGAAAATTGCTCTGGTTTTAGGTATTTTGCTAGCGGTGGTTGGTGGATGGGTTGCCATATTTGGATGGAAAAAGCCGATGAGAACACATCAGGAAGTGAGTTCCTCATCGGCTGCGGTATCCTCGTCTGAAAAGAAACAGGAATCAACACAAACGGCACGTATCATGGCACATGGGGACTTGCTCTATCATGATGCACTCTACATGAGCGCCCAGCAAGCAGATGGTTCGTATGATTTTTCGACAAATTTCACCTATGTCAAGCCTTGGATTGAGCAGGCAGACTTAGCGATTGCGGACTTTGAAGGGACTATTTCGTCAGAATTTCCGCTTGCAGGTTATCCTTTGTTTAATGCCCCTGCATCAGTTGCGACAGCAATCAAAGACGCAGGATATGATGTGGTAGACTTGGCGCACAATCATATTTTGGATTCTCAATTATCGGGTTTGATTTCAACCGCAAAAACTTTTACAGACTTAGGTGTTGGCACAGTTGGTGTCTATCCTGAGGGAAATCGGTCTTCTGCTCCGCTATTGATTCGTGAGGTAAATGGGATTAAGGTGGCCATTTTAGCGTATGCCTATGGATTTAACGGAATGGAAGGGAATTTGACACCAGAAGAATACCAGTCTTATCTGTCCGATATGGATGAGTCTCGGATGAAGGCGGAGATTGAGCGTGCTGAGAAAGAGGTGGATGTCACGATTATCATGCCGCAAATGGGCGTTGAGTACCAGCTTGAGCCGACACAAGAGCAGGTTGAGCTCTACCACAAAATGGTAGACTGGGGTGCAGATGTGGTCTTTGGTGGGCATCCGCATGTGGCAGAGCCATCGGAAATTGTGGAAAAAGATGGGGATAAAAAGCTCATTATTTATTCAATGGGAAACTTCATTTCAAACCAGCGCCTGGAAACCATGGAAGGGGTCAACAATGCCCAGTGGACCGAGCGTGGAGTTTTGATGGATGTTACCTTTGAGAAAAAGGCAGGGAAAACGCGTATCCAGACGGCAACAGCACATCCAACATGGGTTAGTCGTGTGCCAAATGGCCAATACGCTGCAGATGGTGGACCATTTTATACCTATCAAACTTTTGTTCTGGAAGATTTCATCGAAGGTGGCCAACACAGAGTTCAGTTGGATGAGGATACTAAGGCGAGAGTTGATGCTGCCTATCAAGAAATGACCGATTTTATGCACTTGGATTGGTCCAAAGAGTAGAATAGAGGAAGAAGTATGATCAAACTAGTCGCTTTCGATATGGACGGCACCTTTTTGAACTCAGAAAATGATTATGACCGCGAACGATTTGACCGCATTTTTCATGAATTGGTCCGTCGCGATATGAAAATCGTTGCCAGTTCGGGCAATCAATTTCATCAGATAAAGAGCTTCTTTGAGCCTTACTTGGATCAGATGACCATCGTTTCAGAAATTGGAAATAAGATTTATGAAAATGGGAACTTGGTGCAGGAGTATCATTTTGAAAACTCGGTTGTAGAAGCCATGCTGGGGCTTTTGGGGCAGAAAAACTTGCTTTCTCGTTGCATGATTGGCGGGCTGGATACTGCTTATTTTGAAGCGTCAGCGCCAGAGGATTTTAAGAAGATTGTGAAGAAACACAATTATTCTTGGCAAGAGTTGGATAGCTTTGCGGATTTGCCCCAAGATCAGTTTTGCATCGTGACCTTGGACGTGCCTGACCAGAATATTGCCGCCTTGGTAGCGGAGCTCAATCAAGTTGGAGGGCCGCAAGCGCGTGCGGTATCAAGCGGTTTTCACTTTATTGATATCATCCAGTCCGGTATTGATAAAGGGACAGCCTTGCAGTTTTTAGGGCAACAGTGGGGAATTTCACCAGATGAGATGATGACCTTTGGAGATAGCGACAATGACTTGGAGATGCTGGCTTGGACGCGCAATTCTTATGCCATGGCAGGTTGTCCTGAAAATGTCGCTCGAGTTGCCAATTATCAGGCGCCTAGCAATGATGAATCAGGCGTTTTGGCAGTCATAGAAAGAGAAATTTTAGGGGATATGGGATGAAGGATTTGAAGTTGTTTTTTCAAGACTATGTAGCCCAACCCTTGGGTCAGGAAAAGGTGTATGCTGTTTTTTTGCCCCTAATCTGGCAGGATGACCAGTGGCAGATTCTCTATGAATTGCGCAGTCAGGCGATTTCGCAGCCTGGGGAGGTGTCGTTTCCCGGTGGACGAGTGGAGGAGGACGAGAGCTTTCAAGCAGCGGCTGTTCGTGAAACGATTGAGGAGCTCAATGTGGCAGAATCAGTCGTCGAGATTTGGGGAGAGATGGATTATATCGTCTACCAAGAGCGAACGATTCGTTGCTTTGTTGGGCAGCTCAAGGTTCCAGATTGGCAAAGCATTCGTCCCAATGAAGAGGTAGCCCACCTCTTTACCGTACCGGTGCAAACTTTGCAGGACAATCCACCGGTTTACCATACCTTGGAGGCTACGATTAAGACGGATTCGGCTTTCCCTTTTGAACGCATCACGGGTGGGGCCAATTATCAGTTTAGCCACCACAATCGCCTCATTCCTTTTTACGAAGATTTACCAGAAAATATATGGGGAATGACAGCCCAGTTAACCCATCGCTTTGTCAGTCTGTGGAGTCAGACAGAGGGAAAATGAGAAGAAGTAGAATAGTAAAACCACCATTTCCTGCGGAAGTGGTGGTTTTACTTGGTTATGCTGTTGTAGGTACCATGGTGCGAATGGCTTTTTCGTGCATGGTGACGGTAACGGGTAGAGTGCTAGCCGTGTCGCCATCAATACGAGTAACGGGATTGTGGTATTTGTTTTTCGAACGGTTATGAATCTCTAGCTGAGAAGTGCGAAATTGGTCCCAGTGTCGGTAGTCTTTGAACTCGCCTTTGCGAACAAAGTAGAACCACATAAAGCGGATGAGGTGCAGTTTTTTAAGGATATAGACGGTGAAAAGGCCGTCGTCATAGCGTTCAGAAGGAGCAAATCCCTCCTTGCCACCGATGTGATTGGTCATGGTGAGGAGCAGGATTTTTGTCCGGTATTTCAATCGTTGGCCGTTGAAATCTAAAAAGAGTTTGTAGCTTTGTTGCTGCCACCAAATGGACCATCCGGCAAATAGGAAGGCTAGAAAGCCAAATCTGCGCTTGTTTTCAGAGGTAACCCCGAGAGCAATATCGGCCATGAGGCCAAGTGTCATACTGGAAATCATGTAGCGGTCATTGACTTGAGCGAGGTCAAATGCGACTTCGTGTCCCTTGAGTAGATTGTCCAAAGCGCTAGGGAGGTCAAGAGGAATCCCCAGAGATTTTGCGAAATTATTGACCGTACCAGTCGGGATGAGACCCAATCGTGAATGTCCACCACCTTCAAAAATCCCTGTGCAGACCAGGCTGATAGACCCATCTCCACCTAGCGGAATAATCATGTCAACCTTGTTTTGGCAGGCTTCCTTGGCAAACGTCTGCATCTCCTCGGCTGTCTCGGGATAGAGAACAGTAACGGTTATATCGGTATTTTCTTTAAAATACTCCAGGATGCTATCGACGATCTGTTCTTTTTCTTCTTTTCCAGAATGTTGATTAACGAGAATGGTAATATCTTTCATAGTAGGCCCTCTTTTATTAGTTACAGTATACCATTTTTGAGTCCGCAGGTCTTTGCAGGAAAATAAAACCCGGGACGAGGGTCCGGGGTTCTATTTGTTTTAGGGGTTAAAAAGACTAGTAGTGGTTAGTTGTGTTTAGGATTTTGTCCATTCTTGGACGATTTTTTTATTTTGCTTAATCCAATTTTTGGCAGCTTCTTCAGGAGTTTTTCCGTTGTTGATTTCGAGCATGACAGACTCCATATCTTTTTGGGTCCAATGGAATCGATCAACAATTTGATAGACTTCAGGAGCGTCTTTCTTCAGGCCTTTACGAGCAATTGTATTGATATTTTCAGCTTCGCCAAATGACTTTTTAGGGTCCTCAAGGTATTTCAAGTCGTATTTTGAAAACATCCAGTGAGGAGACCAGCCTGTTACAACGATTTCTTCTTTGTTGCGGATTGCCTTGTCCAATGAAGAAGTCATGGCACCTGTAGAGGAGGCAGTCAGTTCCCAATCTGAGAGATTGTCATACTCTTTTTTGGCAGACTTGGCTGCATCCATAATACCTGCACCTGGTTCGATACCGGTGATGGATTTTTTTGCTTGGTCAGACAGGTCTGAAATACTATTGACATCGGTCATATAGCTTGGAACTACGAGACCGAGTCGGATATTTTCTAAGTTAGGGCCAAGATCTTCGAGCTTGTCTTGGTATTTTTTGTATTGCTGACCATGTGTGACGGGGAGCCAAGCGCTGGTGGTAAAGTCGGCATTTCCATTTGCGACAGATTGCCAGCTGACAGCATTGTCAAGAGGAATCATGTCTACTTTGTAACCGGCTTGTTTTAAGACTTCACCGATGACATTGGTAGAAGCGACTTCTGAATCCCATTGTACATAGGAGATACGAATCGTTTTGTCCTTGGTAGTGGCATCTGTGTTCATGGTTGTAAAGCTACGTCCCAAAGCTGCTCCGATAAAGAGAACCAGGGCTACGATGCCGACCCATTTGCCAGTTTGATCATTTTCTTTTCCTTGGTGATTGAGGAGTTGAGAAATGCGGTCGAGTACAATGGCTAGGATAACAAGGGCGAAACCAGATACGAATCCATTTCCGACATCTGCTTTTTGTAGAGCCGAAAGGACTTCGCGTCCAAGTCCAGGGGCACCGATCATGGATCCGGTAACGACCATGGAAAGGGCGAGCATCATGGTTTGGTTGACACCGGCCATGATGGTGTTGCGGGCAAGAGGTAACTCAATCTTGAATAATTTTTGACTTGGGGTAGAACCAAATGCATCCGAGGCTTCAACTAGCTCAGTTGGGATTTCACGAATGGCTAAGTTGGTGAAGCGAACAGTTGGCGGAAGGGCGAAGATAACAGAGGCGAATACCCCTGGTACCATACCGATCCCGAAAAAGACAACGGCAGGAATCAAGTAAACAAAGGCAGGCATTGTTTGCATGAAGTCCAAAATCGGATTGACGATTCGTTTCACGGTTGCATTTTTTGCCATCCAGATGCCGAGTGGCACACCGATGATAATCGAAATCAGACTGGCTACCAGCACCAAGACAAGGGTGTTAATCATGTGTTCCCAAAGACCCTGGTTGTAGATAAAGAAGAGTCCAAGCAGCGTCAAGGCTGGCATTTTCCAATTCTTTTTCGTTAAGAAATAGAGAGCAAGAGCGATGAGTGCCATGAAGAGGAGTGGGTTGATGAAGAGAAGTGTATTTGTCGTCCAATCCATCAATCCATTTCCACCAGCTTGCAAGAGGTCAAAAAATCCTGCAAAAGTTTTGGTAACCCATTCTGTCAAAGACTCGACAGCCGGTGCTACCGGAATTTTTGTTTTTAATATATTTTCAATCATAAATCAGTTCCTTCACTATTAGTTGTTCTCGTCGGGGATGTTGGCCAAGGCTTCGATGACACGGCCTCGAATCACGACACCCAGTAGACGATTGTTGTCATCGGTGACAGCGATTGGAGCAGACGAGTCATAAATCAATGGCATGATATCGGTGATGACCGTGTCTTTTGAGACCGTCACGACATCGGTATTAACCACATCAGCCAATGGAATTCCTTTTTTACGAGCTTCTAGAGCAGCATCAGTCGTGACACTACCAAGCAAGTGTCTGCGGCGGTCAGTGGCCATCAGCATGGAAACTTCTTCGTTGTACATGCGGTTCAAGGCAACTTGAGGTCCGTCAATTCCGATGGTAGTGGTGATAGGCTTAATCATAATATTTTGCGCAGTGAGGACCTTAGAACGGTCGACATCTTCGACGAATTCACGGACAAAGTCATTGGCTGGATTGGTCAAGATTTCCTCACCTGTGCCAATTTGCATAATCTTCCCATCCTTCATCAAGGCAATCCGGTCACCGATACGAAGAGCTTCGTTGAGGTCATGACTGATAAAGATGATGGTCTGTTGCTGATTTTCTTGCAAATCAAGCAATTCATCCTGCATTTCGCGGCGAATCAAAGGGTCTAAGGCAGAGAAAGCCTCATCCATTAAGAGGATTTTAGGGCTGTTAGCAAGAGCGCGTGCCAATCCGACCCGCTGCTGCATCCCACCTGAAAGTTGATTTGGGTACTGATCCTTGAAAGTCAGGAGGCCGGCATTATCCAAAGCGCGTTCGGCGATTTGACGGCGTTCTTCTTTTTCTACACCACGCAATTCCAAACCAAATTCGGTATTTTCAAGAATGGTTTTATGTGGGAAGAGGGCAAAACTCTGAAAGACCATATTGATATCGTGGCGACGAATGTCGCGTAAGTCGCTGTCATTGAGCTTAGAGATATCCTTATCACCTAAGAGAATCTGACCAGATGATGGTTCGATCAATCGATTGAGCATTCGAACCAGTGTGGACTTACCAGAGCCGGAAAGTCCCATGATAACGAAGATTTCGCCCTCTTTAATGTCAAAATTCGCATCGTAGACACCGACAGTTGCACCTGTCTTTTTCAAAATTTCTTCTTTTGATTTTCCCTGTTTGACCATCTCGAGAGCGGCTTTTTGCTTTTTCCCGAAAACTTTTGTCAAATGGTTTACTTCTAAAATTGTTTTCATTGTTCCTCCATTCATAAGCAACACAAAGGTAAAAGATAGTGTCACTTTGAAATAAAAATAATCTGCTTTTAAAAACAGAACACATAAAGAATAACATGTGATGTCACTTTTGTCAAAGATATGGCCTAAAATGCAGAAAAAAGGCTATAAATCAGCATTCTTCAAGTAATTGTTTTACCATTATATAAACAGAAAAGATGTAAATTCCAACTTTTTCAGAAAAACACACTTTTCCAACCTCTTAAAAAAATGAGCAAAACACTTGCAATTTATTTTTAGTGTGATATAATGACAATATAAAATATAAAACAAGTTGTCACTACAACAAAAAATAACAATCGAGTAAAAGCTCACATTATATAATGTTGTTAGGTTAGGATTCGTAGGATAACCCACTATATTTTATGTGGTACAAACCACAAAGAATATTCTTATTATTGTCATATACCATCGGTATTGCATTCTTTGTTATTTGTTTAAAAGGGAGAAAAATTATGATTCTTTGGAAATTACTTATCGGAGCACTTATCGGTGCAGTTGCAGGAGCGATTACTAAAAAAGGTGGCTCGATGGGTTGGATCGCCAACATCGTTGCCGGTTTGATCGGTTCATCTGTCGGACAATCTATCTTTGGTGCATGGGGACCAAACTTGGCAGGTATGGCCTTGGTTCCATCAATCCTAGGTGCAGTTATCGTGGTTGCTGTGGTATCCTTCTTTCTTAGAAAATCAAACTAGAAAGTAGGAACTGATATGAGTAAGACCCTGAAATGGCTCTACAGCCTTGCAAGTCTTCTATTAGTCAGTCTACTTGCATTTGTAGTTGTGGCCAGCCAGCGCCAGTTGATACTTCCGAGTGAATGGGCTTGGTTGAATACGGATTTACAACTGCCTACTTTTATAGAAGAACACTATCATTTCGTTTACTTCTGGTTAGCCCTTATCTTCATCGCTATCATTCTTGTGACGGTTCTAGTGGTCATCTTTTACCCACGGACCTACACAGAAATTCCATTGTTGGAAAAAGACACTTCCTTATTGTTGAAGAAATCAGCGCTTGAAGGCTACATTCGTACCTGCATCCTTGAGTCAAATCTATTGGTCCATCCAAGTGTAACGGTGACCATGTACAAGAAGAAATTCAAGGTGCATGTCAAAGGTGCTGTGACCAATGAAGTAGGATTTGCAAATGCGGCAGTAGGTGCAAAAAAAGTTATCGAGGACGGCATTCAACAGTATATCGGTGTTGATAGACCAGTGAATTTCAAAGTGTTTGTAGACGAGTTGCAGACAGCTGGGCAAACAGGCCGTGTTGTCAACCGCGTCTTATAAGGAGAAGAAATGGATTTATTCAAAACCTATCGATACCCGCTTATAGGAGGGGGCTTGGGACTGTTCTTGGCACTTCTCTTCTTAACAGTTGGGTTCTTGAAAACAATTTTTCTAATACTATTTACAATTTTTGGCGTCTTGTTGGGAAATTATTGCCAACGGACAGGTTTGATTTCAAAGTTAGTCAATCAATTTAAATAACGAAAGAGGAATACTATGACAACGAATACTTACGTAAAAAATACATCAACTCTTCCGACGGAAGCAGTTCGCGGCCAGCTCACTTTTGAAGACAAGGTTATTGAAAAAATTGTCGGCTTAGCGATTGAACATGTAGATGGTCTCTTGGCTGTCAACGGTGGCTTCTTTGCCAATCTAAAAGATAAGTTGGTCAATACTGAGTCTGTAACAGATGGGATTTCAGTCGAAGTTGGTAAAAAACAAGTGGCTGTGGATTTAGATATCGTAGCAGAGTACCAAAAACACTTGCCGACTATTTACGCAGACATCAAGGCCATTGTTGAATCTGAAGTGAAAAAGATGACCGACTTGGATGTCGTAGAAGTAAATGTCAAGGTGGTGGATATCAAAACACGTGCGCAGCATGAAGCGGACTCTATCAGCTTGCAAGATCGCGTGACAGACGCAGCACAAGCAACGACAAACTTTGCTTCAAATCAAGTAGAAAACGTTAAAACAGCAGTTGGTACAGGTGTTGAAAAGGTAGAAGACCTCAAACCTGAACCACGTGTCAAATAATTTTTTAAAAAAGAAAGAGGAACAAACTATGTCAGAAGAAAAATTCGATGCAAAATTGGACCAAGTAACTGGATCTGTAAAAGAAGGTCTTGGTAAATTGACTGGCGACAAAGAAGTCGAAACCGAAGGTAAAGTTGAAAAATTGGCTGGTAAAGTCAAAGAAACGATTGAAGATGTTAAGGACACTGTAAAAGGTGCAGTAGACGGCTTGAAAAAATCAACTGATGAGGAGAAATAATCTATGACAGATGTACAAAATATGAAAAGCAACCTTACTTACAATGACCTTGTCATTGAAAAAATTGTTGGGCATGCATTGGAAAACGTTGATGGTCTCTTGGCTGTTAATGGCGGATTTTTCTCAAATTTGAAAAACAACTTGGTTAATTCGGATTCAGTGACAGATGGCGTTAATGTTGAAGTTGGTTCTGAAGAAGTTGCTGTAGACTTGAACGTCATCGTGGAATACGGAAAAGACATCCCAGCCATTGTTGAAAGTATGAAAGGTATCGTGGCCCAAAATGTTGAAGTCATGACCCACTTGAAAGTGATTGAGTTGAACGTCAATGTCGTGGATATTCAAACCAAAGAAGAATTTGAAAAGTCATCTGTAACGGTTCAAGATCGCTTGACAGACGCTGCACAAGCAACGGGTGAATTTGCAAGTCAATCTGCTGAAAAAATCAAAGAAGCAGCAGCGACTGGTGCAGAAAAGACAAAAGAATTCGTCGCACAACATTCAGAAAAAGAATAGTTATGAGATAGAAAAAGAGCTGGAACACCAGCTCTTCTTTGTGCAGTCAATCATCACTAAATATTGAAAAAAATATAAAATTGTGATTTAATAGATAAGAAATTTACGAAAGGAGACAACTGAAAATGCAGAAACAATCGTCAACAGTCAAAGAATCAAAGTACCAACAAATCGCGATAGAAGTTGCCAAGCGCATTGCCGATGGGGATTACGAAGCTGGCGAAAAGTTGAAGTCACGTTCGACCTTGTCTGCTCAATTTAACGTTTCTCCGGAGACGACGCGAAAAGCATTGAATATTTTGGCGGACTTGAAAATTGTCACCCTCAAACACGGCAGCGGAGCAATTGTCTTGTCGCAAGAAAAAGCGATTGAGTTTTTGGATAAGTACGAAAGCACTCATTCGATTGCAGTGATTAAGGAGCGTATCCGAAAAAATATCAAGGACCAGCAAGAGCAGATGGAAGATTTGTCTCTTCTAGTCAATGAATTTTTGCTCCAAAGTCAATCCATTAGTCGCCAATACCCATTGACGCCATATGAGATTATCGTTAGCCAAGATACAGAGCATTTTGGAAAACCGCTGAGCGAGCTAAATATTTGGCATTTGACGGGTGCAACCATCATTGCGATTGAACATGAAGGAGAATTCGTTCTTTCTCCTGGACCGTATGGTAAGATTGAAAAAGGTGATCATGTCTACTTTGTCGGCTCAAATTTAGCCTACTCACGGATGAAAACTTTCTTCAATCTCAAAATGGGCTTATAAGATACAGATGGACTTTGCCCTCAGAATAGCAAAGTCCTTGACAGATTTTGTACTGCCCCCAAAAGTTGGACACTATATTTTAAGCACAGGATTGAGTTCTGTATTGAACGGGACTCAGTCCTTTTAATTTTGTTTTGCTTCTCTTGTTAT